>DAOOVG010000029.1:0-23555 GCA_035369865.1 Paludibacteraceae bacterium | reverse complement strand
TAGAGCACTGGTCTCCAAAACCAGGTGTCGGGAGTTCGAGTCTCTCTGCCCGTGCAAATCTATGATAGAATGAAAAAAATAATTAATTATATCAAAGAGTCTTATTCAGAACTGGTTCATAAAGTATCGTGGCCAACTTTATCAGAAGTTACTAACACTGCAGTTGTAGTATTGATTGCTTCCATCATACTTGCACTGATCGTATGGATTATGGACGTTAGTTTTGAAAATATCATGACATTCATTTATGAAAAATTGTTATAATTTAATTAGCGGGAGGTCAATACTGTGACTGATTCAGCAAATTTAAAGTGGTATGTTTTACGTGCCATTAGTGGGAAAGAAAATAAGGTAAAGGAATATCTTGAATCAGAGATGAAAAATTCTGATTTAGGTCAGTATGTTCATCAAGTATTGATTCCAACTGAAAAAGTTTATCAAATTCGTAACGGTAAAAAAATTGCTAAAGAACGCAATTATATGCCAGGATATGTTTTGATAGAAGCTAATCTTTTTGGTGAGGTAATTCATCGTGTCAGAAATATACCCAACGTGTTGGGATTTCTTGGTGAAAAAAATAAAATACCCACCCCTATTCGTCCTTCAGAAGTAAATAGAATTTTAGGTACGATGGATGAACTTCAAGAAAGTGAAGAAGAAATCCTTACACCTTTTTATAAAGGAGACAATGTAAAAGTAACATATGGACCTTTTTCTGGATTTACAGGGACAATTGATGAGGTAAACACTGAAAAGAAAAAGCTTAAAGTTATGGTTACTATATTCGGTCGGAAAACACCGCTCGAATTAAGTTTTACTCAAGTTGAAAAGGAATAGGAGTTTTTTTATTACTATTCCATTAAAAAATCAAAATTTAAACAATTATGGCAAAAGAAATTGCTGGAATTATTAAATTACAAATCAAAGGAGGTGCAGCAAACCCCTCCCCGCCTGTTGGTCCTGCTTTAGGCTCAAAAGGTATCAATATCATGGAGTTTTGCAAACAGTTTAATGCACGAACTCAGGACAAGGCAGGTAAAATCTTACCCGTTATTATTACGTATTATACCGATAAATCATTTGAGTTTGTAGTAAAAACACCTCCAGTTGCAATACAATTACTTGAAATTACCAAACTTAAAAGTGGTTCAGCAGAGCCCAATCGTAAGAAAGTTGCTGAAATCACATGGGATCAAGTGAGAAACATTGCAAAAGATAAGATGGTGGACATGAATTGTTTTGAGGAAGAAGCTGCAATGAAAATGGTTGCTGGTACAGCGAGAAGTATGGGGATTGTTGTAAAAGGTGATTTTCCGGGTAATAATTAATTAACACTTTAATTACAATGACGACTTTAACAAAAAATAGAAAAATTGCTTTAGAAAAGATTGAACCAGGGAAAGCTTATCCTCTGAAAGAAGCAGCTAAATTAGTGAAAGAAATTACTACCACTAAATTTGATGCTTCGGTTGACATTGATGTTCGTTTAGGGGTAGACCCTCGTAAATCCAATCAGATGGTTCGTGGTGTAGTTACTTTGCCTCATGGAACGGGGAAAAAAGTTACTGTACTTGCTTTGTGTCCTCCTGATATGGAAGCTGCTGCAAAAGAAGCAGGAGCTGATTATGTAGGATTAGATGAATATATTGAGAAAATTAAAAATGGATGGACAGATGTAGATGTAATTATCACAACGCCTTCTGTGATGGGTAAATTAGGAGCTTTGGGACGTATTTTAGGTCCTCGTGGTTTAATGCCAAATCCTAAAAGTGGAACAGTGACAAATGATATTGCAAAGGCAATAAAAGAAGTAAAACAGGGTAAAATTGATTTCAAGGTGGATAAATATGGCATTGTTCATGCTTCGATCGGTAAAGTTTCTTTTACGCCCGAACAGATTGCTGAAAATGCCAGAGAGTTTGTCACAACTTTAATCAAATTAAAACCTTCTACTGCTAAAGGTACTTACATAAAAAGTATTTATCTTTCCAGTACTATGAGCCCGGGCATCAAAGTAGATCCAAAATCTATAGAAGATTAAAAAAACATTCATTTATGAAAAAAGAAGAGAAAGGAAAAATAATTCAAGAAATTGAGTCAATTTTAAGCAAGTATCCTCATTTTTACCTAACAGATATTGGGGGCTTGAATGGGGCACAAACCAGTGAATTAAGGAGAATATGCTATAAAGAAAAAATTAAGCTGATGGTTGTAAAAAACACATTGCTTAAAAAAGCTCTCGATAATTCTTCAACTAATTTTAGTGACCTTTATCCCATTCTGAAAGGAGAAACGGCTTTGATGCTTTCAGATGTGGCAAATTTGCCTGCTAAAGTTATTAAAGATTTTAGCACCAAAAATAAAAAGCCGGTACTTAAAGCTGCTTATGTTGAAGAAAGTTTTTATATTGGTGAAAATCAGTTGGAAACATTGATTCATATTAAGAGCAAGAATGAGCTCATTGGCGAAATAATTACTTTGTTACAGTCACCATTAAGCAATGTATTGTCCGCACTCCAATCAGGAGGTACCACTATTCATGGCTTGTTAAAAACATTGTCAGAAAAATAATTTAGTAAAATCAAAAATAAAAATTAAAAATCATAGTAAAATGACAGATTTGAAAGCTTTTGCAGAACAATTAGTTAACTTAACAGTTAAAGAAGTAAACGAGTTAGCTCAAATTTTAAAAGAAGAATACGGAATCGAACCAGCAGCAGCAACAGTGGCTGTAAGCAATGCTCCTGCTGCAGCAGCCGCTGAAGAAAAACCCGAAAAAACATCTTTTGATGTAGTATTAAAATCTCCTGGTCCCAATAAACTTGCAGTAGTTAAATTAGTAAAAGATCTTACGGGACTTGGATTGAAAGATGCTAAAGACTTGGTTGATTCAGCTCCTTCAGTAATTAAAGAAGGTCTTTCAAAAGAAGAAGCTGAAACCTTACAAAAACAACTTAGTGACGGCGGAGCTGAAGTTGAACTTAAATAATATTAACTGCTGATTATTAGCTTATTAGTTTAGACTCCCTGTAAAAAGGGAGTTCTAAACTTTTTCCTATCTAACATGATAAAAGATCTTTGGAACAAAAATAACCTTTTTGAAAAATGTCTTCATTAACTAACACTGAAAGAATTAATTTTTCCACAATAAAAAATCAGCTTGAGTATCCTGATTTCTTAGACATACAATTAAAATCTTTCCAGGATTTCTTCCAGATGGATACTCCTCCTGAAAAAAGAAAACTAGAAGGGTTATATAAAGTATTTACTGAAAACTTTCCTGTTTCTGATACACGTAATAATTTTGTTCTTGAATTTTTAGATTATTTTATAGATCCACCGCGTTATTCCATAGAAGAATGTATTGAACGAGGTTTAACTTATAATGTCAATTTAAAAGCAAAATTAAAACTTTATTGTACGGATCCGGAACATGAAGATTTTGATACTGTTATTCAAGATGTATTTTTAGGCCCTATTCCCTACATGACTCCAAGAGGCACTTTCGTAATTAATGGTGCTGAAAGAGTAATAGTTTCTCAACTCCATCGGTCACCCGGTGTATTTTTTGGAGAAAGTCTCCATGCTAATGGAAGTAAATTATTTTCAGCACGTATTATTCCTTTCCGTGGCTCATGGATAGAATTTGCAACTGATATTAATAATATCATGTATGCTTATATTGACAGAAAGAAAAAACTTCCTGTCACCACTTTGCTTCGTGCTATTGGTTTCGAAAGCGATAAAGACATTCTGGAAATTTTTGATCTTGCTGAAGAAGTAAAAGTATCCAAATCGAATCTAAAAAAATATATAGGACGTAAATTAGCTGCCCGTGTTTTAAAAAGCTGGCTAGAGGATTTTGTAGATGAAGATACGGGTGAAGTTGTTACCATTGAGCGAAACGAAATTATCATTGATCGTGAAACAGTCTTGGAGAATGAGCACATCGATTTAATACTTGAAGCGGGTGCTCAAACGATTCTTTTGCATAAAGAAGAAGCAGAACAGATTGATTATAGTATCATTTATAATACCTTGCAAAAAGATCCGACCAATTCGGAAAAGGAAGCTGTACTCTATATTTACAGACAATTACGAAATGCAGAACCACCTGATGATGCTACAGCTCGAGAAGTGATCAATAATTTATTCTTTTCTGAAAAAAGATATGATTTGGGAGATGTAGGACGATTTAGAATCAACCAAAAATTAAACTTGAATATTAGTAATGAAACAAAGGTTCTGACCAAAGAAGATATTATTGAAATTATTAAGTATCTCGTTTTACTGATTAATTCAAAATCTACGGTTGATGATATTGACCATTTGAGTAATCGAAGAGTTCGTACTATTGGAGAGCAGTTATATAATCAATTTAACGTAGCCTTAGCCCGTATGGTACGTACCATACGTGAGCGAATGAATGTACGCGACAACGAAGTGTTTACACCAGTAGATTTGATTAATGTTAAAACTATTTCTTCGGTTATCAACTCCTTTTTTGGTACCAATGCATTGTCACAATTTATGGATCAACAAAATCCATTAGCAGAAATTACCCATAAACGTAGGATGTCGGCTTTGGGTCCCGGAGGATTATCTCGTGAACGTGCCGGCTTTGAAGTTCGAGATGTACATTATACTCATTACGGACGTTTATGTCCTATTGAAACACCCGAAGGACCTAATATTGGATTGATTTCTTCTTTGTGTGTTTATGCAAAAATCAATGAATTAGGTTTTATTGAAACGCCCTATAGAAAAGTTAATAGTGGCATAGTTGATTTATCAGAAAATGGAGTTTCTTATTATACTGCTGAAGAAGAAGAAGATTTGGTAGTTGCCCAGGGAAATGCACCGTTGAATGAAAACGGAAAATTTATTCGCAATAAAGTAAAAGCCCGTTTAGGAGCCGATTTCCCCATAGTTGATCCTTCTGATGTAGATTTAATGGATGTGTCTCCTTCGCAAATTGCTTCTATTGCAGCAGCCTTGATTCCATTTCTGGAACATGATGATGCCAATCGAGCTTTGATGGGTTCTAATATGATGCGTCAGGCTGTCCCCTTGTTACGATGCGAAGCTCCTATTGTAGCAACAGGCATCGAAGGACGTGTCATACGAGATTCAAGAACTCAAATACTGGCTGAAGGAGAAGGCGTGGTAGAATATGTTGATGCTACTTCTATCAAAATTCGTTATGATCGAACCGATGAAGAAGAGCTGGTAAGTTTTGATTCAAACATAAAAGAATACAAATTATCTAAATTTTTAAAAACGAATCAAAATACTACCATTGATTTACGACCATTGGTTCGGAAAGGTGATAAAGTTCATGCAGGTCAAATCATTACGGAAGGATATTGTAGTGAAAAAGGAGAATTAGCATTAGGCAGAAATTTGAAAGTGGCATTTATGCCCTGGAAAGGATATAATTTTGAAGATGCTATTGTGATTAGCGAAAGAGTAGTGCGTGAAGATATTTTTACTTCGGTACATGTAGTAGAACAGTTATTAGAGGTAAGAGAAACAAAACGAGGACCCGAAGAATTTACAGCAGATATTCCAAATGTTAGTGAAGAAGCAACAAAAAATTTAGATGAAAATGGAATTATCCGTATTGGTGCATGGGTAGAGCCAGGCGATATTATTATTGGAAAAATTACTCCAAAAGGAGAATCAGATCCATCACCAGAAGAAAAATTACTTCGTGCTATTTTTGGTGATAAAGCTGGCGATGTAAAAGATGCTTCATTAAAAGCAACTCCTTCCCTATCTGGTGTCGTAATAGAAAAACGTTTATTTTCAAAAGCTTTAAAAAATAAGAAATCAAAACTTACTGAAAAAGCTATTCTGCCCAAATTAGAAGAAGAATTTGAAGCTCAAACAAAAGCATTAAAAGAGGCTTTAATCAAAAAGTTGATGATTATTCTAAACAATAAAAATTCAGCTGGTGTTAAAGATTTTTTAGGTGCTGATATTATCTCCAGAAATAGTAAATTTACACCTGAGCGTTTACAAGAAATAGATTATTCTACTGTTCAATTGACAAAATGGACAAACGATGCCCATACCAATGAACTAGTTTCACAGGTTATTCTTAATTATTTAAAAAAATATAAGGAATTAGATGCCCAGTTAAAGCGTCAGAAATTTAATATTGCAATAGGTGATGAACTCCCAAGTGGAATTATGCAAATGGCGAAAGTATATATTGCCAAAAAACGTAAAATACAAGTGGGAGATAAACTAGCCGGACGACACGGAAACAAAGGAATTATCTCTCGTATAGTACGAGAAGAAGATATGCCTTTCTTAGAAGATGGTACTCCTGTAGATATAGTTTTAAATCCATTAGGGGTACCTTCACGGATGAACTTGGGACAAATTTTTGAAACTATTTTAGGTTGGGCTGGAAAAGAATTAGGAGTAAAATTTGCAACACCAATTTTTGATGGAGCAACAATGGATGATTTGAATAAGTGGACTAATAAAGCTGGATTACCACGAGGCGGAAAAACTTATCTTTACGATGGTGGAACAGGTGAGTGTTTTGACCAGCCAGCCACAGTAGGCGTTATTTATATGATGAAATTAGGTCACATGGTAGAAGATAAAATGCATGCACGTTCTATTGGACCTTATTCACTCATAACTCAACAACCGTTAGGCGGGAAAGCACAATTTGGTGGCCAACGATTTGGAGAAATGGAAGTTTGGGCATTAGAAGCATTTGGTGCAGCTCATACGCTTCGAGAAATTTTAACAGTGAAATCGGATGATGTAAATGGGAGAGCACGTACCTATGAAGCAATCGTAAAAGGAGATCCGATGCCTACCCCTGGCATTCCAGAATCTTTGAATGTATTGTTGCATGAACTACGTGGTCTATGCTTAAGTATAAACTTGGAATAAATTCTCAGTAACAAAGAGCTGAGGAATAATTAGCTTCAACAATTATAAATTGTAATTTTTTAAAAATATGGCTTTTAAAACCGACAATAAAATAAAAAATAATTTTACTAAAATTTCTATTGGATTAGCTTCACCTGAAGAAATTTTAAAATTATCTCATGGCGAGGTATTAAAACCCGAGACTATAAATTATCGTACTTACAAGCCTGAACGCGATGGCTTATTTTGCGAACGCATTTTTGGTCCTGTAAAGGATTACGAATGCCATTGTGGTAAATATAAGCGTATCCGTTATAAAGGCATTGTGTGTGATCGTTGTGGAGTAGAAGTTACTGAAAAGAAAGTTCGCCGTGAAAGAATGGGACACATTCAGTTAGTGGTTCCCGTTGTACATATCTGGTATTTTCGTTCAATACCAAATAAAATTGGTTATTTGTTAGGAATGCCTACTAAAAAATTGGATGCCATCATTTATTATGAAAAATATGTCATTATTCAGGGAGGAATTCTTGAAAATGGGGAAAATATTACACAAGGAGAACTGCTATCAGAAGAAGAATATTTGGATATTTTAGATACTCTTCCCCGTGATAATCAACTCTTAGATGATAGCGATCCCAACAAGTTTATTGCTAAAATGGGTGCTGAAGCCCTTTATGACTTGTTATCGCGATTAGATTTAGACGCTTTGTCCTATGAGTTAAGGAATAAAGCAAATACAGATACATCTCAACAACGTAAAACAGAAGCTTTAAAACGGTTACAAGTAGTAGAAGCCTTCAGAGCTTCACGAAACAGGAATAAACCAGAATGGATGATATTGAAAGTGATACCAGTCATTCCTCCCGAACTGCGTCCTTTAGTTCCTCTTGATGGCGGACGATTTGCTACTTCAGATTTGAATGACTTATATCGACGTGTCATTATTCGGAATAATCGTTTGAAAAGACTAATCGAAATTAAAGCTCCTGAAGTAATTTTACGTAATGAAAAACGTATGTTACAGGAAGCAGTTGATTCATTGCTCGATAATTCTCGTAAAGTCAGTGCAGTTAAAACAGAATCGAACAGACCTTTAAAGTCTCTTTCTGATTCATTAAAAGGAAAACAAGGACGATTCCGTCAAAATCTGTTAGGTAAACGTGTAGATTATTCGGCTCGTTCGGTGATTGTAGTGGGCCCAGAATTGAAAATGCACGAGTGCGGTTTGCCTAAAGATATGGCTGCTGAACTTTATAAGCCTTTTATCATTCGTAAATTGATTGAAAGAGGAATTGTAAAAACAGTAAAATCAGCTAAAAAAATTATTGATAGAAAAGATCCTGTGATTTGGGATATTTTGGAATATGTTATGAAAGGTCATCCTGTACTTTTAAACCGTGCTCCAACCTTGCACCGCTTAGGTATTCAGGCTTTTCAACCAAAATTAATCGAAGGCTTAGCTATTCAACTTCACCCTTTATCATGTACAGCTTTCAATGCTGACTTTGATGGTGACCAAATGGCAGTTCATTTGCCTTTAAGCAACGAAGCCGTACTTGAAGCTCAATTGCTGATGTTATCTTCTCATAATATTTTAAATCCAGCTAATGGAGCCCCTATTACTGTCCCATCACAAGATATGGTATTAGGACTTTATTATATTACTAAACCTCGCAAAGGTGTTAAGGGAGAAGGATTGATTTTTTATTCGCCAGAAGAAGCTGAAATTGCTTACAATGAAGGGAAAGTTGACTTACATGCGTGGATCAAGGTAAGAATATCGGAGACTAGCCAAGAAGGTAAAAATGTTAAAAAAATTATAGAAACCACAGTTGGAAGAATTTTATTTAACAAATGTGTACCGGTGGAAGTAGGTTACATCAACGAACTTCTTTCAAAAAAATCTCTTCGAGACATTATTACAAAAGTAATTGAAACATGTGGTTTTGCTCGCACTTCTCAATTTCTGGATGATATTAAAGATTTAGGATATTACATGGCATTTAAAGGAGGTCTTTCATTTAATATGGATGACGTGATTATCCCAAAAGAAAAAGAGCAACTTATTCAGGAAGGTAATGCAGAAATTGAGGAGATCATGAATAATTACAACATGGGATTCATTACCTATAATGAACGATACAATCAGATTATTGATACCTGGACCCATGTAAATTCAAAATTATCGGATGTTTTAATAAAAAAACTTTCCAGTGATCAAGACGGATTTAATTCTGTATTTATGATGCTTGATTCTGGCGCTCGCGGCTCTAAAGAACAAATCCGGCAGTTATCGGGAATGCGAGGTTTGATGGCAAAACCTCAAAAATCTGGCGCCGAAGGTGGACAAATCATTGAAAATCCTATTCTGTCAAATTTCAAAGAAGGTCTTTCTGTACTTGAATACTTTATTTCTACTCATGGTGCACGGAAAGGTTTAGCAGATACAGCTTTAAAAACGGCTGATGCAGGATATTTAACTCGACGCTTAGTGGATGTGGCTCATGATGTTACTATAACGCAAGAAGATTGCGGAACTTTACGTGGCTTGATAGCTACTGAACTCAAAAATAATGAAGAAGTCATTACTTCTCTTTATGAACGTATTTTGGGACGTGTTTCTGTCCATGATATTTATCATCCTCAAACAGGTGAACTAATTGTTGCTGCTGGTCAAGAAATTACTGAAAAAGAAGCACAGATTATTCAGAATTCTCCGATTGAGCATGTTGAAGTTCGTTCCGTGTTAACTTGCGAAGCTAAAAAAGGTGTTTGTGCAAAATGTTATGGCCGAAATCTTGCAACAGGCAAAATGATTCAAATTGGAGAAGCCGTTGGAGTAATTGCTGCACAATCTATTGGTGAACCAGGAACGCAATTAACACTTCGTACTTTCCATGTAGGTGGTATCGCAGGAAACATTGCAGCCGAATCAAAATTAATATTAAGATATGATGGACGTTTAGAATTCGATGAACTTCGTACCGTACAACCTACTGATAATATTAATTATCAAGTAGTTGTAAGTCGTCTGGCTGAAATGAGAATAATTGATCCTAAAACTGGTATTGTTCTTTCTACTCATAATATTCCTTATGGCTCAAAATTATATGTAAAGAATGGAGATTTAGGAACAAAAGGACAATTGATTTGCGAATGGGATCCGTTTAATGCTGTCATTATTTCTGAAAATGAAGGAATCATCAAATTCGAAGATTTAATTGAGAATGTTACCTTCAAAATGGAAACTGATGAAGCAACAGGATTACGTGAAAAAATTATCATAGAGTCAAAAGACAAGAACAAAATACCTACTGCTTATATTGTTGACGAAAATGGGAATATTTTACGTACTTATAATTTACCTGTTGGTGCGCACATTGTATTTGAAAATGGAGATAAAATAAAAGCAGGACAGATTTTAGTAAAAATTCCACGTGCTATCGGAAAAACAGGCGATATTACTGGCGGTTTGCCTCGAGTAACAGAATTATTTGAAGCTCGGAATCCATCCAATCCTGCTGTGGTTGCTGAAATTGATGGCGAAGTATCGTTGGGTAAAATTAAGCGTGGTAATCGTGAAATAATTATTACTTCAAAATCGGGCGAAGTAAAGAAGTATTTGATTCCTTTGTCCAAGCAAATTCTTATCCAGGAAAATGATTTTGTACGAGCAGGCACACCTTTGTCTGATGGAGCAATTACTCCTACAGATATTCTGCAAATTAAAGGTCCTACTGCTGTTCAAGAATACATTGTGAATGAAATTCAAGATGTATATCGTCTTCAAGGTGTAAAAATTAATGACAAGCACTTTGAAATTATTGTTCGTCAGATGATGCGTAAAGTGGAAATTATCGAACCGGGCGATACTCGTTTCCTTGAAAAACAAGTGGTTGATAAGAATGAATTTATGGAAGAAAATGATCGTATCTGGGGCAAAAAAGTAGTGGTAGATGCTGGCGATTCGCCCAATCTGAAACCGGGACAAATTATAACCCCTCGAAAATTACGTGACGAAAACAGTATATTAAAACGTAAAGATTTACGGCTGGTTCAAGCACGCGATGCCATCCCTGCTACTTCAAATCAGATTTTACAAGGAATTACGCGTGCAGCTCTTCAAACAACTAGCTTTATGTCGGCTGCTTCTTTCCAAGAAACAACAAAAGTTTTGACAGAAGCTGCAATCAATGGAAAAGTAGATAAGCTCGAAGGACTAAAAGAAAATGTAATCTGTGGACATTTAATACCTGCAGGTACTGGACAACGCGATTTCGAGAAAATTATAGTTTATTCTCGCGAAGAATATGAAAAAAAAACATTTGCCCGTAAAAATGTGCTGGATATGGAAAATGAAGAATTGGTATTCGAAGAAGAATAAGTTTATTTTTCAAGTATAAATGTAAACAACGAGGTGGTTCTCTTGATAAAGCCACCTCGTTTGTTGTCTTTTTGATTGGGATTTTTCAGTTAAAAATAAGTTTACTCAGAAAAATCAAATTTGATAGTTTCTCGCTTGTAAAGCATTAAATATCAGCTTTAAATTTTAAAAAAATCAGCAAAACAGACTTTTAAAAAATAGACCCTTAAACTAAAATTAACTTTGGCAATGAAAATCAAAGAAAATAATTGGTTGCTTGCTGCTATTGTAATAGGTTCTTTTTTTAATAGTTTTATGTCTTCTTCTTTAAATATTGCCATGCCAGTTATCGATGCAGAATATCATGTTGGCTTAGCGGAAGTGGCATGGATTTCAAAATCGTTTCTTTTAGCTTCAGCAGTAGGATTACTTTTGGCAGGTTGGTTAGCTGATCAGTTTGGACGACGAAAAATATTTCTCATTGGGAACATCATTTTTGGAGTTGTTTCACTTGCAATTATTTTAGCTGAAAATTTTTATATCGAAGTCGCCTTGCGATTTATTCAAGGTTTGGGCAGTTCTATGATTATGGCTTCTTCGCCTGCTCTTATTGCTTCAGCATTTCCTTCTTCCCGAAGAGGATTCACATTGGGTATTCAAACTACTTTTACTTATATGGGGCTTTCACTTGCTCCATTGCTGGGTGGATTAATGACGCAGACATTAGGCTGGAAAAGCCTTTTTATGTTGAATTTCATTTTCACTCTATTGGTTATCATTATAATGCTTTTTAATATTCATCATGAATGGAAAAATGAAAAAATTTCTTCCTTCGATCTGAAAGGATATTTGCTATTCGTTGTATCGATGATAAGTATAGTTTTTGCATTAGAATGGATAAATTGGAAATCGATAGTTGCTTTATGTATTGCTGGAATAGTCGGTTATTTTTTTGTTTCTTACGAACTTCGAATAGAGCAACCTTTTATTTCTATTCCTTTACTTAAAAACAACAAGTATTTTACTCATTCTGTTTTGGCTGCCTTAATAAATTATGCAACGACTTTTGCTATCAGTTATGTTTTAAGTTTATATTTACAAAGAATTCGAGGCATTTCTCCATTTAAATCAGGTTTGATTTTATGTTTCCAGCCTTTGATGATGGCTTTATTTTCTGCTTATTCAGGACATTTATCCGATCGGCATAATCCAGGCAAAATAGCCTCATATGGTATGATGATTATTGCAGTTTCACTGTTTTTCATAGGCCTCCTTCTTAGCAAGACATTGCCATTATATGTGTTGGCAATTGTGTTAGCTGTGCTGGGCTTTGGATTTGCCTTGTTCAGTTCGCCCAATACCAATGCCGTAATGAGTTCTGTCGAAGCAAATTCTTACGGTTTTGCTTCTGCTTTTCTTGCTTTTAATCGATTGTTTGGACAATTTATATCGATGGCTCTTTCAGCAGCTTTGATATCATTATTTAACAGGCAAAACGTTTCCCCTGTTCCTCAACATTCATTACTAACAGCTTGCAAAATTATTTTTATTATTTTTGCTATTTTGAGCTGTTATGGTGTTTACCTGTCATCTCAACGAATTCATTCAAAGGTGAATTCGAAATAGCTTTTTGTGATCATTTGTTTTTAAAAACTTATTTTTAGATTCTAAGTTTTGGCAAGAAAAGAAAAACACTGTATCTTAGTAGTGCTATTTGAATGGCATTAATAATTAACGGCTTTATTCAAAAATATTATGGAAAAAAATTTTTGTATTATCATGGCTGGCGGTATTGGAAGCCGTTTCTGGCCTTTTAGCAGAAATAACAAACCCAAGCAATTTTTAGATTTTTTTGGAACCGGACGATCTTTATTACAACTAACTTTTGATAGATTTAAAAAAGTGGTGCCAATTGAAAACATACTGATTGTTTCTAATGTTATTTATAAAGATTTAATTTTAGAACAGCTTCCTGAATTACAAGAAAATCAATTGTTGTTAGAACCAGTAAGGAGAAATACAGCACCGTGTATTGCTTATGCTGTAAACCGTATAAAAACAATAACTGACGAAGCCAATATTATTGTAACTCCTTCAGACCATTTAATTTTAAAAGAAGAAGAATTTTTAGCAACTATTCAGGAAGGACTTCGGTTTATTGAAAGAAATGATTGTTTACTAACTTTGGGAATTAAGCCCAGTCGTCCTGAAACAGGTTATGGCTATATTCAAATAGAACCAGGTGATGGTAAATTAAGAAAAGTGAAAACATTCACTGAAAAACCGAATGCTGAATTAGCAAAGATTTTTTTTGAATCAGGAGAATTTTTTTGGAATGCGGGTATTTTTATGTGGAATTTGAGAACTATCTTAGCAGCCTTAGATTTTCATATCCCCGATCTGGCAATTAAATTTAAAACGATAAGAAAATATCTCAATACTCCTGAAGAACAAAAGTATATTGAAGAAATATATCCAACGTGTCCTAATATTTCTATTGATTATGGCATAATGGAAAAGGCTTTAAATGTTTATGTATTATGTTCAGATTTTGGATGGAGTGATCTGGGAACATGGGGTTCACTTTATGAAATGTCACCCAAAGATAAAGATGGTAATGTGAGCTTAAAAGGTAAAACTATCTTTTATGAAAGTAATGATAACATTGTAGCTCTTACTCCCGATAAATTAGCAGTCATTCAAGATTTACATGGGTATATTGTTGCTGATTCAGATAATGTGTTACTGATTTGCAAACGTGAAAACGAAGAACAAATTCGTCAATTTGTAAAAGATGCACAAATTTTATTTGATGGCAAATACAATTAATTGATTCGTTTAACAACTGATTTTTCTAACTATGATTACAAGTTTTTTTAATATTTACAAACCACGTAAATACGATTATCACTATATCTATTACGATCCTCTAAAAGAAGCCCGTAAAGAAAGAGAACGAAGAATGGGTGTAAATAATGAGGATGCCGATAAAGAATACCGACCTACTCTGCATCGTGGTTCGTTTCGTGAAGAAGCTGACAAATTAAAAAGAACACGTACAAAAGAAGTTCGTAAGACCAATCGAAATGTGTTAATCATTTTTATTATTTTATTAATTCTTGCTTACTTCTTGTTGAGGTAATTTTATTTTCTGCATGAGTGACATTATTCATTTACTACCTGATTCAGTTGCCAATCAGATTGCTGCAGGTGAGGTTATTCAACGTCCATCGTCGGCATTGAAGGAGTTGATAGAAAATTCTATTGATGCGGGGGCTGATACGATTAGTATTCAAATCAAACATGCTGGACGTACTTTGATCCAGGTGGTTGATAATGGAAAAGGAATGAGTGAAACCGATGCTCGAATGGCTTTTGAACGGCATGCTACTTCCAAAATTTCAGAGATAAACGATTTATATTCTTTACATTCGTTAGGTTTTCGTGGAGAAGCTTTAGCTTCCATTGCAGCAGTAGCACAAGTAGAACTGAAAACACGTCGTACCGAAGATGAATTAGGAACGCTAATCAGAATCGCAGGTTCAAGAGTTTTAGAACAAGAACCTGTACAATGTGATGTTGGTACAACGGTGACAGTAAAAAATCTTTTTTTTAATGTTCCTGCGCGCCGACGTTTCTTAAAAAGCGATAATGTAGAAAAAAATCATTTGCTTTATGAATTTTATAATATTGCACTGGTTCATCCTCAAGTTTCATTTTTGTTTTATGATGAAGAGGAATTAATTTATAATCTTTCTCCTTCGAATATAAAATTAAGAATCGAAAATATTTTTGGAAAAAACTTAAGGAAACGCTGGGAGCAACAATTGCTTCCCATTGAATCTACTACTAATCTGGTTAAAATTTATGGATATGTTGGCAAGCCGGAATATGCTCAAAAATCGGCAAATCAGTATTTTTTCGTCAATGGACGTTATATGCGGCATCCCTACTTTCATAAAGCAGTTTTAACCGCTTACGAACAAATGATTCACGAAAACGAGAGTCCAAATTATTTTATCTATTTTGAAATTGATCCAAAAAATATTGATGTCAATATTCATCCCTCCAAAACAGAAATCAAATTTGAAAATGAACAAGCCATCTGGTCTATCCTTTTAGCTACCATTAAAGAAGCACTCGGCAAATTTAATATTGTTCCTTCTATTGATTTTAATAGCGAAGGTGATGTTAAACTTCCTCCTAAATCGTCAATGGGGAATGCAGTTCCACCTCAGCCATCTTTTAATCCTTATTTTAACCCTTTTGGGGATACCACTTATCAACGAGCGCCCCTTAACTGGGAAGAACTCTATAAAAGATTTGAAAAAAGCAATGGGATGACCATTGAAAAACAATCTACAGATGAAACTTTATTCGGTTCTAAAGAATACTCCTCCGATGAAAAGGAAAAAATTTTTGATAATAATTTGTTAGCAACTTCTTATTTTCAACTAAAGAATCGCTATGTTTTAACGGGTATCAAATCTGGTTTATTGATAATTGACCAACATAGAGCTCACTTGAGGATTTTGTTTGAGACTTTTTTAAACCAGATGGAACTTCAAAAAGGTTTTTCTCAGCAATTGCTCTTCCCTGAGTCATTAAAATTAACAGTAAATGATGCATTGTTTTTCGAAACTATTATTGAACCATTGAAAAAAGCAGGATTTATTATTGAAAATAAAGAAAATTATACGTATGAGATTAAAGGAATACCAGCATCTTTAGAATCGGTTAATATTATAGAACTTTTACGTGATTTAATTGAAAAGAGTAAAACAACTGAGGAAGATCCCTCTTTACACATAAAGGAAACGATCGCTCTTACGCTTTCAAAAGCAGCATCGTTGAAAGTAGGACAGGCTTTAACAGCCGAAGAAATGTCAGCATTAATTGATCAATTATTTGCTTGCAAAGATCCTTATTATACACCCGATGGAAAAAAAATCATGATTGTTATTTCAGAGGAAGAAATAGAAAAAAGATTTCAAAAGTGAGTTTCCTCTGGGATATATAGTATATTTACAATTCGCCAATCGAAAAAGTAGCACATTAAAAAAACATTTTTGAAGCTTCACAGAGCAACAAAATAAAAAGTACAATTTTTTGTAAGCAATACCTAATTTTCTAAATAGAAAAGATAAAAAACACGGCGAATTTCCTTTAACAATTCTGAATCCAATTCAGCAATATAAATTTGCCGTATAAATTTGAAGTGAGATAAGAAAAGGTCGTAACTTTTGACAGCTCTTTTAACCTATATATCTTTTCTTACTTGATTTCCAGCAACACATTTTTCTTTTTTGCTAAACGGCGTATATTAATAAGAGCATATCGCATTCGTCCGAGAGCAGTATTGATACTAACATTTGTTTTTTCGGCAATTTCTTTGAAACTCAGATTTTCAAAAAAACGCATTTTTACCACCATTTGCTGAGTGATAGGTAATTCATCAATAAGACAGATAACATCAACAAGTATCTGTTCTTTTAAAATAATATCTTCTGTACTTTTTTCAGAAAATTTGGCACTATTCAGTAAATCAGTTGCCATTCCTTCAATGGAAAAAGTATTTTCATTTTTTTTGTGACGAAAATAATCTATTATCAAATTATGGGCAATGCGATTAACCCATGCCAAAAATTTACCACTCTCAACATAACGATCTTGTTGAATGGTAGCAATAGCTTTAATGAAAGTATCCTGAAAAATATCTTCGGCAAGTTCCTTATTACGAACAATCAAATAAATATAAGTATAAACTTTTGATTGATATCGTGATAACAATACTTCAAATGCTTTATTATTGCCTTCCTTATACAATTTTACCAATTTATCATCAGTAAGTTGATGTAAAGATTCCATTACTTCTATTTTATTGATTAGGAGTAATTTTTAGCAATAGGCATATTCATTTAAAGTTAAACAATTGTGTATGATAAGGAATTGCAAATATAGTTATTGTTTTTTAAAAAACAAATTTTTCGCAGTGAATTTCAGGGTCGACGCATTTAATTTTCCAACAATCATAAATGGTTTTTAGTTCTTTCCAAGTCTCACCACTACACAAATATCTCAAATCAGTTATTATTTCACACTTATGATTTTTTATACATCCACGCCCTTTATTGATTGTTTCATTTATGCTTTTTGATGTTTGAAACGGCTTTCTATCTCCTCCAATAGTTTTTTCTGATTACCCTGCACCGTAAGAATATCATCTACACTATTTTTAATAATCTTTTTTTATTATATAGCACTATGTGTTTAAAAATTAACAAATAACAAACTGTTGAACAAAAGGACAAAATTTCTTTAAAAGTTATTTTTTACTTAATACTTCAAGAGCTTTCTCGACTGTTTTATCATTTTTGTAAAGTAAAGGATAAAAACCTTCGTCTCCCAGAATGTTTCTTGAAATGTAAGCTTTTAATTGTGTTAAGATAATATCTTTTGAGATGTTAATTTCTTTTTTATTGACAGGTACACCTTTTGTTAAAGCAAAACGAACAAAATTCTCTAAGAGTGGTTGAGTATTTAAATATTTTTCCATTTGTTGCCAGTTTTTGAAGGTTGATAATTTTCCGCGATTCTGATCTGTATATAAAAAGGCATACTGGTAAAGATATCCATAATTAATCACTTTATTCAGATAAGGCGTATAGCCAGTAGTGTCCAATGGCACATAAACATCAGGCATGATACCACCACCACCGTAAACAATTCTACCACCAACAGTTTTGTATTTCAAACTGTCTATTTTTTGAGTGCTGTCTGAATAATTAATATCTGGATGAATAAGACGATTTAAAAAATCTTTCTCATATTGGTCAACTTTTCCTAATTCATAAGGTTTCTGTATACAGCGTCCAGAAGGAGTATAATACCTTGCCACTGTTAAACGAACAGCAGAACCATCCGAAAGAGTAAATTGTTGCTGTACAAGTCCTTTACCAAAAGAACGTCTTCCTACAATTGTTCCTCTATCATTATCCTGAATGGCACCAGCAAAAATTTCACTGGCTGAAGCTGAAAACTCATTGATTAATACTACCAATGGTTCATGAATACAACTACCTTTACCATCCGAGAATGCTTCAAAACGTTTGTAAGCCCTTCCCTCAGCATAAACAATTAATCTGTTGGCAGGCAAAAATTCATTGACCATTTGAATAGCCTGATCCATATAACCCCCGCTATTTTCACGTAAATCTACAATAAATTTTTTAGCACCTTGTCGTTTTAAACCGGCAATAGTATTTAAAAATTCGGTATAAGTAGTCTCAGCAAATTTACTTACTCGGATAAAACCAATTTGAGGCTGAATCATGTAACCAATATCTACCGAATTAACAGGTATTTCACCTCTTATTATCTCATAATAAAGGATTTCTGGTGTTCCATAACGACGAATGCCGACTTTTACTTTTGTACCAGCGGGACCACGTAATTTTTTCATTACTTTTTCATTCGTAATGTTCTTCCCTACAAAAACTGTATCATTCACTTCCACTATTCTGTCGCCTGCCAACAAACCTGCTTTTTCAGAAGGTCCGCCACTAATAACAGAAATAATCATAATCGTATCATTTTGAATATTAAATTGTACACCAATTCCACTGAAATGCCCTTCGAGCTCACTATTAACATCTGAAACATCTTCGGCAGAAATATATACGGAATGTGGATCCAGTTTTGAAACAATGTCAACCATCGTTGCTTCGGTTAACTGATATATGTCCAATGTATCCACATATTTTGAATCAATGATGGAAAACAATTCATCAATTTTTGAATGTGGTTTTATTGCAGAGAACAAAGTATCAACTGATAAATTAGAAGCTCTTCTTGCTAAAATATTTCCTAAAAGCAAACCACAAATTATTGCTACAAAAACTATAAAAGGCGCTAATAATTTATTTTTGTTCATATATAGTTACTTTATTATTTTTATTAAATTGTTAGTTATCAGAAATCTTTAAATTTTTATAAAAAATTCACAACTAAAATTATATTTCAATAAACACTACTTCTATCCCTGCCCGTTTAAGTAATTCAATGCCATCAGTAATTCGATATTGTTCCCCATAAACTACCCGTTTGATTCCCGCCTGAATAATTAATTTTGCACATTCCATACAGGGTGAGGCAGTTACATAAAGCGTTGCCCCCTCGCTGCTGTTATGTGAACGAGCTACTTTGGTAATTGCATTTGCCTCAGCATGAAGAACATATGGTTTGGAATTGTTTTCTTCATCTTCACAATCATTTTCAAAACCAGAGGGAGTTCCATTATAACCATCAGAAATAATCATTTTATCTTTCACCAATAGAGCACCTACTTTTCTTCTTTTGCAATATGAATTTTCTCCCCAGATACGAGCCATTCTCATATATCTTTGATCTAATAATTTTTGTTTTTCGGTCATAAATTTTTATTCCCCCCTTTCAAATTTTATAGGAAAATATTTATATCTTACTGATTTTCTATTAGCTCATTAGCTAATTCTTCTATATTTATGCCCGAAAAATTTCCGGACGACATAAATAAAACAACGGTATTTTCATAATTCAATTCATGCAATTTTGTCAGTAAATCTTCTTTTTTATTAAATATTTCCACTTCTTTTCCGAAAGCTTTTTTTACATCTGCTGGAGAAAATTCTTTCAATTGCTTTTGCCTAATTACTTCTGGATCATAATACACCAATGCAATATCTGCTTCATTCATACTTCCATAGTACTGAGGCAAAAAATCTTCGGTTAGACTGCTGAAAGTATGCAACTCCATACAAGCAATCAATTTTTTATCTGGATATTGTTGTTTAACTGCTTTAATTGTAGCTTTCAGTTTAGAAGGTGAATGTGCAAAATCTTTAAAAACAGTAACATGATGGTTCTCTGCTATTTTTTGTAAACGATTAGAAGCTCCAGGAAAATCAGAAATTATTGTATAGAAATCCTCGTCATTTACGCCTATTTGATGACAAGCAATACGAGCAGCCGTTAAATTCTGCAAATTATGTTCACCAAATATTTTTAAAGGAACTTCTCTTTTTTTAGTAATTAAATAAGTGATACCATTTCTTACTTCATAAGGTGGAGTGTTATAAGGAAATGTCACTATATCGGGTCTTAAATGTTGAACTATTTTATTCAGATTATCATCTCCCTCAAAATAAATTAATCTTCCTTGAAATTCAATAAGATCAGTAAATTTTTTAAATTGTTCTACATATTCTTCAAAAGTAGGAAACACATTGATGTGGTCCCATGCTATACCTGTTAATATAGCTATATGAGGTTGATATAAATGAAATTTAGGTCGCGGATCCAGCGGAGATGTTGAATATTCATCACCTTCGAAAACAGCAATGCGTGATTCGTAGGATAATTTTACCATGTTATCAAAGCCTTCAATTTGAGCTCCTACCATATAATCGGCATTAATCTTTAATTTTTGAAGAACATATAAAATCATAGCGGTAGTAGTGGTTTTACCATGACTTCCTCCTACTACAATTCGTGTTTTGCTACGTGTTTGATAATACAAATATTCGGGGAAAGAATATATTTTTAATCCCAATTCCTTTGCTCGTAATAATTCAGGATTATCGGCTTTAGCATGCATTCCAACGATAACAGCACTTAATCCTTTGTGAATTCGTTCAGGGAACCATCCTAATTGTTCAGGCAATAATCCATGTTCTTTCAGATGAGATAAAGAAGGTTCAAAAATTTCATCGTCTGAACCAGTAACAAAATAATTAGGCTTTTTACTTAAAGCAATGGCTAAATTGTGCATCGCTGCACCACCAATGGCTATAAAATGAACTCGTTGCATGCTGATGAATCAATAATTCAAACTATTTTTTAACTTTGTAGGTTATTATCAACTTACAAAAGTAGTAAGAAATTACGAAATGAAAAATCGCAATCGTTATGAAAATCTACAAAATAGAAGCAGGTACTTTTCATTGTGATGGGGGAGCTATTTTTGGCGTAGTCCCCAAAAAAGTATGGCAAAAACGCTATCCTTGCAATGAAGAAAATTTTTGTACCCTTGCCATGCGTTGTTTACTCATTGATACAGGGAACAAACTTATCATTATCGACAGCGGAACCGGTGACAAACAATTAGATTACTTAAAATATTATGATTTCAAGGGAATTGTTAACTTTGAAAAGGAATTAAATCAATTGGGATACAGTTGCAAAGAGGTCACTGATGTCATTCTCACTCACCTGCACTTTGACCATTGTGGTGGATGCACTTATTATAACCAAAATCGAACGGAAATAATGATGACCTTCCCACTTGCTACGCACTGGATTGGAAAAACGCAATGGGAAAATTTTTTACATCCTAATGTTCGTGAAGGTGATTCCTATTTTCTTGAAAATATGCAGCCAGTAAATGAAGCTGGCAAACTACAGTTGATTGAGAATAATTTTCAATTTTGTCCTGAAATTGAAATTAGAATTTTTAATGGACATACAGTTGGTCAATTAGCCAGTTATATTCAGTATAATAACAAGACTTTAATTTATGTTGGAGATGTTATTCCTGTAGCTCCTGCCATTCCTTTGGCTTGGGTTTCAGCTTTTGATACATATCCTGTGACTTCGATGGAAGAAAAACAACTTTTGTTGGAAGAAGCTGTAGAAAAGGAACAAATCTTATTTTTTGAGCACGATGCTTATACAGAATGTTGTACAGTGAAAAGAAATAATGAAAATTATCGAATGGATAAAAGCTTCCCTTTAAGCAACATAAAATAAAAATTCCTTTTTTGAATTTGCCAATTAATACTCTTTGTCGTAAAAGATTTAAACAAACAAAAATCTAAATGTAAACAGGTGATTGTTAAATATTTTTACATTTATAAATTTTATCATATATGCAATGAAAATTATATTTTTGCTATTAATTTCATTACCTGTATTAAAAAAGATAATAAAAGATAATTTTATAAAATTATTGATAATGAATAAATTGAGAATATATTCTCAATCTTTTGACAAGAAAAGGAAATTGAATATCTTTGTTTCATCAAATAATATAAATAAAATTTCCTAAATTTTTTAATGCACTATTTCTTTCTCTCTTCATCGTAAATTACAAATTTTTTATTTCCATCATATATGCCACGAACTGAAATTTCTACATTAGGTGAATTTGGTTTGATTCATCATTTAACGGACAACTGTAAAATTAAGAACCTTTCTACCATAAAAGGTGTAGGAGATGATGCAGCAGTGCTCGATTACAAAAATAAATATGTTTTGGTTGCCACTGATCTTTTACTAGAAGGTGTTCATTTTGACCTGGTGTATGTTCCTTTAAAGCATTTGGGATACAAAGCTGCTGTAGTTAATTTTTCGGATATTTATGCAATGAATGGTGAACCAAAACAAATTACCATTTCATTAGGTATTTCCAAAAGATTTTCAGTTGAAGATTTAGACCAGATATATGAAGGAATAAAATTAGCTTGCGAAAATTATGGCGTTGACATAGTAGGAGGCGACACTTCTACTTCAATGACCGGTCTCACCATCAGCATTACCTGTATTGGTGAAGGTGAAAAAGATAAAATTGTATATCGCAATGGTGCTAAAGTAAATGATTTGATTTGTGTCTCAGGCAATTTGGGTGCATCGTACTTGGGTTTGCAATTGTTGGAACGAGAAAAAATGGTTCTTGAAGAAAATCAGCAATCCCAACCACGTTTTGAAGGTTACGAATACCTGTTAGAACGACAGTTAAAACCTGAAGCTCGGAAGGATATTATCAGAGTATTACGAGAAAAGGAAGTTTTACCAACTGCTATGATGGATATTTCAGATGGATTGTCTTCTGAATTGATACATATTTGCACACAAAGTAATGTTGGCTGCAGAATTTATGAAGACAAAATTCCTATTCATTATCAGACGGCAAAAATGGCTGAAGAAATGAACCTGAACGTAGTAACTGCAGCTTTAAATGGTGGTGAAGATTACGAGTTAGTTTTCACGACTTCGCTGAATGATTATGATAAAATTGTCATGATGGAAGATGTTAACATCATTGGCTATATTACAAAACCAGAAATGGGATATTATTTGATTGGCCGTGAAGGCGAAGAAATTCAGCTTAAAGCCCAGGGTTGGAATTCACTAAAACAAGTGAATATGTGATATTCTTAACCAGAAAAGTTTATTGAAGAAATTGATGTTTGGACGATTTAATTAGTCGTTCCTTAAATTTATTCTATTCGATTAAATATCAATAAAATAGTTGTAA
>DAOOVG010000028.1:10336-24775 GCA_035369865.1 Paludibacteraceae bacterium | reverse complement strand
TGTTAAAGATGCAAGAGCAGGGAACAAAACACTAATATCCATCTTTTTAAGTATTAAATGAAAAATTAATTGAATTATTGATAATCAAATAGATATGTGTTTTAAAATATGAAAGGAAAAAAATCAAGAAAATTTGGTTGAAAAAATTTTAGTCAAAACTATTCTATCATGTTGTGAAAAATATTTTGGACATCCTCATCTTCTTCAATTTTTTCAATCAACTTTATTACTTGAGCTTTCTGATCGTCATTTAATTCTTTCATGTCTTTTGGAATCCATTCAAATTGGGCACTGTAAATTTCAAAATTATGGTCTTCCAGATATTTTTGAATAGAAAAATAAGAAGAAAAATCACCATATAACACAATACTGTCGTCATCTTGATCAACTTCATCAACACCATAATCAATTAATTCTAATTCTAGATCATCGAGAGAAGTACTAATTTGCGGAGCTATTCTAAAAACACATTTATGATCAAACATAAATTGTACAGAGCCCGAAGTACTTAACGAGCCACCATAACGATTAAAACAACTTCGGATGTTTGCTACTGTTCGTGTTGGATTGTCAGTTGCCGTTTCTATTATCATGGCTATTCCATGAGGAGCATAACCCTCATAAAGTACTTCTTTATAACTATCTACTTCATCTTTGGAGATTGCTTTTTTTATTGCTCTTTCAATGTTTTCCTTAGGCATGTTTTCCTTTTTTGCTTGCTGCATCAAAACTCTCAATCTTGGATTCATGTCAGGATCAGGTCCACCCTCACGGACTGCTATGGTAATTTGTTTCCCCAATTTTGTAAATACACGGGCCATATTACCCCAACGTTTAAATTTTGTTGCTTTTCGGTACTCAAATGCTCTTCCCATAGTGATAATTTATATTTATTTGCTTATTATCTAAATTAGATATGAATGCAAATTTAGAGAATTTTTCCAATTATGTAAAATAACTCTCTTTCTGAATAATTACTTTTATCATGAGTTTTTATCAATTATGGAATTATGTTTACAAAAAATCTGAAATCAATTTTAACTACAAAAGGCAATGATTTTTTTCAATATGCTTTTTTCTCAACAAACAATTCATTATTTTTGTCAAATGACAATTATAAACTTCTTTATGATGGAATATCCAACTTTAAAAGGGAAATTAATCATGCCTGAATATGGACGAAATATTCAGCAAATGATTTCTTATGCAATGACTATTGAGGATCGAGAAGAACGTACTCGATGTGTAAAAACAATTGTAAACGTTATGGGCAATTTATTCCCTTATTTACGAGATGTGAGCGATTTCAAACACAAATTATGGGATCATGTAGCCATTATGTCTAATTTTCAACTAGATATTGATTTCCCTTACGAAATTTTACGACCTGATGATTTACATACTCGCCCGGAGCCCATTCCTTATAAAAATTCTCAAATTCGTTATCGTCATTATGGACGTACATTGGAAGAAATGATTGAGAAAGTAGCAGATTACCCAGAAGGAGAAGAAAGAAATGAATTAATCCGCCTGATTGCTAACCAGATGAAAAAATGTTTTCTTACGTGGAATAAAGAAACAGTGGACGATCGAAAGATTTTTGATGATTTACGCGAATTATCGGGAGGGAAAATTGATATTTCGGAAGATTTTCTCAAACTAGTTGAATCAAGAGAAGTGCTTCATTCGAAAAAAAATAAGCAGAAAAGGAAATAATTATCTGTCGTTTTTCGAAATTACAAAGTAGAAAGGTATAAATTTAACCATCTCTATATGTCTTCATTTAAAATTGAAGGAGGTCAGAAGCTTTCAGGCACCATTGTCCCACAAGGCTCCAAAAATGAAGCTTTACAAGTAATTTGTGCTACTTTACTAACACCGAAAAAAGTGATTATTAATAATGTTCCTCATATATTAGATGTTGAGTTGCTAATGAATCTTCTACTTCAACTTGGAGTTGAAATTGAGAAACTACAAGAAAATACCTATTCTTTTAAGGCTGAAAATATAAAATTAAATTATCTCAAAACAAAAGATTTTTATCAAAAAAGCTCTTTGCTTAGAGGTTCTGTAATGATAGTAGGACCAATGTTGGCTCGGTTTGGAGAAGCCATTTTTCCTAAACCGGGTGGAGATAAAATAGGAAGAAGGCGATTGGATACTCACTTTATTGGTATCCAAAAATTAGGAGCTGAATTTATGTTTGACGAAGTGAAAAACATTTATCAAATAAAAGCTCCAAAATTGAAAGGCAGTTATATGTTGCTCGACGAAGCTTCTGTTACAGGAACTGCTAACATCATAATGGCAGCAGTTTTAGCTGAAGGAACCACTACCATTTACAATGCTGCTTGCGAACCTTATATTCAACAGTTGTGCAAAATGCTCATTCAAATGGGTGCACATATCGAAGGCGTTGGATCAAATTTATTAACCATTAAAGGAGTGACTTCGTTGAAAGGTTGTAGCCATCAGATTTTGCCAGACATGATCGAGATTGGTAGTTTTATTGGAATGGCAGCAATGACTGCATCAGAAATCACCATTAAAAAAGTTGCTTATTCTCAACTTGGTATTATTCCTGATAGTTTTCGTCGTATGGGAATTCAACTGGTTCAGCAAGGTGATGATATTTATATTCCTTCTCAAGAAAACTACACGATCGAAACTTTTATGGACGGTTCGATTATGACCATTGCCGATGCGCCGTGGCCTGGTTTAACACCCGATTTGTTAAGTGTGTTTCTGGTGATTGCTACCAAAGCAAACGGCAGTGTGTTAATTCATCAAAAAATGTTTGAAAGCCGGTTGTTTTTTGTAGATAAGTTAATTGATATGGGAGCTCAAATTATATTATGTGACCCTCACCGTGCAACTGTTATTGGTTTAGGTAATCAATTGAATTTAAAAGCTTCAATTATGACTTCGCCCGATATTCGAGCAGGAATTGCTTTACTAATTGCAGCTTTGTCGGCAAAAGGAACCAGTGTAATTCATAACATTGAGCAGATTGATCGTGGCTACCAAAATATCGATAAAAGATTAAATGAATTAGGTGCTAAAATTTTGCGAATAAATTAGCTGTTGATTTTTCCTATGAAATTTCATCAAAGATAGTATTTCTCAACTTTCCAAAGGTTTTTATCATTACCTTGGTTCGGTTGTAGCTAATTTTAGCAACTAACAAACCCGATAAAAACGTGTAATCTATCTTGGAAATATTTTAAAATTCTTTTCTTCTTTCTATATAGATTCTAATTTGTAAATGCACAAACTTTTTTTGAAAGGAATAAAATCATTCGAAATATTATGACATTGCCTAATCTTAATTTAAAAAAAGGTAATCATTTGTGGAATTAATTTTTTAAACTCTATATAAAACTTCATCAATAAAATTTATTTCTTTCTTTTTTCAATCCATTTTCTGGCATTGACAAAAGCTTCCAGCCACGGTGAAATTTCATCTCTGTTTTTTCTATCGGCTGGATAATGTGCCCATTGCCACGGAAATATTGCTCGTTCAGGATGCGGCATCATGGCCAGATGACGTCCATCGGCAGAGCAAATGGCAGCAACACTGTAATCGGACCCATTGGGATTTCCAGGGTATTCGGAATAAATATATTGAGCTACAATGTGATATTCTTCTTTTGGCTTTGGCAAAAAGAATTTTCCTTCGCCATTTGCTGTCCATAAACCCAACTTGCTGCCACTTAAAGAGTGTAACATAACAGAATGATTTTCAGGGATTTCAATACTAATAAAGCTGGATTCAAACTTATGTGAATCATTGTGTCGCATTTGCGGTTGGCGGTCATGCTCTGGAACAAGTAGCTCCAAATGCAGCATCAACTGACAACCATTACAAACACCAAGACTTAAAGTGTCTTCTCGTCGATAAAAATTATCCAATGCTTGTTTTGCTTTTTCATTGTACAAAAATGCACCTGCCCAGCCTTTTGCCGAACCCAACACATCAGAATTAGAAAATCCACCACAAAATACAATCATATTGATATCTTCTAACGTTTCGCGTCCCGAAGCCAAATCTGTCATGTGAACATCTTTTACATCAAAACCAGCCAGATAAAGAGCATACGCCATCTCACGCTCACTATTTGTTCCTTTTTCACGGATAATGGCTGCTTTTATGCCAGTTGTTGAGTGTGCTTTTTTTAAACCAAATTGAGATAGTTTACCCTGAAAAGAAGGAAGAAAAGAAAATTCCAACGGTTGTTTTTTATAATTCATGTAACGCTCCTGAGCACAAATTTCACTGCTTTGTTTCCGATCAAGCAAATACGATGAATGAAACCAAATATCTCGCAACTCATTGATAGAAAAAGCATAAGAAATTTTCCCTTGTAGTATCTCCAATCTTCTTTCTGCAATAGGTTGACCTATGTGAATATATCTTATTTTATTTTCTTTCAATATTTGGTCAACAGCTTCTTTGTTTTTAATCTGAATCAATATACCAGGATTTTCAGCAAATAATATTTTTACTATTGATTTTTCAGAAATTCCATCCAAACAAACTTTCAAACCACCATTTACGTTTGGGAAACACATTTCCAGCAAAGTTACAATCATTCCTCCTTCAGAAATATCGTGTCCTGCTAAAATTAAATCTTCATTTATCAATTGTTGAATGGTTTCAAAAGCTTTAACAAAATATTGAGCATTTTTTACGGTGGGGACTTTATCACCAACTTTATTCAATGTTTGTGCCAGGACAGAACCGCCTAATTGAAAATCATTTTTTGAAAAATCAATATAATAAATAAATGTATCTTTCTCATTTACAATTACTTGTGAAACAGTTTTTTTTACATCTGAAACTTCTCCAGCAGCAGAAATAATGACTGTACCAGGTGAAAAAACTTTTTCGTCACCATATTTTTGTGTCATCGAAAGACTATCTTTACCGGTTGGGATATTAATTCCTAGCGAACAGGCAAAATCGCTGCAAGCCTCTACTGCTTTGTAAAGTCGAGCATCCTCACCTGGATTTTTACTAGGCCACATCCAGTTGGCACTCAATGAGATACTTTTCAAGCCATTCACCAGCGGAGCCCAAATAATATTGGTCAAAGCTTCGGCAATTGCCAACACTGAACCGGCTTGTGGATCTACCAATGCAGCCAGTGGAGCATGGCCAATAGAAGTAGCTATTCCTTTTGTTCCTTCATAATCTAATGTCATTACACCGACATCACTTATTGGTAATTGTATTTCTCCCAGACATTGTTGTCGAGCTACTTTTCCTGTAACGGAACGGTCAACTTTATTCGTCAACCAATCTTTGCAAGCAACAGATTCAACTTGTAACACGTTTTGTAAATACTCTAATATCTTATCTTTTTGAATTTCTACATCTGCAAATTGTTCTTCTATTGTTTCGTCTACTATCACCGTACGAGGTGGATTCCCAAATAAATATTCCAGTTTTAAATCAATAGGTTTTTGTCCATCTTCCTGATAAAAAACCAACTGTTTATTATCAGTAGCTTCACCTACTACATAAAAAGGAGAACGTTCTCTTTCAGAAATTTTACGAGCTTCTTCAATATCTTCTTCTTTCAACAATAAACCCATGCGTTCTTGACTTTCGTTTCCAATAATTTCTTTTGCACTTAACGTAGGATCTCCCACAGGCAATGCAGAAATATTTATTTTTCCACCTGTTTCTTCCAACAATTCAGAAAAACAATTGAGATGCCCGCCAGCACCATGATCGTGAATGGACACAATGGGATTTCTTTCAGTTTCCGTTAAAGCACGAATAACGTTGGCAACACGTTTTTGCATTTCAGGATTGGAACGTTGCACAGCATTTAATTCAATCGCATTATCATATTGTCCCGTTTCAACAGATGAAACAGCACCACCACCCATCCCAATTCGATAATTATCACCACCCATCAAAATAACTTTATCTCCAGCCGTTACTTTCTGTTTCAATGCATCACGACGATTGGCATAACCTACTCCACCAGCTAACATAATTACTTTGTCGTAACCATATTTTTTACCATTTTCTTCATGCTCAAAAGTGAGTAATGAACCACAAATCAAAGGTTGCCCGAATTTATTTCCAAAATCGGAAGCACCATTCGAAGCTTTAATTAAAATTTGTTCAGGTGTTTGATACAACCATTTGCGAGGTTGAATAGCTCTTTCCCAATTTTTAGAGAAAACGGAAATTTTTTGTTCCTTATCATTTTCAAAAGAAGATTTTTTATTACTCCCTGTTTCTTCGCTATTCCGTGGATAACTGGTCATATAAACCGCGGTTCCTGCCAGTGGCAAACTACCTTTTCCTCCGCCTAACCGATCACGAATTTCTCCACCGGTTCCAGTGGCAGCACCATTAAAAGGCTCTACAGTAGTCGGAAAATTGTGTGTTTCAGCTTTTAAAGAAAGTACTGATGAAATATTTTTTACTTGGAAAAAAGTCGGTTGATCTCCTTTTTCAGGAGAAAATTGCTGAATTTCAGGACCTTGATTAAAAGCTACATTATCTTTGTAAGCCGAAATCAAAAAATTTGGATTTTCTTTAGAAGTTTTTTTGATAAGTTGAAACAACGACATTTCTTTTTCTTTTCCATCGATAATAAATTTTCCATTAAAAATTTTATGACGACAATGCTCAGAATTTACTTGCGAAAAACCAAAGACTTCACTATCTGTCAACTTTCGCCCAATTTTTTTAGCAACTTCATTCAAATAAGCAATTTCTTCTTCACTCAAGGCTAATCCTTCTTTTTCATTATAAGCAGCAATGTCGTCAATATAAATAATGGGATCGGGAGTTTTATCAACGGTAAAAATATATTGATCGAGCTTTGAATAAACTCTTTCCAGCATAGGATCATAAACTTCATTATTTTTATCCTTTTCAGCAAAAGACACTTGTCGAAATTTTTCGATCCGTAAAATACCCTTGATACCCATATTTTGGGTGATTTCTACAGCATTTGTACTCCAGGGTGTAATCATTTCACGACGGGGACCAATAAAATTTCCTTCTATTTGAGTTTCGGATAATAATTTTGTTTCACCGAAAAGCCAGATTAATTTCTGGAAATCCTCTTTTGTTAATTCAACAGCGGATTGAACTGCATATATTTGATTATCAAAAGTTTGAAAAAAAAGAATCATGTTTTTTATGGTTTTTTCTTGATTGAAGTATAAAATTCAGCAATACTTTTTTATTTGTTTTTGCAAAGATAATTATTTTCAATTCACTGAGAAAAATTATTAATTTATGGTTACGAGGTATGAAGTGCGAGTTTCGAGGTTTGAGTTTTGAGGCTTGAAAATTTTAAATATTTGATTGGTAGTCAAGAGTTTGAAGTTTACAAGTTTCGAATATGTTTAAATCCGACTTAATAAGACACAAAAAAGATTCTCAAAAAGTTTACTTTCCGTCAGTAAAAAACACTACTTTTGTAAAAGTGATTTATTATTTTTATTTTAGTAAAATCTTGATTTTAAAAAGATTATTATAAATTCATGGCAAAAAGTAGAACGGTTTTTGTTTGTCAAAATTGTGGGGCAGAATCTCCTAAGTGGATTGGTAAATGTCCCCAGTGTGGTGAATGGAATACTTATGTTGAAGAAGTGATAAAAAAAACAAGCCAATCTTCTGCTACTAATAGCTATTTGCCTCATCAAAAGCCTGTATTACTTTCAGCAGTAGAAGCTACAGAAGAGATACGAATTGATACGTTAAATAAAGAACTGAATCGGGTTTTAGGAGGCGGATTGGTTCCTGGCTCTCTGATATTGATTGGTGGTGAACCAGGAATTGGAAAATCAACGCTCGTTTTACAAATCATTCTTCATTTAAAAAGCAAAAAAACTCTTTATGTTTCAGGTGAAGAAAGCATCCAACAAATAAAACTTCGTGCAGAGAGGCTTCAACTTCATCATCCTTCGTGTTATTTGGCAAGCGAAACGGCGTTAACGCAAATCTTTGATGACATTCAAGAAATTCAGCCTGATTTGGTGGTGATTGATTCTATACAGACTATTTCGAGTGACACAATAGAATCTTATGCAGGTTCTGTATCGCAAGTCAGAGAGTGTGCTTTGGCCTTTCTTAAATTCTGTAAAACTACTTCTACCCCTGTGATACTAATTGGGCATATTAATAAAGAAGGAAATATTGCTGGTCCGAAAGTGCTGGAACATATTGTAGATACTATTTTGCAATTTGAAGGAGATCGGCATTACATGTACCGAATTTTGCGTCCTATAAAGAATCGTTTTGGAGATACTTCGGAATTGGGAATTTTTGAAATGTTGCACAATGGTCTTCGTGAAGTTAGCAATCCTTCCGAATTATTACTTTCGCAAAACCACGAAGGACTAAGTGGTATCGCTATTGCATCAGCAATGGAAGGAATCCGTCCTTTCATGATTGAAACACAGGCATTAGTAAGTTCTGCTGCTTATGGTATGCCTCAACGTTCCTGTACAGGTTTTGACATACGTCGGTTAAATATGCTGCTGGCAGTGCTGGAAAAACGGGTAGGTTTTAAATTGTCACAAAAAGATGTTTTTCTGAATATTGCGGGTGGTTTAAAAGTTAATGATCCTGCCATTGATTTAGCTATAATTTCAGCTATTCTTTCCTCCAATATTGATGTGGCAATTGAAAAACATGTTTGCATGGCTGGCGAAGTAGGACTTTCAGGCGAAATTCGTCCAATAAATAGAATTCAGCAACGCATTCACGAAGCCGAAAAATTAGGTTTTACTAAAATGATTATCCCTTATTCTAACTTGAAAAAAAATGAACTGGAAAAAATAAAGATAGAAATTATTCAAGTAAAAAAAGTAGAAGAAGCTTTCAAAGTATTGTTTAAAAAATAAAATTCTCTTTTTCAAACATAAGATAACAATCAGGACTTTTTGATTTTTATGGTAAGAGTGTTTTATTCCACTTCATTTTTACAAAAACAAAAAAGCAGCTTTTCGCTGCCTATTCGGGTGGAGGACGGGACTTGAACCCGCGACATTCGGAACCACAATCCGACGCTCTAACCAACTGAGCTACAACCACCATTTTTTGGTAGTGCAAAGATAATACAGTATTTGCTTTTATGCAACTATTTTTAAAAGGAAAAACTTGCATTCATTACTTGAATTTACGTTTTATAGTGTTTCAGAATTTATAAGAAATAAAAAGTTCCTTATCTTTTATTTTCAAGATGGGGGCAATTATATGAAAATCATAATTTAGCATGTGAAAAAGTTGTTTTTAAACAATAATGTTTAAAAAAATGTTGTATTTTTACCTAAAATTCAGAATAAAAAATATTTGTCATTTTTAATTTATCAAAAAAAAAAATTTTAACCACTTATCTTATAAAATAAAGGAGGATCGCATTATGTCAGAAATTATCAAAAATGCAGTTTTGGCAGGTATAGGGCTTATTTCATTGACTCGCGAAAAGGCTGAAGAATTTGCCAAAGAACTGATCAAGAAAGGCGAGTTGTCTGAAAACGAAAAGGCTAAATTTATTAAAGATGTTTTGGAGCAATCAGAAAAAAGCAAAACAGAAATAGAAGAGAAAATAGAAAAAACAGTTGAAACGGTAATGGCAAAAATGAATATCCCTTCCAAAAAAGAGTTTGAAGAATTAAAGAAGAAAGTAGAGGAATTATCGCAACTGTTAAATAAAAAGACGGAATAAAAATTAATCAAAATTCTTGTTTTATTTCATCTCATAAAGCCTAATGAATGGCAGATTCTTATCTATTTACAAGCTTTAACTTACGGAGCAACCTGGAGAAAGTCAAACGAAGCCGCCAGATTATTTCAGTTTTTATGAAATTTGGTGTGGATTATCTTTTTAATGTTTCTCATGTCAATGTTTTATCAAAATGGCGGAAACGTAAAAAAGGTTATCAGCAATTATCAAATCCTGAAAGGCTGCGTTTGGCTTTTGAAGAGTTGGGTCCCACGTTTATTAAATTTGGACAAATTTTAAGTACTCGCCCAGATTTTTTACCTCCTGCTTATATTCATGAACTTGAAAAACTTCAGGACAAAGTTTTTCCTGTTGATACTTCTCAAATAATAAAACTCATTGAAAAAGAGATTAATAGACCTTTAAATGAAGTGTTTAAAGAATTTGAAGAACAACCCGTTGCTTCAGCTTCTTTAAGTCAGGTTCATAAGGCTGTTTTGTACAATGGAGAAACAATAGCTTTAAAAATTCAGAAGCCTAACATTCAAAATACCATTGAAATTGATCTTTCTATTTTGGAAAGTTTTGCTGAAATGCTTGAAAAACGACTTCATGATGGACCTTTTTACAAACCTAAAGCCATTGTTGGAGAAATAAAAAAAGCTATCAGAAAAGAATTAGATTTCCTGAACGAAGCACATAATTTTGATAAATTTCGGAATAATTTTAAAGGAGTTGATTATATTAAAGTTCCAAAAGTTTATTGGGAATTTACTACTGAAAAACTCCTGACAATGGAATTTATGGAGGGTGTAAAAATTAATGAAATTACGCAGGAAAAATATCAATCTTCGTTTGATGTAAAAAAAGTTGCCAATCAAGCCGCCGAAGCCCTTTTAAAACAAATTCTTTTAGATGGCTTTTTTCATGCAGATCCTCATCCAGGAAACCTTTTTATTCAGCCACCCTCCACTATTGTAATGCTTGATGTGGGGATGACAGGTTATCTGGACGAAAAGACTATTATTATCATAGCGAAAATTTTACGGGCGGCTAGCGATAAAAATTTTGAAAAAGTAATAAGATTGTTTCGTGAATTAGGAATTGCAGTAAAAGAGGTAGATAAGCGTTTGTTCGCAGAAGACTTGAACGAATTAATCGAAAATTATTCTGATCGTCCTTTTAAAGTCATAAGTTTAGCCCGAATGAATCAAGACATTCTGGATATCATGATGAAATATCATATGACGGTTCCATCAAATCTGGTAATGATGATTAGAGCAATGTCCATTGCCGAATCCATTGGAAAGCAGTTGGAACCTGATTTCGATATGTTTGAATTAGTTAAACCATTTGTCAGAAAAATATATTTTAAAATTTATTCTCCTAAAAATTGGAAAAGACGAGGTGTTGATGTAATAGAAGAAAATGCAGAATTTTTAGAACATTTGCCTCAAAATTTGTCTGATTTATTGAGGAAATTAAAAGAAGGACAATTAGAAGTAAAACTTGAACATCATAAACTGGAAAATCTCACCCAAGAAATCAAAGGATCAAGCAATCGAATTTCTGTCAGTTTAATTATTGCAGCCGTTATTGTTGGATCTTCTTTAATTTTACAACGGCAAATTGGACCTTTGGTTTCCAATGTTTCTATTCTTGGCATATTAGGTTATATTCTTGCCTGCATCATGGGCTTTGGCCTTATTATTTCTATTTTCAAATCAGGAAGAAGAAAAGAATAAATTTTTCTTTCAAAAATCAAGTATTTTAGATCTTCTTAAATCTCTGCATTCAAAATACAAACGAACCATCAAATTTCAATCAAAAATTTGATTTTTTTAGACAAAATTTCTTACCTGCAAATTTTAGCGAGTTCAAAATAAAATGAATATTAATATTAAAGTTGTCAAGATGAGAAACTTTTTGTAATTTTGTGCCCGTATTTTTTAATATCAACATAAAGTCTAACTCACTATTTATTAGTAAAAAACAATTTTAACGAATGGAAGAAAATCAAAACATTACCGAAGAAAAAAAAGAAACCTTATCAGGAGTTGAGATGAATGAAAATCAGCTTTCAGAAAAAGCTATATTAGAAGAAAAAAATCCAATTGCTGAAGGAAAAGAAAAAATTGACAGTGAAATTTCTGTTGAAGAAGTAAAAGAAACTGTATCACCTTTAGAAGAAAAACAAAATTTAGAAGAAATTCCTTCAAACGAAAAAACAAAAATTGCTTCTGCTCCAATGGACGATTTCGATTGGGATGCTTATGAAAAAGGAGATATTGTTAGTCCAGAAGCAAAAAAGGAACTGGAAAAAGTTTATGACAACACTTTAAATGCCATTAAAGATAAGGAGGTAATTGAAGGAACGGTCATTGCTATTAATAAACGAGAAGTAGTAGTAAATGTCGGTTACAAATCGGACGGAGTAATTCCTACGAGCGAATTTCGTTACAATCCTGATTTAAAAGTCGGTGATAAAGTTGAAGTATATATTGAAAGTCAAGAAGATAAAAAAGGACAATTGGTCCTTTCACATAAACAAGCTCGTGTAAGTCGTGCATGGGAACGTGTTAATGCTGCACTTGAATCTCAAGAAATTATAAAAGGATATATTAAGTGCCGCACCAAAGGCGGAATGATTGTTGACGTTTTTGGAATAGAAGCATTCCTACCAGGTTCACAAATTGACGTAAAACCAATTCGTGATTATGATGCTTTTGTAAATAAAACTATGGAATTCAAAGTAGTAAAAATTAACCAAGAATTCCGAAATGTGGTAGTTTCCCATAAAGCTATTATCGAAGAAGAACTTGAACAACAGAAAAAGGAAATCATCAGCAAATTAGAAAAAGGACAAATTCTTGAAGGCACGGTAAAAAATATCACTTCTTATGGTGTATTTATTGATCTGGGCGGAGTAGATGGTTTAATTCATATTACGGATTTGTCATGGGGACGAATCAATCACCCAAGCGAAATCGTTTCACTGGATCAGAAGCTGAATGTAGTCATTCTGGATTTTGACGAAGAGAAAAAGCGAATTGCTTTAGGCTTAAAACAGCTTACGCCTCATCCGTGGGATTCACTGGATCCTAATTTGAAAATAGGCGATAAAGTTAAAGGTAAAGTAGTGGTATTGACAGACTATGGTGCTTTTGTTGAAATTGCTCCAGGAGTAGAAGGTTTAATCCATGTGTCGGAAATGAGTTGGTCGCAGCATCTTCGTTCAGCACAAGATTTCCTGAAAGTGGGTGATGAAGTAGAAGCTATTATCCTGACACTTGATCGCGAAGAACGGAAAATGTCTCTGGGTATCAAACAATTAAAATCCGATCCGTGGGAAAATATCGAAGAACGTTATCCCGTCGGAAGCAAGCATGTTGCAAAAGTTCGTAATTTTACCAATTTTGGCGTTTTTGTTGAAATAGAAGAAGGTGTTGATGGATTGATTCATATTTCGGATTTATCCTGGACGAAAAAAGTTAAACATCCTTCCGAATTTACACAAATTGGAAGTGATATAGAGGTTGTTGTTCTGGAAATCGACAAAGAAAATCGTCGTTTAAGTTTGGGACACAAGCAACTGGAAGAAAATCCATGGGAAGTATTGGAAACTATTTTTACAGTAGGTAGTGTACATGAAGGCATTGTGGTAGAATTTCTGGATAAAGGAGCTATTATTGCCTTGCCTTATGGCGTGGAAGGATTTGCTGCAACGAAACATTTAATTAAAGAAGATGGTTCGCAAGCACAAGTAGATGAAAAGTTGCCATTCAAAGTGATTGAATTCAATAAGGACGCAAAAAAGATTGTTCTTTCACATACAAGGGTTTATGAAGATCTGAAACGAGAAGAAAAAGCCGAAGCTGCCGAAGTAGAAGGTGAAACTACGAAAAAAACGCTTACCAAACGTTCAAAGAAAAAAGAAGCAGTAGCTACACCTTCAATAGAAAAAACCACACTGGGAGATATTCAGTCATTGGCTGAATTGAAAGATCAACTGGATAATGAAGAAGCAATCAAACAAGCTGAACAAGCTGAACAGGCAGAAAAAAAAGAAACCAAAACTAAAAAAGCCAAAACTACTAAAACCTCGAAGACGAAAGCTAAGGCAGAAGAATCCTCTGTAGAAGAAAAAACAACTCAGGTAGAAAAACAAGAAGAATCAGCAGAAAAGTTGAAAACAGTTGAAGCGGAGAAAGTGACAACAGAAGAAACTCAGACAAAAGTGGTTGCAGAAGAAAATTCTCCTGAAACTGAAAAGGTAAAAGAAAAAGTGAAGGATAAAAATAAAAATGAAAATACAGAAGAGAAGAAAGAAAAATCTTCTTCTGAGGAATAAAGATTTTCTATCATTATAAAAATGAAGAGGTTGTCTCAAAATAGGCAACCTTTTCTTTTATTCCAAATTTGTCATTAGAAAAAATGATACTGTCCCTCTTATCATATAATATTTTGTGCCTTAGCTTTCCACAATGTTGATTTCTTCGTCGGTTAATTCGTACAATGCATACACCAGACGGTCGATTTCTTGCTCCCACGGCGTGGTATCAGTTGGCGGGAAAATGGATTGTTGCTGAGAGACGTCTTTTTGCATGTTTGACTTCTGCGTTCTCACCTTTTGCATTTCACCCATTTTTGCAACAAGAATTTTGTCTACTAATTCTTCTATTTGTTTTACAATAGGTTCATTGAAAGGCGTAATAGGCGGAATGGGAATTTTTTC
>DAOOVG010000028.1:0-10236 GCA_035369865.1 Paludibacteraceae bacterium | reverse complement strand
GCCAGTTAATATACCACGATAAATTTTTACATTCCAGTCTTTCAATGGTTTACCAATACGTTCGATTTTTTTCTTCAATTGTTGCTCGGCTTCGTTGCCAATGTACCAAGCTTCTTTGCTAAGATTTTGCAAAATAACTGCCTTTTCCTTTATTTGTTGAGCTATGTCAATAGGTTGAGCATTGGTTTTTTGAATGGTAACTGCTTGCAACAAATAAGTTTTTGCAGTATTTTTGCTTTTCTGCAGCAGCAAAATATTGGTATCCACTGTGGCACTTTCAAAAACACCCGCTCCTAAATCGACCAGCAAAAGCGGCTGATATTTCAGGAAAAATGTTCTTAATTTTTCGCCATAACCGGCTCGCATCCATTTATTGGAACTGATATAACACAACAAACCTTCGTTTTTCAGAATTGTTATGCCTTTTTCGTAAAACAAACAATAAATGTCGCCTGTACGGTCAAAAGTTTCGTAATGCTGATTTTGGTAAAGGTCGGCAAATTTTCTTTTGTCGTCGTAAGCTTTTTGCAGTTGAATGTAAGGTGGATTTCCTATAACCACGTCAAAGCCGACAAAGTTGCCATCGTCGTCCAGCACTTCGGGGAACTCGAAACGCCATTCAAAAGCCCTATTATAAATAGTTTTTAGTTTCTCATTATAGATTTCTTCCAATTCGTGCACTTCTTTGCTCAATTCGTCCAGCTTGTTTTTCCATTCTTTCTGTGCATTTTCCTCAAAGCTAATAGGTTGTTGCATGAAGTTCAGATATTCATTTTGTTTTTCCTTCCATTTTTTGTAATCGGTATCCGAAGGATCAGCTACACTCATAAACTGTTTTTTCAGTCGCTGAATTTCCTGTTCAGTTTGATGTCGGGTTGCCCTGTCGGTGGTACTTTTGTAAATAATAACCTGCTGTTTATATTTTTGGATAATGTATCTAATTTTTTGCTGTGCAGCAGGCAACAAGTTGTAGTGTTTATCGGTAAGGTTAAATCGGCTAATCAACGAATCGCCACATTTGATGTTGATATCGATATTGGGCAATGTTTCCAATTCTTTGAAGTCGGGAGCTTTGTAATACGCATTTTTTAGCAGTTCAATCCATAATCTCAGCCGACAAATCATTACCGATTTGGGATTAATGTCCACACCAAAAAGACAGTTTTCGATGAGCAATCGTTTTTCATTGAATAAAGTCATTTGTACTTCCTGAGCATCAGGAGCAGGTTTTTCGTCATCCATCAGAAAATATTCATAAGGCTGATTGTTAAATTTATGGGTAACAGTCAATTCATCGTTGTCCACGCTCACTTCCCAATTAATAATGATGCCGTTGTAAGAAAGAATGTTCAATTCACTTTTTACAGCAATTAGTTCGTTGAGTGCCGAGACAAGAAAATGTCCAGAGCCGACAGCCGGGTCACAAATTTTCAAGGAATTGATATGCTCGTTAAATCGTTCAATATCTTCTTTTTTGTGATGTAATCGACAATAATTTTTTACATCGTCGAAATCATTAAATTCCTTGTTTTCTTTTTCTCTGAATTTTTGAACCACAGCTTTGCGAATGGTTTCACGGCTCATAAACATGGTGATGAAGCCGGGCGTAAAAAAGGCGCCATCTTTGTAACCATTTATCTTTTCAAAAATCAATCCAAGCACAGAAGCGTTGATAATGGTTCGGTTATCTTCCTGAATTTTAGCATGGCTGTCGCTCGAAAAGTTATAGGAAGAAAGGAATTGCAGTAAATATTGCAAAGTGTTTATTTCTTTTTTGTTGGTAGCAATTTTTAGAACTGATTTGTTATAAATTGGCAATTGCTGGTCGTTTTTCAGATTGGCAATGGAAATAGTTTGCTGTTCGAGTAAGCTCATTTCAAAAAGCGAGCTATTCAGATAGGGAATATGTGCGTATTGTTCTTGAATTTTCTGAGTACGTTCAGCAGGCTTTATGGCAAAAACTTCAAAAAACAATTCATCAAGTTTGTCAAATTCCTTTACTTTATCGGGCGATAGAAAAGCAAAATTTGAATCGTTGTTGTGATATTTTATAAGTTGTCCTTCCAGCAGTTTTAAAAACAGAATTCTGTTCAGCCAGGTGATGCACAATTCGAGCGCTATGCTGAAAAGCTGTTCTTCTTCTGTTTGTCCAAATTGGGTAATATCTTCAATTCCTTTTAATTTATCTCTGGTTTTTAGAATGTTAATGGTATTTTCTATCAAGCTGGCTTCGCTTCTGTCTTTGCTTCGGCGTTCAATGACAATTTTGTTGTTTTCCGATTTTTCTTCGAGCCCCAGAATGTAAAGCAATTCATTATAAAATTCCTTATTCAGTGTATTGCTGTCGTTGGCAAATGGTTTTTTAAGCAGATGTTCAGGCGAAAATATTTTATACAAGTTGATGAGTTGACTTAAATTTTCACTGTCATGGCTGTTTAAAGCAGCTTCATAATCACGCAAATCAAAATATGTGGCTTTTAACTCGGCAACATTTTTATCAATGAAATTTCGAATATTTTCATAGAGTGAAACAGTTGTATTGTCCACTTTTTGTTTGGTATCCCAATTTTCGTAATTGTTTCTGAATTCCTGATTTTTGTAGAAAATATTTTCGAAATCTACCGCATCAAATAGATACCATTCATAGCAATTGGTAATTACAAGATATTTGAGTTCATCATTGCCGTTTTTCCTTTCTTGCATGTAATAATGCACCAATTCGTGCAAGGCTTTAGCATTGGGATTAGAAGAAGTTATCATTTCGGCGGTGTTGGAGGGTCTTTTGGTTTCAATAATAACCGCCACGCTGTCGGCAACTTTCTCGCCATTACCGATTACTAAATCATATTTTTTTGAACTATTCACATAGTTCTTGCCTTTGTAATAAGTTTCTGTCAGAAAATGAATGATGGGTGTTTTAAAATTTTCTTCGTCTTGCCCTTGATTATTTAATTGAGAAATAGTATCCAGCAATTTTTTAAGTTCATTCCTGAAAACTTCCATTTGCTTTTTGGTAAGGTCTTGCTTCAAATAAGCCCGATTTAAGCTTTTTTCTATAGGGAAGGTTGACAATATCATGGTTCTGTTTTTTTACAAATGTAGAATTAAAAGGTTATTTTTCAAAATGTTTTTTCAGGTTTCGAGGTACGGGGTGCGAGGTGTTGGTAAAAATTTATTTTTATTGAAACATCAGACATGCCATTTTTTGTGGAGAGCCTTAGTTTGCGAATCTAATTTTTTAGAATAAATTTTAAGGTTAATTCCAAATTTAAAACCTGTAAAATGTAAAAGTATGAAAAAGTTTTTATTTATTGGAATTAACTTTTCAAAAAGTAAATTTGATGCATCTTTACTAAAGAGTATGAGCAATCAAAGAAGTAGCAAGTGGTAAATTGTGCATACGGATAATTTTTCCACTTTCAACCCTGCCAGACAACTTGTATGTTATTGCGGTGTAGTGCCTTTTGAAAAATCTTCTGGAACAAGTCTGAATAAAGGTAAAACATATCAGCCCTTTAGCAAACAGGGAACTTAAAACTTTACTTACCCCCTATGCAAGATGAGCAATTGAACACGATGAAGAAATGAATGCTTATTATAAATTAATTATCTGAAGGCAAGGGATATAAAATTATCATCAATAACATAAGAAATAAACTTATTCATAGAATTTATGCGGTGTAACACATAAAATGCCATGCTGTCAGTTCTTTATTTTTATTATTTTTTAAGGTTCGAACGATTTATTTTATGAAGTTGTATTTTTACAAGAATTAAATAAATAATCGGCAACAAAACGATGTTGACCAATACTATTGCAATAAAAGCACTTCCATAAAGAAAAATTGTACTAAAAAGAAGTAAAAACAAATCGATAAGCAAAGCCAAAAAAATAGAATCGAATCTAATAATGTTTATTTGCGGGTTTTCGTTTTTTTCCTTACTAAATACGGCGAATATACATCCCAACAAAGTAGTGATAAATGCAATTTCATCAGTAAAATTGGTTTTAACAATCGTAAAAAATTTTGTAGAAACAAAAGAGGAAACAACAGCAAAAAAAGGTATTTTAATAACAATTCCAACATACTGTGATACAAACCACCAAATAATTCCTGCAACAATCAAAAAATAACCAATTGGTTTGTAGGGATAAGGTAAAAAAAATATATTTCTATTTGTTTCTTTCATCCAAAAATATTAGTTAAGTTAAGCTATATCAGCATTTTATGCAAACAGATAAGAAGTTAAAATTTCATTCCTTCCACTGACGCAGGCATTAACATCTAACAACTCAAAACTCGTAACCCGCACCTCGTATCTTAGAAACCAATATACTTTTATTGTTTTTTTGGCACAGATTAAAAATCCGACCCCGCGTATGTAAATATTAGTCAGCTTGGTGCAAATGCAGCTAATTTTTTGCTCTAATGCGCAATGGCACCAATAAATATCTACGCCGGCAATATAAAAACAGTCAACGTTATTTAGGCATTAACATGTTTTGTCTCGAAACTCGAATTTCAGAACTATAAACTCAAAAATAGAACCTCGTACCTCAAATATTTGAACCAAAATAAAAAGGCATGGTAATTTTCTCATCATTATCTAATTCAAATTCAATTCTTACCACTCCATATTTATGATTTACCCAATAAGTTATTTTTTTCAAACCATTAAAATTAATTTCATGTTCTATAGTAATTATCTTGATTTTATAAAAAGCATACGAATAGTCATCGGTAGTAGATTTGTAAATAACTTTTCGAACTGTTTTTGAGTCCTTGATTGGATAGGTATCACCTACTTTTGAATCATAATTTACCAATACGCCTTGAAAAAAAGGATATTTATTTTCAATTCCCTTGCTTGTGAATTTAACTTCAACATCCCTTGCACTAACTTTATCTCCACTGATTTCCACACCCGACACATTAGACAGGATTTGTTTTACAACACTATTGGTTATAGTCACTTCGCCGTCAATTGACGAAACACCATCCTCCAAAGAAGTGACTTCTGCCGAAAAATTAGATATACCTGCTATAGGTTGAGTGGATGAACTGATGGTTGTACCAACTTTCCCTAAATCAGATTGATCCCCTTCGATAGTAAAATCAGAATCTTTCTCACAACCCCAAAACAGGATGGAAGAAATAAATAAAATAGAAAATAGTTTTTTCATGATTGTGGGATTTTAAAAACGGTTAATGTATAAAATTTATTATTACAAATTTAATAGTACAATACTCCACTATTTCTCTCAAAAGATATAAATTTTCTCTCAAATCGTAAAAAATTATAATTTTCCATGTTTGATAGTTTATAAATCTCACATTTTACTGTTTGCAAAGTTCGAAGTATTAGTTTGCCGTATTTGTTATACCTCTCACTGGTTTAGCATAAAAAACAGTCAATGTTATTCAAGCATTAACAACAAATGTTGTAAATTTCTTACTGCAACTCCAAAAAATGAAAAAAAAACAGTAATTTTGCAAAACTTTTTGTAACTTTTTCGAAAGTTTCAAAGAAACTTGAAAATTACGTCAATCATAAAAAAAAATCGAAAATCAAATATATGATTTCACAGGAAGAAGTTTTTAAAAAACTGATAGCTCATTGCAAAGAATATGGTTTCGTCTTTCCATCCAGCGAAATTTATGACGGTTTAAGTGCCGTGTATGATTATGGTCAGAATGGAGTTGAATTAAAAAATAACATCAAAAAATATTGGTGGGAAAGCATGACTATGCTCAACGAAAATGTAGTAGGACTCGATGCCGCCATTTTTATGCATCCTACCATCTGGAAAGCTTCGGGTCATGTTGATGCTTTTAATGATCCATTAATTGACAACAAAGACAGTAATAAACGCTATCGTGCCGATGTGCTGATTGAAGACTTAATTGCGAAATACGATGAAAAAATAGAAAAGGAAGTAGAAAAAGCAGCTAAACGATATGGTAAAAATTTTGACGAAGCACTTTTTCGCTCCACCAATGAACAAGTGAAAGAACATATTGCCAAACGTGACGAGCTTCATCGGCGTTATCTAAAAGCAATGATAGAAAATGATCTGGCAGAGCTGAAAGCAATTATCATAGATTATGACATTGTTTGCCCCATCAGCGGCACCAAAAATTGGACAGATGTGCGACAGTTTAATCTTATGTTTACTACTGAATTAGGCTCGAACTCTGATGCGACAATGACCATTTATTTGCGTCCTGAAACCGCTCAAGGCATTTTTGTTAATTTTCTGAATGTGCAAAAGACTGGAAGAATGAAAATTCCTTTTGGCATCGCTCAGATTGGCAAAGCTTTCCGGAATGAAATCATTGCACGACAATTTATTTTTCGAATGCGAGAATTTGAACAAATGGAAATGCAATTTTTTGTTCGTCCAGGTGAAGAAATGAAATGGTTTGAATATTGGAAAAATTTCCGGATGAAATGGCACAAAGCATTGGGATTTGGCGAGGAGAAATATCGTTTCCATGATCACGAAAAACTGGCTCATTATGCCAATGCAGCTACCGATATTGAATTTGAATTTCCTTTCGGCTTCAAGGAAATTGAAGGCATTCATTCCCGGACTGATTTCGACTTGAAAAATCATGAAAAATATTCAGGAAAAAGTTTGAAATATTTTGATATAGAACTTAACGAATCTTATATTCCTTACGTTATTGAAACTTCCATTGGACTTGATCGGACTTTTCTTGCTGTTATGGCAGCGGCATACACGGAAGAGAAACTTGAAAACAATGAAAGTCGAGTGGTACTGAAATTTCCACCTGCACTTGCTCCAATTAAAGTAGCCATTTTCCCGTTAATCAAAAGAGATGGTCTTCCTGAAATAGCTCATAAAATTTATGAAGATTTAAAACTTGATTTTAAATGTTTTTACGACGAAAAAGATTCCATCGGGAAACGATACCGTCGTCAGGATGCCATTGGTACGCCGTTTTGCATTACAGTTGATCATACTACGCTGGAAGACAATACAGTAACTATTCGTTATCGTGATTCAATGGAACAGGAGCGTGTAAAAATTGAAGCTCTTTCCAGTGCTATTAGCGAAAAGATAAGTATGAAAAATCTATTAAAGAAAATATTATAAAAGATTTTTTTAGAAATTCAATTTAACCATCAGCAGGGACGGGCTTGTTCCTGCTTTTTTTTTTATTTTTTTAGTATTTTCCTTTCTAAGATGGCATAATTTTTTATAATAAGTTGAATATTAATCATTTGTACATCTCTAAAAATCCTTTCTTATAAATTACAGGACAGTTTAATATTCAATTTATTTAGTTTGAGGGACCTATCTTCAAATTGACATTCGATATAGTCTATTTTGACGTAAAGGACAAAAAATAGCTTAAATTTTGTTCATTATATCCAATTTGCCTATCATTCTCTAAAATATAAATGTTAAGGAACAGGATCGTAACCGCTTTCGCCCCACGGATGACAGCGGCTGAGTCGTTTTATAGCTAACCAACCTCCCTTAAAAATTCCATGTTTTTTTACAGCTTCAATAGTGTACTGCGAGCAAGTTGGCGTATATCTGCAACTGGGTGGGAAAAGTGGCGAAATAGTGTATCGATAAATATACACAGGCAATAAAACGATAAATTCAATGGTTTTCTTTACCATAATCAACCAATTCAATTAATTTCTGAAGTGCAATTTTAATTTTTTCATTCAATTTGTGAAAATCCATTTCTTCATTAGCAACATAAACAAATGCCAGTTGAATCTGAAATTTTCTTTGAGAGAACTTTTCAAATATAATCCCTTTATTTAATCGGTAAGTTTCTCTTATTAAGCGTTTTATTCTGTTTCGACGAACTGCTTTTTTAAATTGTTTTTTGGGAACACTTATCAATATACAAACATTAAATTCTTCTGATGGTTCAAAATTATAAAAAATTTTCAAAGGATAAACAATAAAACTTTTACCTTCAGTAAATAAACGATTAATTTTAATTTTACTATGCAATCGTTCTGATTTAGGGAATGAAAATTGTCGATTTTTCACTTCAATAAAATAAATTATCCCAAAAGTAAGAAAAATACTTAAACTTTTGGGATAATATTAACATCCACTAATGCTTCCTTTATTTTGTAGCCTTTTTATTGTTGTTTTCTTTTTTGGAGAATTCTTTCAGAAAATTATCCAATGCCATAGTCATGGAAGGAAAACCTGGCTGGGGCACCTCAAGATCTAAGCGTAAGCCAGCATCACGAACGGCTTGAGCCGTACTTGCTCCAAAACATCCAATCTGAATATCACCTTGAACAAAATCAGGGAAATTCTTTAACAATGAACTTACCCCCACAGGGCTAAAAAATACAATCATATCATAATTAAATTCTTCTTTTGGATCAAAATCATTGCTCACTGTTCGATACATTATCGCTTTGTCGAAATTTAAATTTGAATTGATCAATATCGACATGTTTTCTTCGTTCGGCACATCAGAAGTAACAAATAAATACTTTTCGTCAGGGTGTTTTTTCATGAGGGTCACTAAATCGCTCAACTTACCTGTCGGACTAAAAAAGACCTTCCTTTTCCGATATTGGATATAGCGTTGTAAATACAAAGCAACTGTCTCTGACACACAGAAATACTTCATTGTTTCAGGTACCGTAATGCGCATTTCTTCACATAATCTGAAAAAATGATCAATTCCATGCCTTGCATTAAAAATAATGGCAGTATGATCTAAAATAGAAATATGTTGAGCTCTAAAATCTTTTGCAGAAAGAGGCTCAACTTTGATAAGAGGCCTAAAATCTATTTTTACATTGTATTTTTCACTAATAGCAAAATAAGGTGATTTTTCACTATTAGGTTGCGGCTGAGAAATAAGTATCTTTTTTATTTTCAAGGCTTTACATTTAAAAATAAAACACTTAATACATTAATTGATAAGTTCTAAAGAGCGCAATTAATGGTAAAATTTCAAGTGTGCAAAGATACAACAAAATATAGAAATAGACGAATTTTTTGTGAGAAAATATTTTTAATAACTTGATTACAATGCTTGTTAAAGCTAATATGCCTAATATTAATGCAAAATATAAAGTCCATTTTATATCATACACAGGGAAATAAATTTGTAAAATAACCAGAAAAAATAAAATAATATTAAAAAAATAAAATGTGTTAAAATAGTTAGCTTTTAACACTGTAAAAATGTTAGATTCAAAAAAGACAAAACCAATTAATTGAATAAAAATATATTTGAGGATAAAAAATGCGAACGTGATGCCACAAAAATAAAAATAGCGACTAAACAAAAAACCTTCTGAGGGATTATAAAGGAGAATATATGCATATAAACTAAATACGCCAATAGAAAAAAGAAAAATAAAAGAATAAACAAAAGAATATCTGATTTCAATATTGGTTCGATATCTATCAATTTTAATCTTAAAAAAATTTTGAATATTTTCATTAGTAAAGGAAGGATAATGGGATAAAAAAACCAATAATATACTTAAAAGAACAATCAATAAGACTATCACCCAATTTTCAGTTTGCGGAGAGGAGGGATGCAAAATACCTTCAAAACCTTCAAAATGATTTATCGCGTGAATCGTATCAATTTTTGTCGAAAGCTTTCTGGGTAACAAATCAGTGTCTGCCAAGTTAATTTTCGATATAGAGTCTTCTATTCTATTAACAGAATCTTGAGACAAAATCAACGTATCATTAGAAAAATAAGAAACAATATTTCCTAAAACCATAAAGACATTTAATTTCGCACTAAATTAATTACTTTTTCATTTACTTTTTTAATCAATTATTCTTTATGATATACTTCCCCAAAAAATTTTATAGATAGATACTGCAAAAAGTTGATTGATTATCTAAAAATGCAAGAACATAATATTAAACTTGATTTTGGATTAAAGATGATAAGAAAAATATAATATTAAAAGTTTTATGGCTGATAATCAAATATATATAAACAATTTCAGCAGTAATTATTATGAACAAAGTTATACGAAAATTGAAGTATTTCCAAATGTGGGAAAATAAAAATCTATGGCAACATAACTTTAACTGCTACCGGACGGTGCTCTAAGTACAAATATTACCTTTGTAAATTATTTTTTTGATAACTAACAAAATTAACTGATTGTTTAACAATTTAATCTGGCAAATTTTATAGAAAAAACGTGTATCCTTGACATTCAGAAAAATAGTGTATTTGCTTG
>DAOOVG010000027.1:0-25015 GCA_035369865.1 Paludibacteraceae bacterium | reverse complement strand
TTTTTCTGTGTTCATCTGCGTTTTTTATCTGCGGTTATCTGCGTGAAATATTCTTCATTTTCTATTTTTGAAGCGAGGTTCTGCAGTTTCCCTAAATTCAGTATTTCAATCAGATAATTTCTAATAATAGGTAGTTTTGCGGAGAATCAAATATTTTTTTAAATAATTTCTTGCTTGCAATGCAATTATTAGTTGTTTATCACATATTGAATATTGTTTTATTTTTTACAAAAAAAATTCAATAAAATAACCTTGTTAGAAGAAAAAAATAGTACTTTCCTTGCGTACATTAAATTTACTGGAATGTTCTTAAAATCCGATTGGTATTGGTTCTCAGTTCATTTTTTACAAAATGTGGGAAGGAACATCCGTTATAACATGAAAATTTTCAGATTTTCATCTTGTGGTTGTTGAATAGGACGTTCTGTACCGTCCAAAAGGACGTCAGAAAAAGGTTTCAATATTTCATTTAGACGAAATTCATTTCTTTCAGATAGTTCACCAAGACACTTCAAAGTGGTTAACAGAATTTTTGATAACAAATAAATGAACTTGTTTGCTTTAAAGTTGGATCATGCCAAAAGATGCCGCATGATGTTCCTGTAAAGGGTTCGTTTTCAGATAAATCAAAATTAATTTATCTTCTGTAGTAGGTAATTACTTGCAAACATGAATCTGTGCTATACGAATTCGAGGAGTTCCATTAATAATATAATACCAACTATAATTATCCCAATCTTCTGAAAAATAGGATAATAATTTCTCAAAATACTCAACAGTTAAACCTGCTAAACTTAAAAATTGAGTTAAATTTTTCTTTAATGTATTGTTTAAAATATCAATCTCTTATTAAACTAAATAATATAATGTCGTCTAATAGCCAATCTCAAAAAAGAAGAAACATATTCTCATACATTAGTTGGCTTTTCATTATTTGGATCAGATTCGTCTTTTATGAATTTTAAATCATGTCCCATTCGTTTCTTTTTAGTTTCCAAATAGAAAGCATTATAAGGATTAGGTTGGATCTCGATAGGAACATTTTCAACAATTGACAATCCATAAGCTTCTAAACCTATGCGTTTTACAGGGTTATTGGTTAAAAGTCTGATTTTTGTTACACCGATTGATTTTAATATTTGTGCTCCAACACCATAATCTCTTTCATCAGCATCAAAACCTAAATGTAAATTAGCATCAACTGTATCAAGTCCTTGTTCTTGCAATCTATAAGCTTTAATTTTATTCATCAAGCCAATCCCTCTTCCCTCCTGATTCATATAAACAATCACTCCCTTTCCTTCTTTCTCAATCATTTGCATTGCTTTATGTAACTGTTCACCACATTCACAACGTAAAGAACCAAAAATATCCCCGGTTATGCAAGATGAATGTACTCGTACCAGAATAGGTTCTTCTTTCTGCCATTCACCTTTTATTAAAGCTATATGTTCTTTCCCATTTGAAATTTGACGGAATGGGATCAAATTAAAATGTCCATAAAGGGTAGGTAAATCGACCTTTTCTCCTTTTTCAATCAATGATTCAGTTTTGAGTCGATAAGCAATCAAATCTTCAATAGTCACTATTTTTAAATCAAAACGTTTAGCAATTTCCATTAATTGAGGCAACCGTGCCATTGTGCCGTCTTCATTCATTATTTCAATAAGTGCACCTGCTGGATACAAACCTGCTAAGCGAATCAGATCTATTGCTGCTTCAGTATGACCAGCTCTTCGTAAAACTCCTTTTGATTTTGCTCGTAAAGGGAAAATATGCCCGGGACGTCCAAAAGTTTCAGGCTTGGATGCAGGATCTGCCAATGCTCTTAAAGTAGCTGCTCTATCAGCAGCAGAAACGCCAGTAGTACAACCTTCTAATTTATCTACACTTACTGTAAAAGGAGTAGAATGTATAGAAGTATTAACATCAACTTGCATTTCCAGATCTAATTCTTTGCATCGTTCTTCCGTCAAAGGAGCACAAACAACTCCTCTTCCGTGTGTAATCATAAAATTAACCATTTCAGGAGTAATTTTTTCAGCAGCACAAATAAAATCTCCTTCGTTTTCACGATCTTTATCATCAACTACAATAACAAATTTTCCACGGCGGATATCATCAATTGCTTCCTCAATGGTGTTTAATTTTGGCTCCATAAGTAATTATTATTTAATCGAATGTCGAATTTTAAATTTTAATTTTATCTAACAATGAATTTAGTTTTTGATTCATTTTATTCCATATTCTTGTATATTCTTCAGCATCCAGGAGTGGAGCATCTTTTACTGCTTTATAAGTTAAAAATATGCCTATTGGTAAAAGTATAAAAGAGCTAAGCCACATGCCCGCAAAAGTTGACCATAGACCTTCCCGTGCCATTTTATAGCCTGTATTGTCAATAATATAATAAATAATAAACATTACTACCGAAATTACCACAGGCATTCCCAAACCACCTTTACGAATAATAGCTCCCAGAGGTGCTCCAATGAAGAAAAATATTAAGCATGCAAAAGAAAGCGTAAATTTTCGATGCCATTCTACCTGATGCCTTCTAACATACATGATAGGGTCATTTAATATAATTTTATTGAATCCAACTTGATCCTTTATTTGCTGAGCTTGTGAAATGGCGTATTCCACAGCTTTTATCATAGAAGACTGATTCAACGACAAAAAAAGTGAATCGGCATTTAAAGTGATGTTTTTATTTTTTTCTATTGGAACTGATGCTGAAACAGTGCTTCTTTCTCTGATAAATGAACTATAATTTAATAATTCATTTGATTGCTGAATACTTATATTTTTTACAACTTTACTAACAGAATCAATGGAATACGAAAGTTGTGAAATGTTTTTACTGATATGTTGATCGCGAAGTAGTGATTCATCCAAGCGATTAAACTGAGCATCATAATCAATCAAAATTTCTTTTGTCCTAAAAGTTTCTCGTCTGTAAGGAATGCTTGCAGGATTATCGGTGACACGTTGATTTTTAAGATTTTCAAAACTTTCTCCATTGTATAGAGAAAGCAATAAATACTTTTTATCTTCTGTTAAATTTATTTCTCCAGAATCTGCAACCATCACTGTTGCATTATTAAATCCAGCCGAAAAATCATAAATCATTAAGTTTTTTAAAGCTTTTCCTTGTTTTTCACGCACATAGATATTTATACCATCTATGTTTGTATAGAATTCTCCCACAGGTATTTCCAATTCAGGCGATTTCTGTTTCAGTGAAAAGATTAAAGTCCATAATTTTGTTTGAGAGATAGGCAAAATATAATTTGAAAAATAAAAAGCGCCAACACAAACAAGGGCAATAAAGAAAATAAGAGGCTGCATGATTCTAAAAAGAGAAATTCCAGAAGCTTTCATAGCAGTAAGTTCAGATGTTTCTCCCAGATTTCCAAAGGTCATTAGCGAAGCGAGCAAGATGGCAAGCGGTAAAGCCATCGGCACTAAAGTCAGAACTGAATAATTGAAAAATTCAAATAAAACAGAAATACCTATTCCTTTACCTACCAAATCTTCTACATGTTTCCATAAAAACTGCATCAACAAAATAAAGATGCAGATGAAGAAAGTCATGATAAAGAGCGTGATAAAATGTTTGAAAACATATTTATGTAATATTTTTACTCTGAACATAATTTTTTTAAAATGCAAAATTACACCAAAAAGTTCAATAATTTAGGAAGAAAAACATGAAATTAACATTCATTGAAAACTATAATATTTTTATATATAAATAAAAAACCATTTGTTAAATGGAAAAGTTCTCCAAAACAAACGGTAATTAAATTAATTGAAATAAAAATAATTTAAAAAAGATTTTATTACCCCATACCTGTTTTACGTTTCAATTCCTCTATTTGCTTGTCCCAAAGCAATATAACATCCTCCTCTTCATTGCTTTCAGTAAAATCAGTTATTACCAGCGTAACTTCTCCGGTTATTTCATTGGTTTCAACTTTTAGTTCGAAATAGGTATTATTTTCTATTTCATCTTCCCATTGAAAACGAATTTTCATTAAAGGTTTAATATCTAACAAGTAAGCTGTTTCTTCATAATTATTCCACTTAAAAAGATATTTATTATTGTTCACAATCACTTCATTAGCAAACCATTCAGAAAGCCCCAGCGGAGTTCCTATTTTGTTCCAAAGCACACTTACAGAAGCTGATTTAAGTGGATATTCTAATTGAAGTTTATTTTTCGCCATCTTCTCTTAATTTTAATTCACAAGAAAAAGTACCTGTTAGTAAACGAGAGGCAATATAAAAATAATAATTCAAATAAACAAGAAAAAGAAAAAAGGAAGCGATTATTTACTGTCTTTTAATTGGTATTTATCAAAACTGAAAGGAAGTAAATCTTTTACGTTTTTAATTAAATAAATTTCGTCACTTCCATAAAGCAAAATAGTAATATCATTTTGAAAACGAAGTTCAGTTTCAAGCAAAACTTGTCGGCAAGCTCCACAAGGAGTGATTGGTTTTTTTAAGAATTCATTGTTGCTGAAAGCTGCAATTGCTAATGTTTTCACGGGTACCTCAGGGTATTTTGCATTTGCATAAAAAATCGCAACTCGTTCGGCACATAAACCTGAAGGATAAGCTGAATTTTCTTGATTATTTCCTGTAATAATTTCCCCATTCTCCAATTCTAAAGCTGCTCCTACAAAAAAACGTGAATAAGGAGCATAAGCTTTTTTTACTTCTTCTTTTGCTTTTATGATGAGATGCTGATAAGAAGGTAACAATTCTTCAAATTGACAAATAGTGACCGGTATTACAATATTGTTTTTATACATACATATTTCCTTTAATGTTTTTAACTTATTGAAAATCAAATGACATTAATATTAAAATTTAATGCCGAATTACAAAAATAGGAAATTAATTCTTTTTTAGGGCTTATTTTCGGAAAAATAAATTATATTTGTATATATCTTTTCTTTCTAAAGAAAGAAGCCAAAAAGTGTGACGCAAACAGACAATAAAAATATTTACTACTTTTGTTTTATGAACATTGAAGATAAAATCGTTTACAAAACAGCTTTTAAAAAAGCATTAGACCGGCTCGCTGATAAACTCGAAAAATATGTTTCGACCAAAAATGGCGAGTGGACCGTAAAAGGTTTTATTGATATATACAAAAACATTTACACTATTTCATCCGACACAAAAATAGTATCTAAAATTCTTGAAATACATATTTTCCCCCAGATTCTTCAATTTGCCGAAGAAAACAATTACAAAATTATTCTGACAGAACACCAAAATTACTATCCTGATATAACATTCATTCACAAGAAGAACGAGGAAATAAAATTTGCAGTTGATATAAAAACAACATATCGAAAGAAAAACGGAATTGCAAGTTTTACATTGGGCAGCCACGGTGGCTATTTTAAAGAAAGAGAAAAAAATAAAAACATTCAATTCCCATATAATCAGTATTTGGGACATTATTGTTTAGGTATAATTTATACGAGAACTGACCTAAAAAAGGACATTCCTGAAACAGAAATCTATCAAGTAAAAGAACTTCAAGAAATATATTCTAATTCGAAGAAAAAAGTTGGCGAAAGGGAAGTTACAACAGTTGATAATTTAAAATCAATTACTTCGGTAATAAAAGATTTTGAGTTTTTTGCAGCGGAAAAATGGAAAATAGCAAGCGATAAACAAGGTTCAGGTAACACAGCAAATATTGGATCAACTTTGAGTATTGAAGATTTGCGTAACGAAAATGGTATTTTCAGCCAGTTGGGTGAAGAATGGTTTGATGAATATTGGATAAATCACGGTTCTGCGACCATGATAAAAGAAGGGAAAATCAAAAAAATAACCAATTTGAAAGACTTTTTGGAATTTAAAGGAAGAACAGACCTGTGGGATAAAATTGTAACCAAAACTTACAAAAACGACAACAAATGAGAGTAATAATTCCGCCTATAAAAAGTCAAGGTATAAAAACAAAACTTATCCCTTGGATTAAAGATGTAACAGCCATTGCCAACCAAAAAGGCAGATGGATAGAACCATTTTTAGGAACAGGTATAGTTGCATTCAATTCTGGTTACAATAAGGCAATTTTAAGTGATACAAATCCACACATAATTAACTTTTACAAAGCTATACAGCAAAAAGAAATAACTCCATTGACAATGAAAGCTTATCTTGAAAAAGAGGGTCAATTATTGAGCAAAGCTGAAAACAATGGTTACGAACACTACTTGAAAGTGCGAGCACGTTTCAACAGTGGAGAATATTCTTCCTACGATTTTATCTTTCTTTCTCGTGCAGGATTTAATGGTATGATGCGTTTTGGAAGCAAGGGAAATTGGAATATTCCTTTTTGCAAAAAGCCAGACCGATTTGCAAAAGCGTACATTACAAAAATTGTGAACCAAGTTTCAGCTGTATCGCAAATCATTCAACCTGAACCTGATTGGATATTTTACAATAAGTCTTTCTCAGAAATTATTCCTATTGCCACTGAAGATGACATAATTTATTGTGATCCACCCTATTACGGTAGGCATGTCGACTATTATAACGGATGGACAGAAAAAGACGAAGAATTGCTATTTAACTTATTATCCCAAACCAAAGCAAAGTTTATCCTTTCTACTTGGCACCACAACGATTGGCGAGAAAATAAAATGATTTCAAAGTTTTGGAATAAATTTAATATTATAACCAAAGACCATTTTTACTACAATGGCGGAAGTATTGAAAACCGAAGAAGCATAGTAGAAGCTTTGGTTTGTAATTTCGATACTACTGATATTAAACAACATAATCATCAGCAAAAAGAAACTCCAAAAGTAGGGCAATTAGAGTTTGAATGGTTTAATGATAAAATTGCAAAACCTTTACCAAATGCTATGAGAAATGGTAATGTAAAAGTTTAATTTTACAACTCATATAAATATTTGGTTTAAATTTGAAAAAACCATAAATATGCAATTCCTTATAATTTTATCCAATTAAGAGACACTTTATCATAATTTAAAATAATAAATTTGAATATCGACATTTGCTAATTAATTGTTTTTATAATGAAAAAAATAAAGTGGTTATTATCTTTTATTTTATTTTGTGGTTTTGCCAATAGTCAAGTGCAAAACAAGGCTTATCTAACTTACATTGAAAAATATCATTCTCTGGCAGAAAAACAGCAAAAATTACACCGTATTCCTGCCAGCATCATATTAGCTCAAGGATTGTTGGAATCGTCAGCAGGGCAAAGTTATCTCTCTCAACGAGCCAACAATCATTTTGGAATAAAATGTAATAATGATTGGACAGGCGAAACAATTTACTGGGACGATGATGAGAAAAACGAATGTTTCAGAAGGTATAAAAGCGCATTAGAATCGTATGAGGATCATTCTCTTTTTCTGAAAAAAAGACAACGTTATGCTTTTTTATTTCAATTAGAGCCCACTGATTATCAAGGTTGGGCTTTCGGTCTTAAAAAAGCAGGTTATGCTACTGATCCTGCTTATGCTTACAAATTAATATCAATCATTGAAACATATAATTTGCAAAAATTTGATAAGGCTGAACTTAAAGAAGCAACAATTGCAACATCTGATATTTACCGCTTAAGCGCTTATATTTCTCATAAAGTTTTTAAAAACAATGGTGTTCCCTATGTAGTTGCTACTCCATGCGATACCTATGAAAATATTGCAGAAGAATTTAGTCTTGAAGAGGAACGATTGCGAAATTATAACGAAGTAGATGCTGAAGCTGAATTAATAGCATGGGAAAAAGTTTATATTCGTCCAAAGAAAAACAAAGCTTCAAAAAACCATCCCATTCATGTAGTACAAGAAGGTGAATCCATGCATAGCATAGCTCAAGAATATGGAATAAAAACAGAAAAACTTTATCAACTCAATAATATACCTTATACAGAAGGTGCAAGAGTGGGTCAGGTTTTAAAATTAAGATAAATATGCGTCGAAGCAACACAGAATCACTTGCTGAAATCATTTATCATCTGCTCAAAGTACAGCACTTAGAGCAACCTTTATTTGAAAAAAGAATTATTAATGCCTGGCCTGTTGTTTTAGGTGAACAAATTACTCAATACACTTCTCGTTTAGAAATAAAAAAATCTGTCCTTTATGTAAATATTAACTCTTCTGTTTTGCGACAAGAATTGTTCTTTTCTCGTGAAGAAATTAAAAATGCTTTAAATAAATATGTAGGGTCTGAGGTTATCAAAGAGATTGTTTTTCGTTGAAAATGAAGTTCGTTTTTTAAGAGCAATATAAAATATTTTATAACTAATTATAAATAAGCATTTTATATCCCATAAATAGAGAAATGCATTGATTAAGCAAAAGAAATAAATAAAAAAGTAGTACTTTTGCTTTTTGAAAAGGAACCCATATTTTGGGTATAAGAAGATAATTTTTTATGTTTAATTAATTTATAAAACCTTATCATGACTACCAAAAAGAATATTATTGCTTTGCGACAAAAAAAAGCAATTGTTCAAAAAGGAGGGGGAGATAAAGCCATTGAAAAACAACTGGCTATGGGGAAAATGACAGCGCGTGATCGTATTCGTGCGTTGTTAGATGAAGGTTCGTTTTACGAATATGACCTTTTTGTTCAACATGAAGAGAAGAATTTTGGAATGGATACCAAAGATTTACCGGGCGATGGAGTAATTACAGGAACAGGCACAATTAATGGAGCTCCTGTATGTATCTATGCTCAAGATTTTACAGTAATGGGAGGATCATTAGGGATACAGCATGCTCGTAAGATAACTAAAATTATGGATCATGCCTTAAAAATGAAGATGCCTTGCATCGGTATTAACGACTCTGGAGGTGCTCGTATTCAGGAAGGTATTGGAGCTTTAGCAGGTTATGGTGAAATTTTTTATCGTAACACTATAGCATCGGGCGTAATTCCACAAATTTCTGTTATTTTAGGACCATGTGCAGGCGGAGCAGTATATTCACCCGCGTTGACTGATTTTGTTTTTGTGGTTGAAAATATTTCTAAAATGTTTATTACCGGTCCTGGAGTAATTGAAACTGTTTTGGGTGAAAAGATTTCACAGGAAGATCTGGGAGGAGCACGGGTACATGCAGAAATTACCGGGAATGCTCATTTTTATGCGTTGAGTGAGAAAGAATGTTTTGCTCAAATAAAAGAGTTGATATCGTTAATCCCTCATAATAATGAAGAAAAAGCTCCTGGAGTAGAACCTAAAAAACCAACTTTCAAAAAAAGTATTGAAAATATAATCCCTGCCAATCCAAAATTACCTTATGACGTAAGACACATTATTTATGCATTGGTGGATAATTCTAAATTTTTTGAAGTGCAGGAACTATGGGCTCAAAATGTTGTTATTGGTTTTGCACGAATGAATGGAGAAACAGTAGGTTTTGTTGCCAATCAACCTTTGTATTTGGCAGGAGTATTGGATTGCGACGCTTCAGATAAAGCTGCCCGTTTTATTCGTTTTTGTGATGCCTTTAATATCCCGTTAATTACTTTGGTGGATATTCCTGGATATTTACCAGGCGTTGATCAGGAACATGCCGGTGTCATTCGTCACGGAGCAAAAGTTTTATATGCTTATTCTGAAGCAACAGTACCAAAAATGACAGTTATTTTAAGAAAAGCTTATGGAGGTGGTTATATTGCCATGAATTCCAGGCATTTAGGAGCCGATTTTACTTTTGCCTGGCCAGATGCCGAAATTGCGGTGATGGGACCAGAAGGAGCAGCTAACATCATTTTCAAAAAAGAAATTATGGAAGCTCCTGATCCTGATGCTATGCGACAGGAAAAAGTAAAAGAATACATTGAAAAATTTGCAAATCCTTTTGTGGCAGCAGGAAAGGGTTATATTGATGCCGTAATTGAACCGCTTGAAACGCGCGATTTATTGCTTCACGCTCTGAGTGTATCAAAGAAAAAGTTTGATTATCGTCCTGCAAAAAAACATGGGAATATCCCTTTATAAATTAACTTATAAAGGATTTTCACTTCTGATTCAGACTTTTATTAGAAAGTTAACAAAACACAGAAACGATTAATTTAATTTTAAAAATAAAAAATTTAGGAATAAATGGGAAAAAATGATTTTCAGAAAAAAAACAATGCAAAAAAAGATGAAACTCCTGAATTTGTTGACTTTGTAGTTACAGCAAGAAAATATAAAACACTTTTAACTAAAAAATATCTCAATAGAAAAAAATGGGAAAATCCTAGTCCTTATGAAATTTACTCATACATTCCAGGTACTATTGTGGAGGTTTTTGTAAAAGAAGGCGAAGTAGTGGAAGAAGGAGAACCACTTTTGACATTAGAAGCGATGAAAATACTAAATCGTATCGAAATGCCTTTTACAGCTAAAATTAAAAAAATCAATGTTAAACCAGGTGATCAAATACCAAAGGATTTTTTGATTATTGAATTAGAACCTATCGAAGAATAATTTTTAAAAATATTCGGATAATTCATCTCTTTGTCTGATTTTAAATTTTCAAAGACAAAGAGATTTTTTTAAATGGGGATTTAAGTGTTAATTGTCTTTTTTGATTAAAAGTTGTACTTTTGCAAATGACCAAAAATTCAATGAAAAAAAGATTAATTAAGATGTAATTATTTTTTTATAAATAGATTCTTAATTTTTTACTTATGAATCAAACTGAACAGCAATTTGACAAAATTGTTTCTATTTGCAAAGATATTTTCATTAAAAAATTAAAAGATTACGGTGCTTCCTGGCGTCTTTTACGTCCTTCTTCAGTTACCGACCAGCTTTTTATCAAAGCCAATCGTATTAGGTCTATTCAAATGAAAGGAACTTCAAAAATCAATGAAGATATAAAATCTGAATTTATTGGAATCATCAATTATGGAATCATCGGTTTGATTCAACTGGAATTAGGCTTTGCCGAAAAAGTAGATATAAGTGCTGAACAAGCTGTTGAACTATACGATAAATATATCCAGAAAAGCAAAGATTTGATGTCTAATAAAAATCATGATTACGATGAAGCGTGGCGAAGGATGCGAGTGGAATCATTTGTGGATATTATTCTTATGAAAATCTGTCGTATAAAAGAAATTGAAAATCATGCAGGAAAAACTTTAATTTCAGAAGGAATCGATGCCAACTATTATGATATTATCAATTATTCAATTTTTGCTTTGATAAAACTGGAAGAAATAGAAAAAAATGCACAACAACCATTAAATAATTGAATTACATTTTAATAAGAATCACAGTTGAAAAAATAAAAAATCTTTTTTAAGTTTATTTTATAAAAAATGACTTACAATTCCACGAAAAAGAAAAAATCAAAATCTCACAAAGAAACAAAAACGGGTAATTTTTTTCTTGAATTGGCTCGAATAATTTTGGGCTTGGTTTTTATTTTTTCAGGCTTTGTTAAAGCAATTGATCCATTAGGTTCAGCCTATAAAATTGAAGATTATTTAATAGCTTTTGGTCACCCTTTTTCTCATTTCATTTTTCTTTCTCTTCCTTTTGCTATTTTACTTTCTACTTTTGAGTTGACACTTGGATTTAATTTGATATTAAAGATTTATCCACGTATTACTATCATTTTAACTACCATTTTTTTAACAGCTCTTACTGCACTTACACTTTATTTGGCACTTAAAAATCCGATAACAGATTGCGGTTGTTTTGGTGATGCAATTATATTGACCAATTGGCAAACTTTTTATAAAAATCTGGTACTTATCTCCTTAGCCGTATTGCTTTTAATTTACCGAAAAAAATTTATTCCTTTGTTTTTACCTTATATTGAACCATTTGCGTTGGTAATTTTTGTCTTGTTGGGAATAAGTATTTCAATTTATTGTTATCGTCATTTACCATTAATTGATTTTCTTCCATATAAAGTGGGTGTAAATATTCCAGAAGCTATGCGTATTCCCGAAGGTGTCAAAACAGACCAGTACGAAACAACTTTCATTTACGAAAAAAATGGGCAACGAAAAGAATTTACGCTCGAAAATTATCCAAAAGATGATTCTACGTGGGTATTTATCGATCAAAAAACCACATTGAAATCAGCAGGCTATCGCCCAGCTATTCATGATTTTGTCATTTTTGATGCTCAAGATGAAGATATTACTGATATAATTCTTCAACAAAATAATTCTGCTTATTTATTAATTATGTACGATGTAAACAAAGCTTCAAAAGTTGGTGCCAAGAAAGCAGAAAAAATTTATCAGAAGTCGCAGGCATCGGAATGTTTTTTCTGTGCCGTAACCGCTTCATCTGATGAGGATATTCAGAATTTTATTCATCAGACAGGCGTAACTTATCCTTTTTGCAAAGCCGATCCCATTATGTTGAAAACTATTATTCGAGGAAATCCGGGTTTGGTCTTAATAAAAGACGGAACTATTATAGGAAAATGGAACTGGCGTGATTTTTAGATTGAAATTTATTCATTGGTGAAGAATTAATTGAATCTAACATCATATACTAATGTTTCACATTTCGATTTAATGAGTTGAAAGACAGAAAATAATGAAGTGCGGTTTAATTATTTTTTTATTTGATTATTAACATATTAATAATTTCATTTTCTCAAATCGCTTCCCTGAGCTAAAAAATAAGCATTTTTGAGACTTACTCTACCGTTCAAAAATTAGAAAAAGTTAAAAAATGGCACAAAGGCAAATGAAAAAACTGGCAAAGGATACAGCCATTTACGGATTGAGCAGCATTATAGGAAAATTTTTAAACTGGTGCTTGGTTCCATTATATACTTACGTTTTACCCAGTTCTGCCGATTATGGAATTGTCACCAACCTTTATGCCTGGACAGCTTTACTACTGGTAATTTTGACTTATGGAATGGAAACTGGCTTCTTTCGCTTTGCCAATAAAAGTCAGGAAGATCCCAATAAAGTTTATGGAACAACACTCATATCCATTGGAACAACCTCTTTGCTTTTTGCTGGTTTATGCGTCATTTTTTCTCACCCAATTGCCAATGGGATGGGTTATGAAAATCATCCTGAATTTATTGCCATGCTTGCCGTGATTGTTGCAATGGATGCTTTTGATGCTATCCCTTTTGCTTATTTGCGGTATAAAAACCGTCCTATAAAATTTGCAGCTTTAAAGTTGTTCATGATTTTCATGAATATTCTTTTTAATATATTTTTCCTTGTTCTTTGCCCTATTATTGCAAAAAAAGCTCCTTCGTTGATTGATTGGTTTTACAATCCAAGTTATGGTGTAGGTTATATTTTTGTTGCAAATTTAATCTCGACACTTTCAGTGACGTTGGCTTTATTACCCGATATACGAACAGCTAATTTCCGCTTTGATTCAGACTTATGGAAAAGAATGTTGCAATATTCTTTACCATTGCTGATATTAGGAATTGCTGGTATTCTTGATCAGACAGTGGATAAAATTATTTTCCCTTTCCTTTTCGAAGACAAAGCGTATGCAGCTTCTCAACTTGGCATTTACGGAGCCTGTTTTAAAATTTCGATGGTGATGATGATGTTTACGCAAGCATTTCGATATGCCTATGAACCATTCATATTTGCTCAATATAAGGATAAAGACAGCAAAGAAGCTTATGCAGAAGCGATGAAATATTTCGTCATATTTTCATTATTGATTTTTTTAGGAATGGTGTTTTATCTTGATTTGCTTAAATTTCTTATTCGCAGCGATTATTGGGAGGGGCTTCGGGTTGTTCCCATTGTTCTTTTTTCGTATTTATTTCAAGGTGTCTTTTTTAATCTATCCCTTTGGTATAAATTGACTGACAAAACTTATTACGGAGCTATTATATCAATTATTGGAAGTGTTGTTGTGTTGACCATTAATATTTTATTTGTTCCAATATTTAGTTATATGGCTTCTGCATGGGCTTCATTTGCTTGCTATTTTGTTATGATGCTGATATCCTACTTTTTGGGACAAAAATATATGCCAATTAAGTACGACCTTAAAACAATGGGAATTTATAGTGCGATTGCTCTAACACTGTATGGAATTAGTTTAATGATAAAAACCTCTTCCACCGGATTAAATTTAGTATTCAACACTATTTTACTTATTTTCTTTGTTTTATATCTTATAAAACATGATCTTCCTCTGGAGAATATTCCAGTTGTCAACCGATTATTTAAAAAAATATGAATATAAATAAATTACATATTATTACTCCTGTAAAGGATTCTATTGAAACAACTCTTCTCACAATTGAAGCAATCAAAAATTCTGATATATTAACTGATTGCGATTATACCGTATACAATGATTTCAGCACAGAAGAAAACACAGAGAAAATCAAGCAATTATCAAAACAAAAAGGATTTCAATTGGTAAACCTTTGCGAATTTACTTCTCACCCATCCCCTAATTATTTACTGGTTTTACAACTTGCGCAAAAAAGAGCTTTGCAAGAAAAAGCTCATTTAATCATTGTAGAATCGGATGTTATTGTAGAAAAAAATACTATTCAAAATTTATTCACAATTGCTACTTTAGTTGAAAAGCCGGCTTTGATTGCTGCTATTACGCATAACGAATCAGGAGAAATAAATTTTCCTTATTTATATGCACGAAAATATAAAAAAGAAATTGTTCAAACCAAAAAAAGGCTCAGTTTTTGTTGTACACTTTTAACTTATTCTTTTCTCACAGCATATAATTTTGAAGAATTAAATCCTGAAAAATCATGGTATGACGTTTTTATTTCACACAAAGCCATTGAATTGGGATTTAATAATTATTTAATAACTAATTTGCCCGTTTTGCATTTGCCTCACAGCAGCCGTCCGTGGAAACAGTTGAAATACACGCATCCTTTGAAATATTATTGGTTGAAATATACAAAAAGAAGAGATAAAATTTGAGAAAATGGAATATCCTTTGGTTTCTGTCATCATTCCGGTTTATAATATGGAAGCGTTTCTGGCTGAAGCGATAGATTCTGTGCTGGCTTCAACCTATCCTAATTTTGAAATAATCATTATTGACGATGGTTCTACGGATCAGTCGCCAGTGATTGCAGAAACTTACCGTGCAAAGGATCAACGAATTCGATTTTACAGACAGCCAAATCGGGGTGTGTCAGCAGCCCGTAACTTGGGTTTGGAAAATGCCAAAGGAGAATTTGTTTTGCCGGTAGATGCTGATAATAAAATTTCTCCTGATTTTATCGAAAAAGCGGTAAGTATCCTCATAAATCAACCTCATATTAAGGTGGTTTATACTGATATGATGTTATTTGGTGAAAAAAACGGATTAAAAAAATATAGAAAATATAAAAAAACATTGCTCGCTCGAAAAAACATTATTGATGCCTGTGCCATGTATAGAAGAATCGATGCTTTAAAAATTGGTGGTTATTGTGAAGAAATTATTGGACGAGAAGATTGGGAATTTTGGATTTCGTTGCTGAAAAATGGTGGAGAGGTAGTTCATTTACCTGAAATAGGATTTTACTATAGAATTCGGGCTAATTCGAAAAGAATTTCCGACAGAAAACTGAAAAAACATATTATTGACGTTTTAAATCGTCGTCACAAAGCATTTTTTTATCGCGAATTGGGTGGTAAATTGCACTATCAACGCTCGTTATCACAGTTATTTAATTTTTTCATTCATCTTTACAAACCCGAAACTTTTTTTATTCATCCTGATTTCAAAGAGGAAGAAGAATTTTTTTATTCTTTGCCCGATATTTTCGATAAGCAAGGCGAAACGATTCATTCGGGAAGGAATATCATTAAAATTTTTTCAATTGGGAATCAAAAATGGGTAGTAAAATGGTTCAAAGCACCAAATTTCTTTAATCGCTTTATTTATGGAAACTTTAGAAAATCGAAAGCACGAAGGTCTTATGAATATGCTTTAAAACTTCAATCGTTAGGTATAAAAACACCTGTTCCCATTGGTTATTATGAACAAAAAATTTTGTTCTTTTTTTCTCAAAGTTTTTATGCCACTTTGGTTTCAGAGTGTGAACATCGATTTGATGAAATCATTACAAATAAAGATTTTAAAGATAGGGAGCTTATTTTAAAAGAATTTGCAAAATTTTCTGCTAAATTACATGACAACAACATATTGCATGGTGATTATTCACAGGGGAATATCTTATTTTCAACCAAGAATAATGAAGTCGTTTTTGAAATAGTTGATTTGAATCGGATAAAATTTAAAAAAATATCACCCGAAGAAGGTTGCAAAAATTTTGAAAGATTAAATTTAGAACATGAAGCTTTGACCATTATAGCAAAAGAATATGCCAAAGCACGAAATTTAGATGAAAAAAATTGTATCGACTGGATTTTAAAATATCGCTGGAGAAAACATAAAAACATTTCAAAAATTATTTCATAATCTATAAAAAGTAAATTATGATTCGTAAACTTTCTGCAGGAGATCGTTTTATTATAAGCAATCTTTTTGTTGCTTTTGTTTTTTTCTGGATTATTCGAGCAATCTATAATTTTACCGCCATTCCCAATGAGCAAAACATTCCTTTTCTCACAATAATAGCCATTTTATTTTTTATTATTAATCTAACCTTATCTTATTTTATATTTAAAAAAGAAAGAGGTAAAATAAATTTTTCATGGGAGTTTGTATTAAACCTGGCTTTGTTGTTTTTAATTATCTCAACAGTTTTAAGTGTCTATACCAGCATTGTAGCAACAGTTGCTTTTGCGGGATTGGTAATAATTTATGCTTCAAAAAATAAAATTCATTTTCAACCTCATCCATTATTTTATTTTTTAGTGGCTTATTATTTAATTCAATATATTGGGTTAATTTGGTCTCTTGATCCGCAGAATGGTTTCCGGTTTGTAGGGAAGGGATTATCTTTTATAATTGCACCATTGGCATTTAGTTTTTATTCCATTTCAGAGGACGAAAAGAAAAAATTGTTAAGAATTTTTTTCCGCTTTTTGGAAATTTATTTATTTATGATATTACTTGCATATTGTTATCAAGTGTATTTTCATAAAGTAAGTTTTGGAATTGGATTTCATCTGAAAAAGAATTATTTCTGCACACCTGTGCCGCCGGGAGTAGATTATCACTTGTTGTTGGGCTGGGCAGGCTACAACCATCCAACTTTTGTTTCTTTTATCTTAACATTAATGTATGGCGTAGGTTTTTATTTATGGAAAAATGATCATGCAACATATTTCAATCGCATTTCGAGTTTAGAAATCTTTTTTTACTGTATTGCAACTGCCATTGTTATTTTATTGTTACAAAGCCGAATTGGAATGATAATGTTCCCTATAGGAATATTTTTAACCTTACTGTTTAATTTAAGAAAAAACAAAAAGTTAGTAATAAGTTTGTTTATTGTATCTGTAATATTATTTAGTTTGGGTAGTTTTTATGTATATAAAAATTATCGATCTTATTTTATGGATCGTCCGCGGGAAATGCAAACTGAAATTGTCCTTTCTTTTTTGAAAGATCATTATTTATTAGGCACTGGTACAGGAGGAATGAAAGTTCTAATTCCCTGGTATCCAACTGCACACAATCAGTTTTTAGGAGATTTATTTCATTTAGGTATTCCCGGTTTACTTTTGTTGTTGTCTTTAATGGGAAGTTCGTTTTATTTTGCCATTAAGGATAAAAATTTTCTGTTGCTGTATTTTTTGGTAATTTATTTTATAATGATGCAGATAGAAATGCCACTTTCGTTGCAAAAAGGTATTACTTATTACACCTTATTTGTTTGTTTATTCCTTAATTGGGGAAAAAAAGCAATAACTAAAAAATAAAGATTTCCCTATTTTCTTCCAAAATCAGCAGGTATTTCACCCCAAATTTCTGTTTCCCATTTCAAAACGGGAATAGAATATTCATATTGTTCCAGCCATGTCTCAGCTCTCTCAATCAGCTCAAAGAGATATTTATTTTCAGGTGATTCCTTCAATTTTGTTTTTGCTTTTTTTGTTTTCACCCATTTTATGGCAGTTGCACTATCAGAATAAATAGGAAAAGAAGTATTTTTTTTTGTTTGCAAAGCCAGCGCATGCACAATAGCCAAAAATTCACCGATATTATTTGTTCCATTCTGAAACGGTCCTTGATGAAAGATTTCCTTGCCTGTTCTGGTATAAACTCCTCGATATTCGAGCATACCAGGATTTCCACTACAAGCTGCATCTACGGAAATACTTTCTGGGATGGGTTGAAGTAAGCCACTTTTTTGGTCTAAGTTTTTTCTTGGGGAAGAAGATTTTTTCTTTATATAATTTGAAAAAGGTGAATTGAAAGCTTCATGTGCTTGTTGTTCTGTATGAAAAGATTTGTAAACAGCATCTTTTATACCGTCAATTTGAGATTTACATTCTTCCCACGAAGAATATACACCAGGTTGTTTCCCTTTCCAGACAACATAAAATTTATTTTTGCTCATAAATTTAATCTTATACAATGATTTCAAAATAGGATAGAATGCTTTTCTCTCTCATTAAAAAAACGTAATTTTGCACTGCTTCCCCAAAAGGTCCTGTAGTTCAATGGATAGAACAAAAGTTTCCTAAACTTTAGATTCGGGTTCGATTCCCGGCGGGACTACTTTTTCATTGTTGTTAACTTTTTGTATTATTCCGTCATTCAGTTCGATAATTCTATCAGTTAATTTTGCCAATTCCTTATCGTGTGTTACAATAACAATTGTCAGTCCAAACCTTGCTCGTAAATCAAACAGCAATTGATGCAATTCAATTTTATTTTTTGAATCCAAACTACCAGAAGGTTCATCTGCTAAAATCACAGAAGGCTGGTTCATCAAAGCTCGGGCTACTGCCACTCGTTGTCTTTCCCCTCCCGATAATTCATTTGGTTTATGTTCCATTCGGTCTGCCAACTGTAACTCACTTAGAATTTCTTTTGCTCTTTTTGCAGTTTCTTTAGCATCCTTTTTTGCAATCAAAGCAGGAATCATTACATTTTCAAGAGCAGTAAATTCAGGTAACAATTGATGAAACTGAAAAATGAATCCAATTTGTTGATTACGAAAAACGGACAATTCTCTTTCATTTAATCTGGCAACATCAATACCATTTACAATAACTTTGCCTTCATCCGGCTTGTCAATCGTACCAAGAATTTGCAATAAAGTAGTTTTACCAGCTCCACTAGGACCGACAATAGCAATTACTTCTCCTTCATTCACCCATAAATCAATACCTTTTAATACTTCAAGATTACCAAAACTTTTATGAATATTTTTAGCAATAATCATTTTGTTGTTTTGCAAAGATTGAAAATCAATATTTGAAGAAGAATTCATAAAATTTAAATTATATCAATTAGAAAAATTCATATTCAACATTACAGTTTTAGCCAGCCAAATAAGCCAAGTTGATCGAAAAATATCATTAAAATAGCAATTGGTACAATATAGCGAACTAAAAACAAGTAGATATTTAAAAATGGTACTTTATATTTCCCTTCGTTGCTTAATTCAAGTTGTAATTTCTTTTTATCCATTACCCAGCCAGTAAATAAAGCAATAAAAAATCCTCCAACTGGTAATAGAATTTTTGAAGTAACGCTATCAAATAAATCAAAGAAATTCAGTCCAAATATATGCACATTTTTCCATATTCCCATTGAAAAAGAAGACAGAATAGCCAATATAAATATCAACACGGATGAGCCAATAGCAGCAGTTTTCCGGCTCACATTGAACTCTTCATTCAGATAAGCCACAATTACTTCTAATAGTGAAATGGTAGAAGTCAAAGCAGCTAAAGCCAATAAAACAAAAAATAAAATTGCCCAAATATAGCCGCCCGGCATTTTTGGAAAAACATTAGGAAGCGTAATAAATACTAATTGAGGTCCTTGCGTAGGATTGATGCCAAGAGAAAAAACAGCAGGAAATATAGCAATAGAAGCCAAAATAGCAACTAAAGTGTCTAACAATGTTATTTCAAGTGCAGTTCGACTTAAATTATTACTTTTATTCATATAAGAACCATACGTAATCATGCAACCCATTCCCAAACTTAATGAAAAAAAAGCCTGTCCCATTGCACTTAAAATTACTTTGGAAGTAATTTTATCAAATTCAAATTTGAACAAAAAATTCAAGCCATTTATACCTCTGGGCAACGTAACAGAACGTATTCCTAAAGTGATAATAATAATAAACAAAAGAGGCATTAAGAACTTGGTAGTTTTTTCAATTCCCTTTTTTACTCCTGCGATCACAATAGCACAATTAATCGCTGTAAATAATACAATCCAAATCAGCGGTCGCCACGTATTCGTGCTAAAATCAGTGAAAGCTTGACTCAAATCTGCTACATTGTGATTGGCAAAAGAATTGGTAATGGCTTGAACTATATATTCCAGTGTCCATCCAGAAACCACCATATAAAAACCAAGTATTAAAAATGCCGATAATACTCCCACTGCACCAATAAGCCACCATTTCTTGTTGGGTGCCAGACTGCGAAAAGAAGTAACTGCATTGGCTTGAGCCATTCTGCCAATGGAAAATTCTGAAATCATTACTGGCAATCCGAGAAATATGACACATATCAAATAAACCACTAAAAAAGCACCACCTCCTGATTGCCCTAACAAATAAGGGAATCGCCAGATATTTCCTAATCCTACAGCAGAACCTGTAGCAGCAGCAACAATTCCTAATTTATCAAAAAAGACTTTTTCTTTTCTTGTCATAAAAAATGAAAAATGTACTCTTTAATTTGGTTACCTTAAAAAATTGTCACAAAAATAATGAAATTTATTGAGGATAAGAAGAAAGGAAAATCCCAAAATACAATATAAAAATGCTGATATTTTAAATTATACAAATTTATTATCTTTGCAGAAAGTAGTTAAGGAAAGAAAAAAGTGAAACCATTTGTTTTTGTAACGAATAATCCCCATAAAGTGGAAGAAGTAAAAGCCATTTTATCACCCTCTGTCAAAATTGTTAGTTTAAGCGATATTGGATGTTTTGATGAAATTCCAGAAACGGCTGACACTTTAGAAGGTAATGCTTTACTGAAAGCAAAATACATATACGAAAAATATGGACTCAATTGTTTTGCTGACGACACAGGTTTGGAAATTGAAGCTCTTGGAGGAGAACCCGGTGTTTTTTCTGCCCGTTATGCAGGTGAAGGACATAATTCCTGTGAAAACAGAAAAAAAGTATTGAACTTAATGATTCATCAAAACAATCGAGCTGCCTGTTTTAGAACGGTGATTGCTTTAATGTTGGAAGGGAAAGAATATCTTTTTGAAGGGAAAGTGAATGGAACTATTAGCGAAGAGCCGCGTGGCAATGGTGGATTTGGATATGATCCAATATTTATTCCTGAAGGCTTCACCAAAACTTTTGCAGAATTAACTCTTGAAGAAAAAAACCAAATTAGCCACAGAGCAATAGCATTAAAAAAATTTACTGATTTTCTTATAACAATAGTTCATTAAGTTTTAAGTACACATAGTGCCATATAATACGAGTTCTTTGACATTTTGGCTATTTTTAAGCAGGTTAGAATTTACAGCAAACACTGAAAAAATCTTTTAAAACAATAAAACACTATGGAAATGATTTTAATATTTTTCAAAAAAATATTCCTTTGTCCTTTGGGTAAAACACACCAATGTGCAATTTTAGTAAATATTAACTGCTGTTAGAGAAATATTGAAGTGAAAATTAAGTTTGTTTTCCTCTATGGTCTGACAATAAGTCAAATCAGTGTTCTTTTACCGAGTTATGATATAAAAAAGAAAATTAAGTTATTTTCTAAGTGACGAAGGTAAGTGTTGTTCTCCAAATTTTCTGTAAGAAGATAACTGTAAAAAATTAATTTTCTTGTGTATATTTAAAATAAGCCAAAAATGTCTTTTATAAAATCTTTACGTTATTTATTCAATGGTTTTAATTAAAAGAATTCCTCGAGACTTACCTCAGGATTATTCATTATGAGAAAATACTGTTCATAACTTGAACAGTATGCTATTTTAGGAAAAGGTGAATTTTGAAAATTATTTCTTTGTTTTTTAATAATATTCATAAATGACATACTAAAATATTTTAACAAGAATATGCATTTATTTTATTGATTATCAAATAGTTTATATTAAAATTGAACGAAGTATTGATATTGAAATTTATTATGAAAAATATTTTTAAGAATGATGGCTATTAATAATGAGAAATAATGAGAAAAATTATCATTTATAAAAAATGGTTTTTATTTTTTGGTTTCTGGATAATGTTTTGCCAAGGTCATTCTCAAGAAACTAATTATTTTTTTTATGTTCAATTGTCCGATAAAAAAAATAGTCCGTTTTCATTAGAAGAACCATTGGAATATCTTTCAGAGCGAGCCATAGAAAGAAGAAATTTTTTTTCTATTTCTTTAGATTCAACTGATTTACCAATTAATCCCTCTTATTTAAATTTAATTCAACAAACAGGAGCAAAAATTCATTGTCATAGCAAATGGTTAAATGGAGTAACGGTTTTATTTCAAGATTCAAATCTCATAACAACCATTCAGACTTTACCATTTGTAAAATGGACACAATACACTGGCAAAATAAGTTCTCCTTCAACTAAAATCTCTAAAAAAACAAAATTTAAAGTTCCGGCTGAGCAAAATGATTATTCAGATCAAATCAAACAAGTGGGTGGGGATTATTTGTTAAAAAATGGATTAAGAGGGGAAAATATTCATATTGGCGTTTTGGATGCGGGATTTACAAATGTAAATACTAACCCGGCTTTTGATAGTTTACGATCACAAAATCGATTGTTAGGAACGAAGGATATTGTATCATTGTCAGATTTGGATATTTTTGAAGCTCATTTTCATGGGGCAAATGTTTTATCCATTATGGCTGCTAACTTACCAGAACAATATGTGGGCTCAGCTCCAGAGGCTTCGTATTGGTTAATTCGAACAGAAAATGATAATTTTGAATTTCTTGTAGAAATAGACTTTTGGGTAGCAGGAATTGAATTTGCTGATAGTATAGGAGTGGAGGTAGTCAATTCTTCTTTATCCTATACTACTTTTGACGATGCTTCCATGAATTTTCAATATCAAGATATGAATGGCGAAAGTTCAAGAGCAAGTAAAACGGCTGCAATGGCTGCTCAAAAAGGTATTATCGTAGTGGTTAGTGCAGGAAATGAGGGAAATAATTCTTGGAAATATATAGGTTCGCCAGCTGATGCAAAAAGTATTATAACTGTTGGAGGTGTTACAGCAGATGGAAATCCAAGTTCTTTTTCATCATTTGGACCTACTTTTGATGGGAGGGTGAAACCTGAAATATGTGCCAAAGGTACTTCTGTGGCATTAATTAATGTAAATGGAAATTTAACTTACGGCAATGGTACTTCCTATGCAGCTCCAATCATTACAGGATTAATGGCTGATTATCTTCAATACTTTAAGGAGAATCAAATTACCATCACATTAAATGATTTGCTTCAATCTGTTTTTCATACTGGGAACTTATATTTTAATCCCACTGATCAAATGGGATATGGAATTCCAAATTTTCAAATAGCTTTAGAAAATTATTTGACAAAAAATGAAATGATTATTGCTAACAATGTGAGATGGTTCATTAACAAAAATAATGAAACTATTCATATTCAGTTACCAAAAGAACTTGATGGGAAAAAAGTTCAAGTAAGAGTTTATTCTGATATGGGCATTTTAATGCATCAGCAGGAAATTTCATCTTCAGAAATTATTATATCTACCAGCTCATTTCTTCCAGGAATTTATCTGATTGGCATTATGTATGATAATAAATCTATTGCAAAAAAAATAATAATAAGATAGGAAAATTTTTTCAAAATTTTAAAGGGCTACTACTGACTTCGTTTTTTAGATTTTATAAAGATTTGACTATCAAATATATAAAATTTTTCATGTGACTCTCATTGATATTTAATTGGAGTCTAAGTCATGTTATTTCAAAAAGCAAGTCGGAATTTTTTAATTCTACTGCATGATGTATTTTTAGCTTCTTGACTGATGAGAGAAAAAACTCCACATGACTTTCCTGAATTGGACATTTGTTAACCCACATTGCAGGTATTATCAAGTTAAGTACCTGTAAAAGAATGGATGTTTTTTTGAGGAGGTGCCTTTGGGTGCCACACAATGGCACTTTTTCTTTCTCTGCTCAAAAATTTAAAGTAAATTAACTTGACAGAGTCAATTATTAGCGAAAAAACGCTTTATTTCTGCAGAAAAGTATCTAAATTTTGATTATTATTAACAATCAGGGAACCTATACCCTGCAATGTGGGTTAAGGAGTAACTATATAGGTTGTCATTATCTCAACGACATATCAAAACAACAAAAAAATCAATATTCCTTTTCAAAAAATCTCATTTTTTCTTTTTTGAAAAAACAAAATTTTAAGAGGGTATTCAACATGTTGATTTTAAAAATATTATTACATTTTAAAATAATAATGTTTTTTTAATCAATTATTTCAAAGTATCTTTGTACTAGGAAAATTATCAATTTAAATGGAAGGAAACGAACAAATTGTTGAAAAAATTGTTGAAGGAATACAGGAAAGAAAGGGTAAAAACATTGTAATTATCAACTTAACTAAATTGAATGATGCTCCATGCAGTTATTTCGTTATCTGTGAAGGAACTTCTAATATTCAAGTAAGGGCAATTGGTGATTCGATTGAAAATTATGTATTAAACAAGCTGCATGTAAAGCCCTATGCAACGGAGGGATATAAAAATAGTGAATGGATTGCTATGGATTATGGATTTGTTATCGTGCATATTTTTCAACCAAGAATACGTACCTTTTATGATATTGAGCATCTATGGGAAGATGCTGATATAATTGAAATTGAAAATGTTTTGTAATAAAACAAAATGATTATCCGCATGAATTCCTATTGTAAATTCTTGACTTGAAATCGGTGTT
>DAOOVG010000026.1:0-25386 GCA_035369865.1 Paludibacteraceae bacterium | reverse complement strand
TCACCCTTTCGCGTGTATCGCCCGTTTTTTTAGAACGTTTGTTTGAATTAGAAATTCCTGAAATTCACGATGGGTTGATTACTATCAAAAAAATTGCCAGAATCCCAGGTGAGCGAGCAAAAGTAGCAGTAGAATCTTACGATGATAGAATTGACCCTGTTGGCGCATGTGTAGGAATAAAAGGGTCGCGTATTCACGGCATTGTTCGGGAACTTCGGAACGAAAATATTGATGTGATAAATTACACAAACAACATCAGCTTATTTATCGCCAGATCATTAAGTCCAGCAAAAATATCTTCTATTAGAATAAATGAAGAAGAGAAAAAAGCTGAAATTTATTTAAAACCAGAAGAAATTTCACAAGCAATCGGTAAAGGTGGATTAAATATTAAACTTGCTAGCATGTTGACAGGTTATACACTCGATGTTTTCCGCGAACTGGATGAAGCAGAAACAGAAGACATTTATCTGGACGAATTCAGCGATGAAATTGACGAGTGGGTAATTGATGTTTTAAAGTCAATTGGCTGCGATACCGCTAAAAGTGTATTGTCTATTTCACGTGACGATTTGATTCACAGAACCGATTTAGAAGAGGAAACAGTTGATAATGTACTGACTATATTGAAAGCTGAATTTGAAGAAGAAGAAAAATAAGAATTTTATTTTTAACAAAATAATTCAGCAGAATCGTTATAAAAAATTTTAAAAACAAAGAAATAAAATATGCCCATAAGATTAAGCAAGGCTTGTAAAGATTTGAATGTAGGCATGAATACTGCCGTTGATTTTTTAGCAAAAAAAGGTCATAAATTGACAGCCGATCCAAATGTGAAACTCACAGATGAAATGTTTCTTTTACTTGCTAAAGAATTTAACAAGGACATGGCCTTGAAAATCGAGTCAGAACGAATCAGCCAGGAACGACAGTTAAAAGAAAAACAAGAAACGGTCGCATTGGATGATTTTATTCATCATAAACCAGCCGAAAAAGAAATTGAAACGATTCCTACAACCATTCCTGCTGATCAAGTGCCTCATTTAAAATCTGTAGGCTATATCGATTTGGAAGAAAAAATAAAAAAATCAAAAGAAAAAAAGGAAGAAGTTATTCCACAAACTTCAGCTAAAGAAAAAGAGCTCACAACAGAACAAAAAATTCAACCTAAAGAAGAAAAACTATTAGAAACTATTATTCCAGAAAAAGAAAAAGTTACTAGCATTGAAACAACTGTTACACCAAAAATTGAATCAGAAGAAACAAAAAAGGAAAAAACAACTGTTGAAAAAGAAGAGAAAATTCTTGTAGCCGAAGTGGAAGAAAAAGAAAAAACTGTTGAGACTAAAAAAATACCCCCTGAAATAAAAACTGAAACTGCAGAAAAAGTTCAAAAACAAAAAATCAGTCATGAAGTTGAAGAAAAAAATCTCATTGGAAAAGAAGAAATATTCACTGCTAAAATAGAAGAAATTGCTGAGAATGAAGAAGAAAATGAAATTTTCGAAATTGCTCACCCTATTTTAGATACAAACTTAACCGTAATAGGAACGATTGATCTGGACACCATCAATCAAAGTACCCGTCCCAAGTCAAAATCTAAGGAACAAAAAAAGAAAGAATACGCTGAAAAAAATAGGTTACTGAATGAATCGAAAAAGTTTGTTCCTTCAAAAAATAAAAAAATAATTAAACTATCCGAAGAAGAAACTGATGAAGTAGAACTGGATGAATTTAAAGAACAACATAAAAAGAAACGCACTCGTTTTACAAAACAAAAAGTAGATATAGCTAAAATTTTTCCTAATGGCACTTCTATTTCAACATTAGAGCCACCCAAAAAGGTAGTTTCCCCAAAAGTTGGCAAGGAAAAACTTAAAAGACCGATAAAACCTGCCATTTCGGAAGAAGAAGTTCAGAAGCAAATCAAGGAGACGTTAGCCAGACTTTCAGCGGCTTCCAGCAAAAAAGGCAAAAGTGCCAAATATCGAAGAGATAAACGTGAAATGTTAAATGCTCGTCAACAGGAACTTGCTCAACGGGAACAAGAAGAAGAAAAAGTTTTGAAATTAACGGAATTCGTCACTGTTAACGAACTGGCAAATTTGATGGATGTACCAGTGAATGATGTTATTGCAACCTGTATGAACATTGGAATGATTGTTTCCATTAATCAACGATTGGATGCAGAAACCATCAACATACTCGCTGATGAATTTGGTTATAAAGTTGAATATATTAGCCAGGATATATTAGAGTCTGTTTTTGAAGAGGAACCAGATAAGGAAGAAGATTTACAACCCCGTCCACCTATTGTTACGGTTATGGGACACGTGGATCACGGAAAAACTTCTTTACTTGATTACATCAGGAAAGCCAATGTAATCGCTGGTGAAGCCGGAGGAATCACCCAACATATTGGTGCTTATAATGTGATGCTCGATAATGGACAACGAATCACTTTCCTCGATACGCCTGGACACGAAGCTTTTACCGCCATGCGTGCACGTGGTGCACAAGTTACTGATATTGCTATAATTATCATTGCTGCTGATGATAACGTGATGCCACAAACGGTTGAAGCTATTAATCATGCTGCGGCTGCTAATGTCCCTATCGTTTTTGCCATTAATAAAATTGATAAACCAGGAGTTAATCCAGAAAAAATTAAAGAAGAATTGGCAAATATGAATTATCTGGTAGAAGAATGGGGAGGAAAATACCAGTCACAAGATATTTCAGCAAAAACAGGAATTGGCGTTCCTGAATTGCTGGAAAAAGTTCTGCTGGAAGCTGAATTACTTGATTTAAAGGCAAATCCGAAAAAACGAGCTTCTGGTTCTGTGATTGAATCTTCGCTCGACAAAGGTCGCGGTTATGTTGCCACTGTTTTGGTGCAAAATGGAACGCTTCATCAGGGAGATATTGTGTTGGCTGGTATTCATTATGGAAAAGTAAAAGCCATGTTCAATGAACGAAATCAACACATTACCGAAGCTAAACCTTCTGAACCAGCTTTGATTTTAGGTCTAAATGGCGCACCTCAAGCAGGTGATAACTTTATTGTTATGCCATCGGAACATGAAGCACGTGAAATTGCTACAAAACGTGAGCAGTTACAAAGAGAACAAACAATCCGAACTAAAAAACATTTTACATTGGATGATTTAGGAAGAAGAATTGCCCTGGGCGACTTTAAAGAACTGAATATTATTGTGAAAGCAGATGTAGATGGTTCAGTAGAAGCCTTGTCAGATTCTTTACTTAAATTATCGAGCGATAAAATTCAGGTAAACATAATCCATAAGGCTGTTGGAGCAATTTCTGATTCAGATGTATTGCTTGCTGCCGCCTCCAATGCTATTATTTGTGGATTTCAAGTACGTCCTACTTCTTCGGCACGTAAATTAGCAGAAAAAGAAGAAATTGACATCCGACTTTATTCCATTATTTATGATGCCATAGAAGAAATAAAATCAGCTATGGAAGGTATGCTTTCTCCTGAAATTAAGGAAGAAGTGACCGCTACACTCGAAGTTCGAGATGTATTTAAAATTTCAAAAGTTGGATCAGTTGCAGGTTGTTTTGTACGAGAAGGTAAAATCAAACGAACCAATAAAGTTCATCTTATTCGCGATGGAATTGTAATCTACACTGGGGAAATTGCTTCATTAAAACGTTTCAAAGAGGACGTAAAGGAAGTAAGTGCAAATTACGAATGCGGTATCAGTATTCAGAATTTTAATGATATCCACGTAGGTGACATTATTGAAAGTTTTGAAGAAACAGAAATTAAATCTACACTTTGAGAGTTTTTACCTCTCCATTAATTTATTAAGCTGAGCTAAGATATCAACTTATTTCCACATCGGGTTAATAAAGCATTGATTGTTATAGGAATAAAAAGATTTTTAAGTAAAAACTTTCGTAATTCAAAAAACTACATTATCTTTGCAGCCGCAATTCCTCTTTTGGAATTGTTTTTAATATAAGTGATGGCCCATTCGTCTATCGGTTAGGACGCAAGATTTTCATTCTTGAAAGAGCAGTTCAATTCTGCTATGGGCTACAAAATAGATAAACAAATTATTTAAAAAAATTATGGCAAATCATAAATCAGCACTGAAAAGAATTCGTCAAGCCAACAAAAAAAGGTTACATAACCGTTATTATGCAAAAACGGCAAGGAACGCTGTAAAAAAACTCCGCACAACAGCCGATAAAACAACAGCTACTGAAATGCTACCTAAAGTGACTTCTATGCTGGACAAACTGGCAAAAAGAAATATTATTCATAAAAATAAAGCCAGTAATTTGAAGTCAAAACTAACTATTTATGTTAATAAGTTATCATAAAAAAAGACCGTTTCATTTAATAAAAACTCTTTATCTTTTTTGGAAGGATAAAGAGTTTTTTTATTACTTCAAATGAGGTTTCTTCTCTTGTTTTTTTCTGATAATTCTCTAATTATATTTTCTCTCCGAAGGCTAAATCACCCGCATCACCTAAACCGGGTATAATATAAGAATGTTCGTTCAACTCAGGATCAATAGCTGCTGCCCAAATGCTAGTTTTTTCTTCAGGGAAATGAGAAACGACATAATTTATTGCTGGCTGACTTGCAATGACGGCTGCAATATAAATTTTAGTCGGTTTCCCTTTAGCAAGTAAGGTATTGTACGTCATCTCCATCGAACTGCCTGTTGCCAGCATTGGATCAGTGAGAATAAGTGTTTTTCCTTCTATAGAAGGTGAAGCAATATATTCTACGTAAATATCAAAATCAACAGCGTTCTTATATTTGCGATAAGCAGAGGCAAAAGCACTTTCTGCTCCATCAAAAAAATTCAGAAATCCTTGATAAAAAGGTAGTCCAGCTCTTAAAATAGTGGAAATGACGATTTTTTCATTTATCAAATTAACAGGAGAAATTCCAAAAGGAGTTTGGACAGTTTCACTTACATAAGACATAGTTTTACTAATCTCGTAAGCCATTATTTCGCCAATTCTTTCCATATTTTTTCTAAAACGCATACTGTCTTTTTGAATCTCTACTGAACGAATTTCTTTCAAAAAATGATGAAGAATCGAATTCGTATCCGAAAAGTTTACAATTTGCATAATATATTGATTAACAAATATTTAAAAAAATATAAGATTCAATTTCCAGTTAATATATAATCTCTTTTTATTGACTGTCTTTTTCTCTGATTTCAACACGTCGAATTTTTCCACTAATAGTTTTAGGTAATTCATCCACAAATTCAATAACACGGGGATATTTATAAGGAGCTGTTACTTTTTTTACATGATCCTGAATTTCTTTCATCAAAGCTGGTCCTGCTTTCTCTTTATATTCTTTGGATAACACAATAGTTGCTTTTACTACTTGTCCACGAAGCTCATCAGGGATTCCAGTCACAGCACACTCTACTACAGCAGGATGTGTCATCAAGGCACTTTCTACTTCAAATGGTCCGATTCTGTAGCCAGAACTTTTGATAACGTCATCTGTGCGACCAACGAACCAGAAATACCCATCTTCATCACGCCATGCCAAATCACCTGTATGATAAGTATTATTACGAAAAGCTTCACGCGTCAGTTCTTCATTCCGGTAATAACCTTTAAACAATCCCACTGGATAATTCTTATCCAAACGGATAACGATTTCTCCTTGTTCTCCAACTTCGGCTGAACGACCGTCATAGGTTAATAAATCAATATCATAATGGGCACAAGGCAAGCCCATCGAACCAGGCTTGGGTTCTGTCCACGGCGAAGTAAATATACAAACGGTAGTTTCGCTCTGTCCATAACCTTCGTGAAGCTTAATACCAGTTAATTCTAAAAATTTTTCGTAAACAGAAGGATTGAGAGCTTCACCTGCAATTGTACAATATTCCAGTGAAGATAAATTGTATTTAGTAAGATCTTCACGAATAAGAAAACGAAAAATAGTAGGGGGTGCACAAAGTGAAGTAACTTTATATTTTTCGATCATAGTCAATATAGCAGAAGGCGTAAATTTTTCATGATCGTACACAAACACACAAGCTCCTGCAATCCATTGTCCATAAATTTTTCCCCACAAAGCTTTTAACCATCCTGTATCAGCAATCGTCAAGTGAAGACTGCTTTCGTGTAAGTTGTGCCAGTATTTTGCTGTAATGATATGAGCCAATGGATAGCGGTAATCTAATAAAACCATCTTAGGATTTCCTGTGGTTCCTGAAGTGAAACTAATAATTAATGGGTCTTCATTTTCATTGATATGATAAAGTGGGATAAAAGGAGCTGCTTCTTCAATGCCTTTATGAAAATCAAGCCAGTTTTCGGGGACTTTAGGACCTACTGAAATTAAAAACTTTATCGTTGGCGAATCAGACATCGACTCGTTGATATGCGTTAAAATTGGTTCTTCGCCAACAGCCACAATAGCTTTAATACCAGCAGCATTATTTCGGTAAATTAAATCTTTGGAAGTTAGTAAATGAGTTGCAGGAATGGTTATTGCTCCAATTTTATGAAGGGCTAAAATGGAAAACCAAAACTCATAACGTCGCTTCAAGATAAGCATCACAATATCACCTTTTTTTATCCCAAGACTTTGAAAAAAAGAAGCTGTTTGGTCGCTGTATTTTTTCATTTCGGCAAAAGTAAATTCTCGACACTCACCTTCATCGTTTGTCCATACCATAGCTTGCTTATTTGGAGCAATTCTCGCCCATTCATCTACCACATCATAAGCAAAGTTGAAATGATCAGGAACTATAAGCTGAAAATTTTTATTGAAATCTTCAAAATCTTTAAATTCAGTTTGTTTTACAAATTTTTCTAACATAATAGTAATTTTTCTTTTTATTTCAACAAAAAAGAAGAAACACTTTCTTGCTTATGAAAGCATTTCTTCTAAAAATTTTTATTTACCCTTTTAAAATTTTTTATCTCTAACGTCATTAGTAATTTTTTATTTCAAATGATTATAGCTAAAAATCTCACTTTTTTATCATTTAGAGCTTTCATTCCATGAGGTTTAGTAGCATCAAAATAGATGCTATCTCCTTCATATAAAGTTAACTGCTTCCCATCAATTTCCAGTAATAAAGTACCTTCCAGAATATAATTAAATTCCTGATTTTTATGTGTATTCAAATAAATTGGAAGGTTATTAGGCTCAACCATTACCTCAAAAGGATCTACTTTTGCATTTCGAAAACCATAAGCTAAAGCTTGATATTTATAAGCTTTTGTCCTTTCAATACTGGCTCCTGTTCCTTTGCGAGTTACAAAAAAAACTTGTGCACGAGGCTCTTCCCCAGAAATTAAAGCAGTGGTTTCTATTCCAAAAGTTTCAGCTACTTTACAAATGAAGCTAACTGGTATATCTATTTCGCCCGATTCATATTTTTCATAATCTTTTTTAGGAATTCCACATTTTTCTGCTGCTTCAGAAATTGTCAAATCCAGTGATTCGCGTAAGCCACGTAACCTCAACGCAATTTGTCTAATTTGTTCATTCATAATGCGATAAAATTATATTTATTATTAACTTTAGTCTTTCAACCAAGAAGCTTTGATTCCTTGAATAACTGCATTAGAAAAACCATTGGCTTCCATTTCATTAAGACCTTTAATTGTAATTCCGCCCGGCGTTGTTACTTTATCAATCTCTATTTCGGGATGATTTTGATTGGATTCCAACAAAGCTACAGCACCTTTTAAAGTTTGAACAACAGCTTGCTGACAAATTTCTGGAGAAATTCCAATTTCTACGCCGCCTTCCATAGCTGCACGAATATATCGAAAAGCATAAGCTATTCCGCACGAAGTGAGCGACATAAAAGCATTCAGTTGATTTTCCGGCACTAAAAAAGTTTTACCTATGCAATTAAAAAGCTTCATTATTAATTGTTGTTGCTCACTGTCTGCATTACACGAGGAAATGGCACAAAGACTCTCCGAAACTTCGGCGGCGGTATTAGGAACCACCCGAAATAACATTGCCTTTTTATCAAAAATTTTAAGTAACTTTTCAAAATTGATTCCCGCAGCAATAGAAACTAATATTTGTTCCTTATAGTTAATTTCATTTTTAATTTCTTCAGCAATTGTTTCCATCAGCCATGGCTTTACTGCCAGAATCACTACATCAGCCGTCTTTATTGCATCTTTATTTGATAAATGTGTATTGATACTTGGTTCAAAAGCTTTTAAATTTTCCAGCTTTTCTTTTGAAACATCACTTATACTGATATTTTGAGGAGATATTAATTTGCTTTTTATCCAGCCGTGTAGCAAAGCACTTCCCATGTTTCCTGCACCAATTACGGCTATTTTTAAACGTTCGAAATCCATAAAAATTTTGATTAATGATTTATAAAATAACTAAAAGTCACCACAAAGATAGAATTATTTATAATTTTTATTTTCATTTTACATCCATTTTTTCCAAATTAATTCAGAAACTGATTCTAAAACTGGCTCTTATCCCCCATTTAGGTGTTACTAAATCTTCATTTTCGGTAAATCTCCAGATAGACTGCACATTGAATAAATGCAAAATATTGGCAAAACCAATTCCTACTTCATAATAAGGTTTCTGTAAAGGAATAAGATAAGAAGGGAAATCAAGTACTTCTTGATGAGACGAACTTAAATCGCCTACCGTCATTTTGAAGGTAAAGAATTCTTTCAACGTGAGATATTTAATCACAGGGATTTTTTGCCACACTCGACCATTAAAAATCAGTTCACCATGAAATTGAAAATATTTATCAGCAGCATATTGCATATAATCCAACATGCTAAATCGATAAAAGCCATAGCCACCTTCGCAACCTGGTTGAAAAGCAAGCAAAGAATAAGGAACTTTTCCAATAAGCCAACCACCTTCCAGCCAATAATTCAACTGTGCCCAGTTGAATTGGGTATTTTGTTTTATAATTCCTACCAATTTCCCGTAATTATTTACTTGATTACCAACTTTATATTTCCCTCCTTCAAGAATCGTATAAATTATTGGTTTATGATTGTACATATAAATGCGTTGCAGGTGATCTTCAAACGTTTTTTCATCAAAAGAAAAACGCGTAGAAAAAATTATCGATTGTTGATGAGTACTTGAGTAAGAAACATTATCTCTTGTAAAAGGTATAAATTCATTTGAAAATTGCTGGATAGTCCGAAAATAAATACTTGATTCTACATTAGTATTCCAATCATTTGAAAAAGAAAATGTTAACTCTTTTCTTTCATTTAGTCGTTGAGCCTTTCTAAAGGAAAAAATAGTGCTGGCAATATCTTCATCGCCGCTATTTAAAGGGTTTTCCAGATAAAGAAAATTATTGTAGTTGTAGTCAATTCTTCGATTATCGTTCGTATAATTTATACCCAATACACGTTTTGTGTCACCAGGCAAACGATATTGAGCAAAAGTAGAATATTTTACTTCTTGATTACTAAAACCATAACCCAAATAACCACCAACAGTAAAATTTTTGCATAATTTTTCATTTGTTCTTAAAGGTAAATTTACTCTCCATCCTTCCAGCTCAGTTGTTCTGGCTAAGAATTGAATTTTGCCAATATCTATTTTCCCTACTGAAAGATAAGCTGAAAAAATGGCATCGGACGTCCAGTTGGTCAATTTCATTAGTTTTGTATTTTGAAATTGATGCAATTTATCATTCAATACTTCTGGTGAATAACCACTATGAGCAAAATTATTTTCATAAGAAACGGTAGTATTTTGTTGATAAGTAGTGGTACGAATTAAAAACAAAGGAAATTCATTTGTAATTTTTTTTACTAAATTATTATCCTTAAAAGTGATTAAAATTTCTTCCTTTGAGCGGCACCATTTATTTTCTTGGTTTTTTTCAAAATTTTGAAATATTGTTAAGTTTTTGATAAAACTTTTGTCCAATTTTGAGGTAGAAGCTTCTATATAAGTAATAGCCCAACTGGCTGAATCAATTAAAAATTTTCCATCAAAAGTGGGCTGTGTGTGATTTTTGGCAATAAAATGAATTTCATATTGTTTATTTGTATCATTTAAAATACTATCAGTCAAATAAAAATAATAAAAAAGATCGGCTTTTTTTGATGAAGGACTAATGTATTTTTGTCCAAAAAAAATAACTGTTGGCTGATAAAAATTTAAGGAAGGATTTATTTCACCAAATACTTGCTCAATAATCATTTCTTCACTTTGCGGAGAAGAAAAATTAGTTTTTGAAATCTCTTTTTTCCCTTTCGACGAATATTGGTATTTTACCTCATTCATATACATAGGAACTACTAAAAAAGAATCTGTAACACTTGCATTTTGCAAATAATGATAAATTTGAGGGTCAATATTTTGTTTGTGAACCTTATTTAGAATTAGAAGATTTTGCTCAATGGCAATGGCATGATAGTTAGGTGAATTGGTTTCATCATTCTTTTCAAGATGTTCTCTAACCTTATTTATAATGGGTATGGCAGCATCTTTTTCTTTATCAGTAAAAGAATTATTGATGATAAAAGTTTCTGGCTCTAGTTCTATCAGCATCCCAATGCTTTCGCCAGGTTTGATTGTTATCTCCTTATCTTTATAGCCCTCTGCCGAAAATATGAGTAATTTTTCTTTGCCCGAATTTCGAATTAAAAAATACCCCTCTTCATTACTAACTGCCATTTTTGAAGTGTTCTTAAAAAAAATCTTTGCCGATGAGATAGGTTGCTTATTTACTTGATTGACAACTTGACCAACAACCAATGTTTCTTGAGCTGACATGAGAATAAAAGGAAATAACAACATCAACAACTGACAAATAAAGAACATGAAAATTTTATTATTCCTCATCTTTTGTATCGTTGGTCGTTTTAGGTGAATGTTGATTGAAAGGATGAAAATTCAAAATAGTTTCTCGCAAATAATGAATATCAATATGGGTATAAATTTCTGTAGTGGTAATAGATTCATGTCCCAACAACTGTTGAATAACCCTTAAATTGGCTCCATTTTCCAGCAAATGTGTAGCAAATGAATGTCGAAAAGTGTGAGGACTTACCTTCTTTTTTATTCCTGCAGTTGCTGCCAAATCTTTCACAATGGTAAAAATCATTGCTCGAGTCATTTTAGTACCTCGTCGGTTTAAAAAAAGATAATCTTCGTTTCCTTTTTTGATGGGCAATTTGTTTCGATCTATTTTCCACATTTCAATTTGCTCAATGGAAGTGGGCGACAAAGGAACCAGTCGTTGTTTACTGCCTTTACCTTCCACCAGCATATAACCTTCTTTGAGATTCATTTTTGAAATTTGTAAACCAATTAATTCTGAAACGCGAATTCCTGAACCATACAAAATTTCAATGATAGCTTTATTTCGATGACCTTCAGGTTTACTTACATCAATAGCTGCCACCATAGCATTGATTTCGTTTACGGAAAGCACTTCAGGCAGTCGCAAACCAATTTTAGGACTTTCGAGTAATTCGGTAGGATCTTCAGCAATAATATTTTTATAAATCAAGAAATGATAAAAAGAAGCGATGCCAGAGATAATGCGTGCCTGCGAACGAGGATGAATTCCTAATTCACAAATTTCGATGAGAAAATCACGAAGATGCTCGGTAGTAGCTTGTTCCAAAGGTATGTGAGCCTCTGACAAATATTGTGATAGCTTTGACAAGTCTCTTTCATAAGCATCTATCGTATTGTCAGATAAACCTTTTTCAAGCTTTAAATAATAATGATATTCCTCTAAAATCGAAAGCATAGATAAAAGAAAAAAATTGAGAATCAAAAGTACATGAAAATCGAAGTTTTTCCAAAAACACAAAAAAATAAAAAAGGAAATAGATTTTTAAACAACCAATAACATTTTGAAATTATAAGAAATGAATTCTAAAGTTTCTAACCATCATTTTTCTTTTGTTTATCCATTATTACACATGATTAGGGGCTAAAATGAGTGTCTATTAATCAAGTTCCAATCGAAATTTAAATGGAATAGCAGTAGCAATAATAAACAAAAATGTTATTTTATATAAAAAATATCATATTCAGTCATTTCAGCATATTTTTTGAGTAAGTCCACTGTATAATCTATAGTTTCTTCAAGCTTAGTTTTACCTCCATAAGCATTGATAATCATTAATAAATGATTGGTTTCCATAGTTATTTTTGTTCGTTCATTATCACTGGTAGGCGTTCCAATACCACTTGCTTCGTCTCGAAAAAGCGGAAGCCCAGTTACATTTAAAATTCCTCTGCCAATTGCTTCAAATTTGTCATTTTCGTTCCCTATATCAAGTAAAAGATTTCCTTGAATTTTGTCTGCATCAAAACCACCAATTGAAAAGCCACTGCGAATAGAAACAAGATTGATAATATCGACCAGTGTATTGATTTGATAAATGGAATTCCCTTTACAGATTCGTCGACATAAAGCCTCTGCTGAAGGTCGATAACGTGAAGGATCTTTACCAAGTTTTTTATAAGCTTCTCTTATGGCTAAAATGGTAGGGCGTTTATTGATTTGTCCCAATGAATAATTTGAAAGAATTTCCTTCATTTCTTTTTCCATCTCTTGCCATAACAACCCAGAAGCTGGTGAATTTTTGACTTTTCCTTCAATAATACCTAAAACCAAATCAGGACAAATACTGTGAACCAGTGAAGAGATTGCTATTTTCAAAACAATAAATTAAAAATATTTTTATCGTAAAATAATTCCGCTCAACATTCTTCCACAGGGCGTACCATCTCGACGGGCTGAGAAGAAATCGCTTGAATTTGTGAAGGTACATAATTCCTTGATTTCGATGTTGGATTTTAAAACTCCGCTTCTCAACAAAATCATTTCATTTGCTTTCCAGAGATTTAAAAAAATCTTATTTTCTCGCTGACTGAAAATTTCTGATGTTTCAAAGCCAGCAATTTTGAAAGTTAATAAAATTTCTTTTCCTACTTCATATTTTTGTTTCGAAATGGCAGGGCCCATAACTACACGAATATTTTTAGGAGAACAACCGTATTTTCGCACAAGGGTAATTACCATTTTTGCTGCGATTTGCTGAACAGTTCCTCTCCACCCAGCATGAGCCGCAGCAACTGCCTTTTTAACAGGATCATAAAACAATAATGGTACACAATCGGCAGTAGTGACACTCACACAGATATTTTTCAAATTTGTAAACAAGCCATCTCTATTGACAAGGCGATTTTTTTGGTCTTCGGGCGGAAACTGCAAAAAAGTTTCATCGATTTCATAAATAAGTTTTCCATGATTTTGGTGAGGGAAAAAAATTTTATCTGTTGGCAATGAAAGAATTTCCGCTAATTTGTTCAGATTCTGAGCAACATGTTGAGGTTTATCACCAACAAAAGGGCTCAAATTAAAAGATGTATAATTACCATCACTAAAGCCTCCTTTTCTGGTAGTGAAAAAATATTGAATATCAGAAAATTGATCAAACAAAAGGGAATCAGTCAATAAATTTTCCATAGATTTTTGTTTTAACTGTTTTAGCTTTTAAAACTTTCTTGAAAAATCATTTCAGTAACAAGGAACTGTCACCATAGCTTAAAAAGCGAAAGTTATGTTCCAGAGCATATTGATAAATTTTCCGCCAATCATTACCAACAAAAGCTGAAATGAGTAGTAATAAAGTACTTTTCGGCTGATGAAAATTAGTAATCAATCCATTTATCAAATGAAATGTATAACCCGGCTGGATCATGATTTGCGTTTGAGCATAAAGATGACTCAATTTATTTTTTTCCAAATATTCCAGAATAAGAGTTAATGCTGTTTTTGTCGATATTTCATTTTTCATCGTATATGGTAACCATTGAGAAAGAAAAAATGAAGTTGGTTTTTCTTTTAGCGACGAATCCTGACTTAATAAAAGCCCTATATAATAAAGACTTTCTAATGTTCGTGCTGAAGTAGTTCCTACAGCAATAATATTCCCCAACTTATCAAGTAATTGTTCAATGGTATTTTTCGAAACCATGAACACTTCGGTATGCATCTCATGCTCTAAAACGTTCTTCGTTTTCACTGGCTGAAAAGTACCAGCACCAACATGCAAAGTCAATTCGGTTGTCTCAATATTTTTCGTCTTTAAGCTTTCAAAAACTTCAGGTGTGAAATGCAATCCTGCTGTTGGAGCAGCAACAGAACCTTTCATTTTAGCATAAACTGTTTGATAGGAAATCAGGTCAATCGCTTCCGTTTTCCGATGCAGATAAGGAGGAATCGGCAATTCACCTGCTTTTTCCAAAATTTCAGCAAAAGAAACGTTGGGAGCATCCCAGAAAAAGCGAATATAACTAACATTTCCTTTTTTCTCTAACAATTCAGCTTGAAAAAGAAAATTTTTATTATCAATGTTTACTTTCTTTGTAAGCACTTCTCCTTTCCATTTTTTCTGATTACCAACCATACATTTCCATACACATTCTGAAAAAGAACCAAGCGATAAGGCATAATCAGAAGGAACAGCAGGCTTCAAACAAAAAATTTCTATACGCGCACCTGTCTCGCGATAAAAGACAAGACGAGCTTCAATTACTTTTGTATTGTTATATACTAATAAACTGTTTGGAGGTAAAAATTCAACGAGATGCAAAAAAGTGTTTTCAGTGATGACATCATTTTTATATATCAATAATTTTGAAGCATCACGTTGAGGCAAAGGATATTTTGCAATACGTTCGTCGGATAAGTTATAGTCAAAATCCTCAATATTCAGTGGAATGATATTTTCGTTGGCAGAATTCACTGGGCTTACAGAAAATTTGTTGTACTTTTGCAGCAAAAGTACTAAAAAATTGCCATTTTTTGATAGTAGCTTTATCATTACTTTTCACATTTTAAAAGTAGAAGTGACAATTTTTAAACTATTCTAAAATTTATCTTATCATGATAAAAAAAGGAGATCATGTACGTTTTTTAAACGCTGTCGGTGGCGGCATAGTAACGCATGTTGATGAAAAGAATAAAATCATTTACGTGGCAGACAATGATGGCTTTGAAGTGCCTGTGCTGGCAAATGAATGTGTTGTAATTCCTGCTGCAGTAAACGGGAATACAAATTTTCCTATTCGGGATTTTACGTCTGAAAATGCCAAAGAAAATACGCCCTCTCTTTCTGAAAATAAAGAACCAGCTTTTTCATCTCTTGAAAAAAAAATTGAGATTCCAGAAGAAACATCTGAAGGCGATACGCTCAAATTGTTTTTGGCTTTCGTGCCAACCAACATCAAACAGTTGCCAAACACCAGTTACGAATGTTATCTGATCAATGACAGTAATTATTACCTGTTTTATAACATTAGTTTATTAGAAAATGCTGCTGCTTTGAGTTTGGCGAATGGATTGATTGAACCAAACATGCAAGAACTTTTTGCCGAAATCACTCCTGAACAATTAACCGAATGGCAAAAAATAAATTTCCAGACAATCGCTTATAAAAAGGACAAGGAATATTCCATTCAACGGGCAATTGATGTAAATATTGAAGTTGAAATCGATAAATTTTACAAATTACACTGTTTTACCGAAAATGATTATTTTGATCAACCAGCTTTATTGATAGATATTTTATTAGAAAAAGAGAAACAACAATTTCTTGAAATTCCTGAAAAAGAAATAAAAAAGGTAATTTCACAAAAAGAAATTCCTTCAAACCCACACAAGTTAAAAAAATTAAAGAAGCCACAAATCATTGAAGTTGATCTGCATATTGAACAATTAATAGATAATCCAGCAGGAATGAGTAATTTTGAAATGCTTCAACTTCAATTGAACAAGTGCAGGGAAGTACTAGAAATGAATAAAAATAACAAGGGTCAAAAAATCGTTTTCATTCATGGAAAAGGTGAAGGCGTATTAAAAAAAGAAATTCAGAAACTTCTGGAAACACAATACAAAAAATTTTACTTTCAGGACGCTTCGTTTCAGCAATATGGTTTTGGAGCTACCATGATAACAATTCGATAATTTTTTTCATTTTTTAATTTACAGAAAAATGTCTCTTAATATTTGGTGTCATTATTTAAAACTATTGTTTTTTATTTTTCTAATCTTAGGAATTGTTTCTTGTGAAAAATCAGACAATGAAGTAACAGATTCTGCTTATATTACAGATGTTTTTGAATATCACTATGCACCTGGTCAACATGCCAACATAGTTAAACCTACAGATGCAGCAAACTTTATTGGCTTACCTTCTAACGTGAAAAGTTGCCTGTACCTGGGGGGTTGGGGCGGATATGTGATAGCTGGCTTTGATCATAATGTAATCAATCATGAAGGATATGATTTTGAAGTATTTGCTTTGGCAGGTGTTTCGCCTGAGCCTGCTATTGTTTATGTAATGGAAGATAAAAACGGTGATGGAAAACCCAATGACACCTGGTACGAATTAAAAGGAAATCAATTTGAAAACTCAAAAAGAAATTATTGGGTGTGCTACTATAAGGCTCTTTCAGATTCAGCCAACATAACTTGGAAAGACAGTGAAAGGAATAGAGGAGAACTAATTTCAGGTTTTGGTACAAAATTTACTGCTTCGTGGTGGTGGCAATATTACGAAAATGATAGCATCACTTTTTATGGAACACGTTTACCCGATGCTTACGAAAATAGTGGTTCTCAATGGGAAGTTCCTGTTGATCGTTTTACGTGGGGGTATGCCGAAAATAACTTTGGTATTGATTACGATCAAACAGTTCATTCCAATCAATTTGATATTTCAAATGCTGTAGATAATTTAGGTAACTCTGTTAATTTACCGCATATTCGTTTTATTAAAATTCAAACTGGTGTTTTTCAGCAAGCTGGGTGGCTGAATGAAATATCATCAGAAATTTGCGGAGCTCGGGAGTTAAAATAACAAAATTATGTGATATAAATTGTATTTCAGAAAATGTAAGGAAAAATTTATATCTCTTTTATTTCGGTAACTTCCTATCTATAAAATTTTAATTATCTTTGTTGAATTTTCATATTCCTCGAAACTTGTAACTCGAAATTCAAAAGTCAAAACTATATTATGATCAATATCGAACCTTCAACAGTCTGGTATTATTTTAACGAAATAACTAAAATTCCTCGTCCTTCAAAAAAGGAACAAAAAATCAGAAATTATCTTCTTCAAATTGCAAAGCTACATAATCTTTCAGCAAAAGTTGATAAGGCAGGAAATGTTTTGATTACTAAACCAGCCACTTCAGGTTACGAAAATCAGCAAAAAATTATTTTACAATCACATATGGATATGGTATGTGAAAAAAATAGTGAAGTGAATTTCAATTTTGAAACTGATGCTATCCAAACTCATATAGAAGGTGACTGGATTAAAGCAAAGGGAACAACTTTAGGTGCGGATAATGGAATTGGTATGGCTATGATGCTGGCTGTGTTGACTTCCAATGATATTTCCCATCCAGAAATAGAATGCTTGTTTACCGTTGATGAAGAAAGTGGTTTAACAGGTGCTTCATCTTTAGAACCTGATTTTTTAGAAGGGAAAATTTTAATTAATTTGGACTCGGAAGATGATGGTGTTATTTTTATAGGTTGCGCTGGTGGAATTGACACAACAGCTAATCTTTCATATATACCTCGAAAAACTCCGCTAACTAATTTATCTTTTTCCATAACAATTAAAGGTTTAAAAGGAGGACATTCAGGGGAAGATATTGACAAAAAACATGGCAATGCCATTAAAATTTTGACTCGATTTCTGTGGAATTTAAGCAAAGAAGTAGTAGTACATCTTCATAGTATGGAAGGTGGTGGTTTATCCAATGCCATTCCACGTGAAGCTACCGCAATAATTTCTATTCCTTTTCACCAAAAAGAAAATTTGAGTGTTTTATTCAATCAATATATTGCAGAAATAACATCTGAATTACAACAAAGTGAGCCTAATTTGCAATTTATACTTTCTTCGGAAAAAATGCCTTATACCGTTTTGGATAAAAGAAGCTCAAAAACACTTCTTAATGCTCTTTATGCTTGCCCTCACGGAGTAAAAGCCAGAAGTGAAGAAATTCCCGATTTAGTTGAGACTTCTACTAATCTAGCTTCAGTAAAAATGATAGATAATAACCGAATTTTGATTACTACCAGTCAACGAAGTTCTGTTGAATCAGCCAAATATGATATAGCTCATCAGGTAGAATCGGTTTTTGTTTTGGCTGGAGCAAAAGTACATCATAGTAAAGGTTATCCAGGATGGAAGCCAAATTTTAATTCTGAAATCCTTAAAGTAGCTCAACAATGTTATCAGGAAATTACAGGAGAAGAGCCTAAAGTTCGAGCAGTCCATGCAGGTCTGGAATGTGGACTTTTTCTTGAAAAATATCCTCAGTTGGATATGATTTCTATTGGTCCACAAATGTATGGGGTTCATTCTCCGGAAGAAAGATTGAGTATATCTTCTACCCAAAAATGTTGGGAATGGCTGTTGAAGATACTGGCACATAGGTTATAAACGTTCTCTCAATATTTCATTTAATCAGCATAAATAATAAAGATGGAACAATCGAATAAACTAAAAATAATTAATGATCCTGTTTTTGGTTTTATCAATATTCCTGATGATTTTTTATATGAGATCATTCAACATCCTTATTTTCAGCGATTAAATCGTATCAAGCAATTAGGTATTTCTTATTATGTTTATCCTGGCGCCCAACATACCCGCATGCAACATTCACTTGGTTGTATGTATCTGGTTGGTGAAGCCATCAAAGAGTTGAGACAAAAAGGTCACTCTATTACTACAAGCGAAGAACAAGCTGTTCGGGCTTGTATGCTGTTGCACGATATAGGACACGGACCTTTTTCCCATGCACTGGAAAAAAGTTTGGTCACGGACATTGACCACGAAAAAATTTCTCTTTTGATGATGCAGCGTCTCAATGAAGAGTTTGAAGGGAAATTGACCACCGCAATTGAAATTTTTACTAATCAATATCCCAAAAAATTTTTACATCAATTGGTTTCAAGTCAACTGGACATGGACAGAATGGATTATTTGAGCCGTGACAGTTTTTTTTGTGGTGTAAGTGAAGGAATTATTGGTTCTGCTCGCATTATTAATATGCTAAATATATTTAATGACGATCTGGTAGTTGAGTCAAAAGGCATTTATTCTATTGAAAAATTCCTTGTGGCACGACGTTTGATGTTTTGGCAAGTTTATTTGCATAAAACATGTGTAGCTGTTGAAAGAATGCTAATCAATATACTAACAAGAGCCAAAGAGTTGGTATTGAGCGGTAAAAAACTTTTTTCTTCACCAGCTTTGCATTATTTTTTATACAATTATATAAATGAAGAAAAATTTAGTGAATCGGTTGAAGTACTCGACAATTTTGCAAATCTTGACGACTCAGACCTGATTTGTGCCATTAAAGTTTGGACAAATAACGAAGATAAAGTTTTATCATATTTGTGTAAGTCGTTTATTAACAGAAAATTATTTAAAGTTGAAATATTAGAACATGGTTTCAACGAAACTAAACGACACCATTTGTTAAGTCAATATCAAGAACATTTTAAAATTTCTGCTGAAGAAGCGGAATATTTTATGGGAGAAGAAACGGTAAGTACAGATACCTACAATCCCAGCGAAGAAAGAATCAATATTTTATACAAAAATAATACTGTGAAAGATATAACTGAAGCATCAGACATGTTGAACATAAAAGTGCTCACCAAAAAAGTTTATAAGCATTATTTGTGTTACTGTAGATTATAAAATTATTAGAATTATAATTTAATAATGAAAAGTTTATATTTCAATATTTAAAATTGTTTATTTCTAAAAGTGAAAAATTAAAAATAGTTTAGTACTTTTGTAGCCAAAATTTTTAACTATGGAGTTTACCGCTCAACAAATAGCAGATTTTTTAGGAGGAGAAATTGAAGGTAATCCTTCTGTAAAAGTAAGTGGTTTTTCTAAAATCGAAGAAGGAAAGCCAGGTACGCTTACTTTTCTGTCCAATCCGAAATACAATCATTACCTTTACGATTGTAAGGCCAGTATAGTTTTAATAAATAAGGATTTTAAGCCTGAAAAAAAAGTTACTGCTACTTTAATTCGTGTGGATAATGCTTATGAATCATTGGCTAAACTTTTTTCTCTCATTAATCAAAATCAAATCCACAAAAAAGGCATTTCGTCTCTGGCATATATTGCTCCTACGGCACAAATTGGTGAGAATGTTTACATTGCTCCTTTTGTGTTTATTGGTGAAAATGTTAAAATTGGAAAAAATTCTGAAATATATGCCCAATGTGCTATCGAAGAAAATTCCACAGTTGGTGAAAATGTAATTCTTTATCCAGGAGTGAAAATTTATCATAATTGTGTTATTGGTAATAATTGTATTTTGCATGGTGGTGTTGTGATTGGAGCCGATGGTTTTGGTTTTGCACAATCCAAAGAAGGAATCTACGAAAAGATTTTTCAATTAGGCAACGTTGTGTTGGAAGATGATATTGAAGTTGGAGCAAATTCTACGATCGATAGGGCTACATTGGGTAGTACTATTATTCACAAAGGAGTAAAAATAGACAATTTGGTGCAGATTGCTCATAATGTCGAAATTGGAGAAAATACTGTTATCGTGGCACAAACAGGAATTGCAGGTTCAACAAAAATAGGTAAAAATTGTGTTTTAGCCGGGCAAGTAGGAATTGTAGGACATTTACAAATTGCAGACAATACACAAATAGGTGCACAATCAGGTGTGACAAATTCAGTGAAAACACCAGGTCAGATTATTATTGGTTCTCCTGCTATACCCATTCGTAATTTTAGAAGGTCTTCTATCCTTTTTAAAAATTTACCGGAAATACAAAATCTTCTTATAGAATTGAAAAATAAAGTGGAAGAACTTGAAAAAAATATTCAATCAGGTAATCCTCAATAATTAATAGTACTGACTCACATAAAGGATTTTTATTCTAACAAGTAAAATGATGACAAAACAAAAAACAATAAAGGAAAAATTTACTCTTCAAGGAAAAGGATTACATACAGGTTTAGAAATCTCTTTAACATTTATACCAGCAGTTGAAAATCATGGAATTAAGCTGAAACGAATAGACCTTCCTGAACAACCCATCATTGAAGCTTTAGCAGAAAATGTAACCCATACAATTCGTGGTACCGTTTTGCAAAAAGGAGAAGTTCAAATAAGTACGGTAGAACATGCACTGGCAGCTTTGTATGCTTTAGGAATCGACAATTGTTTGCTGGAAGTTAATGGACCAGAATTTCCTATTTTAGATGGTAGTGCCAAACATTATGTTGAAAAAATTTTGGAAGTTGGAATAGAAGAACTGAATGCTAAAAAAGATGAATATATTGTTAGAAAAAAAATAGAATATTCTTTGCCAGATTCTAAATCAAAAATTACTTTATTACCCGACGATATATTTAGCATTGATGTTCATATCGGATTTGATTCACCAGTGCTTTCCAATCAATTTGCTTCACTTGATTCACTGGATAATTTTGTAACAGAAATTGCTTCTGCTCGCACATTCGTTTTTGTTCATGAAATTGAACCTTTATTGAACATGAACCTTATTAAAGGAGGGGATTTAAAAAATGCACTGGTAATTTATGACAAGGAAATCTCGCAGGAAAGAATGGATTTTCTTACTGAGAAATTAAATCAAAAACCTATTGATGCTTCCAAATTAGGTTATATTAATAATGAACTTAATTATCCAAATGAACCAGCAAGACATAAACTTCTTGATGTCATTGGTGATTTGTCGCTGATTGGTAAACCCATTAAAGGTAAAGTAATTGCCAATTATCCAGGACATAAAATCAATACAGAATTTGCCAAATTAATTCGTAAAGAAATAAAAAAGCAAGAAGTTCCTGTTCCTATTTATGATGATAGCATTCCTCCTGTATTGGATATAAATGCCATCAGAAAGCTTTTACCTCACCGATGGCCTTTCCTTTTGGTGGACAAAATTATTGAGATACATGATAAAGTTATTGTAGGAATAAAAAATGTTTCAGCAAATGAAACTTTCTTTGTAGGTCATTTTCCTAACGAGCCCGTGATGCCGGGAGTTCTAATCGTAGAAGCAATGGCTCAAACAGGTGGAATTTTAGTTCTGAATTCTATTCCTCATCCTGAAAAATATTCTACCTATTTTTTAAGAATAGATAATGTAAAATTCCGTCAGAAAGTGCTTCCTGGCGATACTGTTATCTTTCGTCTTGAGATGATAGACGAAATCAGACATAGCTGTACGAACATGAAAGGATATGCTTTTGTCGGCGGGAAAATTGTAGCAGAAGCTCAATTTATGGCTCAAATTACAAAAAATAATTAAAGTTGATATAGAGAAAATGGAACAACCGCTTGCCTATATTCATCCAGAAGCTAAAATAGATCCATCAGTCACAGTAGGACCTTTTGTTTTAATTGATAAAAACGTAGAAATTGAAGAAGGAACCACCATTGGTCCTCATGTAACCATACTTGAAGGAAGCAGAGTTGGGAAAAATTGCAAAATTTTTCCCGGAGCAGTTATTGGAGCTATTCCGCAAGATTTAAAATTTAAAGGGGAAGAAACTCTTGCCATTATTGGTGATAACACCACCATTCGCGAATACGTTACTGTAAATCGCGGCACAGCCTCAAAAGGGAAAACTGTAATTGGCAACAATTGTTTGATAATGGCATATTGTCATATTGCTCACGATTGTGTTATTGGGAACAATGTTATTATGTCGAATGCTTCTCAACTGGCAGGTGAGGTAGTAATAGATGATTATGCAATTTTAAGTGGGGGCGTGTTAGTACATCAGTTTACCCATATTGGTTCACATGTGATCATTCAAGGCGGTTCAAAAGTAAATAAAGATATTCCTCCTTATATAAAAGCAGGTCGTGAACCACTTTCATTTGAAGGTATTAATTCTATTGGCTTACATCGCTGTGGCTTTACGAGTGAACAAATTTGTAGTATTCAGGAAATTTATCGCTATTTATATTTATCAGGGATGAATGTTTCGCAAGCAATTGAACGGATCGAAGCCGAATTGCCTGCCACAAAAGAACGGGAAGCTGTTTTAGTATTTATCCGTAATTCCGAAAGAGGTATTGTCAAGGCTTACTTTGAATAAATATTTTACTCTTTCTATCAAACGATCAAAAAATCTTTTTTATTCTTTTTTCAAATCTACATCAATTATCTTTAAAAGAGGTTGATATAAAAATAATTTGAGTAATAAATATATGATATACAAAGAAGAATCTTCCAAACGAAACTTGAACTTTATCGAGGCAATAGTTGAACAAGATTTAAAAGAAGGGAAAAATGGAGGTAGAATTCAGACGCGTTTTCCTCCTGAACCCAATGGTTATTTACATATTGGACATGCTAAAGCCATTTGCCTCGATTTTGGTATTGCCGAAAAATATGGTGGTATTTGTAATTTACGCTTTGACGACACCAACCCATTAAAAGAAGATGTTGAATACGTCGATTCTATCATGGAAGATATTCAATGGCTTGGTTTTCAGTGGGAAAATGTATATTATGCTTCTGATTACTTTCAAAAGCTTTGGGATTTGGCTGTTTTTTTTATCAAAAAAGGATTAGCTTATGTTGATGAACAATCTGCTGAAATAATAGCAAAACAGAAAGGAACGCCTACTGTTCCTGGTATCGAAAGCCCATACCGTAATCGTCCCATCGAAGAAAATCTTGAATTGTTTTATAAAATGTCATCAGGTGAAATTCCTGAAGGAGCGATGGTATTACGAGCAAAAATTGATATGTCTTCGCCCAATATGCACATGCGCGATCCAATTATGTACCGTATTATTACCTCGCATCCTCATCATCGCACAGGCTGGAAATGGAAAGTGTATCCTATGTATGATTTTGCTCATGGGCAATGTGATTATTTTGAAGGAGTTACACATTCTCTATGCACACTTGAATTTGAAGTTCATCGTCCACTTTATGATTGGTTCATTGATCAGTATCAAGATTCAGACTATCGACCACGACAAATTGAATTTAATCGTTTAAATCTAACTTATACTATTTTAAGTAAAAGAAAATTACTCCAACTGGTGCAGGAAGGTCTGGTAAATGGCTGGGACGATCCTCGCATGCCAACTCTTTGTGGACTTAGAAGAAGAGGTTACACGCCCGAAGCTATACGTAACTTTATAGATAAAATTGGCTACACCAAATTCGATGCATTGAATGATATTGGTTTGCTGGAATATTCAGCACGTGAAAATCTCAATAAAATTGCCACACGAGTTAGTGCGGTGCTTTATCCGGTGAAATTGATTATTACAAATTATCCTGATAATGAAATAGAAATACTTCAAACACCCAATAATCCCGAAGATCCTTCGGCAGGGACACGAGAAATTATTTTCTCAAAAGAATTGTATATCGAACAAGATGATTTTATGGAAAATGCACCGAAAAATTATTTTCGCCTGACTCCCGGACAGGAAGTCAGATTAAAAAGTGCCTACATTGTTAAATGTACGGGCTGTAAAAAAAACGAAAAAGGTGAAATTGTTGAAGTTTATTGCGAATACGATCCAAATACAAAAAGTGGAATGCCTGAAAGCAATCGCAAAGTTAAAGGTACTATTCATTGGGTTTCAGTTGCCCATTCATTATCAGCAGAAGTTCGTTTATATGATCGTTTGTTCCGAGTTGAAAATCCTTCGGAAGAAGAAGGTGACTTCCGTGAATTGCTCAATTCAGATTCTTTAAAAATTCTGACCGACTGTAAAGTGGAAACTTTTTTGCAGTATGCTAAACCTTTGGATCATTTTCAATTTCAACGAATTGGCTATTTTACTGTAGATATGGATGCTACACCTGAAAATTTAATCTTTAATCGTACTGTTTCGCTCAAAGATAGTTGGGCAAAAGAACAAAAGAAAAAATGAATTTTCTTTTACAAGATTGTGATAAAAAACTGTTGCATGTAGTTGTGACAGTTTTTTATTTATGGATTCCTCGACATAAAATAAAAAATGATAAAGCTTTTTAAAAAATATGAATTGTTGTTTTAAACTGATAACTTTGTATAAGAAAAAGTTAAACAATCACTGTATGGAAACGTGGACAGACCGCACCGAATTATTAATTGGAGAAAAAGGATTGAAAATTTTACAAAATTTATTTCTTGCGAATAAAAGAGAAACTAAAAATCACAATTCCAGCATTGGTAGCAACTTTATAACATCTTTTTCAAAATCCCGGAAGAAAATCCGATGAAAAATAAACTATTGAGTTAGATAGTCATTCCTTAAAAAGTCTATTTTTAAGCGGCAAGGTTATAAAATTTTTGTC
>DAOOVG010000025.1:0-25671 GCA_035369865.1 Paludibacteraceae bacterium | reverse complement strand
AAAAGTAACATTTTAAAATACAAGCAATTATGAAAAAACTAATATATTTTATTTTTATTTCTCTTTTTATGCTGGTGTCATGTAATGATGATTTTTTAGAAAAGCAGCCTCTTGATAAGATTTCTGAAAAGGCAGTATTTTCTAATGAAGGTTTATTAACAGCTTATGTAAATACTTTTTATGATGCAATTCCACATCCTTTTACTGAAGGGACACTCGCTGCTATTACTGATGAAGGTTACTTTAGGTATGGTGGAACTTCTACTAATTACATTGCAAGAGGTGAAATGACTCCTGACAACGTAGTTTATATATCTGAAGGAGGTTATGCTCATAATACACGTATGACTTATTTGAATATATGGAAACGAGCATATACTTATATTCGTAATATGAATGACTTTTTGGATCAAATTGATGAGGCAACTGTATCTGAAAATATAAAAAAGCAAATGAAAGGAGAAGTCTATTTCTTTCGAGCATGGACTTATGCTAATTTGATTTGGAGATATGGAGGTGTGCCAATTATCACCAAGGCTTATACTACAGAAGATGACTTTTATGATGTAAAACGTAATAATTATGACGATTGTGTAAATTTTGTTCTCTCTGATATAAATTCAGCTTTGGCTTATCTTCCCGAAACACCAACTCAAAAAGGAAGGGTATGTCGGGATGTGGCTTTGGCTTTAAAATCAAGAGTATGGCTTTATGCCGCCAGTCCATTATTTAATGATCCCGATGATCCAAATCCAACAGGAAATAATTTAATATTTAAAGGTGTATACAATATACATAAATGGGATAGTGCAAGAGTTGCAGCTAAAGCTGTTATTGATTTACCCGGATATGATTTAGCTGATAATTATAAAGATATTTGGTATGATGTGAATTGTCCCGAGCTTATTTGGGCAAAATATTTTGATCGATCATGGGCAAAATTAACAAATCTTGCACAAGTATTTTACTCTCCGAGTTATTCTTTTGGTGGATGGTTATCCTGTACTCCTTATGAACAGATGGTATGTGAGTATGAAATGAAAGATACAGGAAAACTTCCTTTTGAGGATGGTTCTGGCTACGATCCTTCTAAACCATGGGATGGACGCGATCCTCGTTTTTATGAAACTATTATTTATCCAGGTTGTACTTTTCGTGGATTAGTAATAGATAGTTATAAATCGGCTAATCCAAGGAGTTTTCCACATGGACCTTTTTATAATGAAACGGTAGGTACAGGAGGTAGTGGTTATTGGTTGAAAAAATGGCATATTGAAGATGATGTAATTAGCGAAACTGATAATGCAACGAGATTCTATCCATGGTTTAGGTTGGGCGAAATTTATTTAAACTATGCAGAAGCCTGCTTAAATTTAGGTGATGAAGCAACTTGTCGTGAATACATCAATAAAATTCGTAATCGTGCAAGTGTTATGATGCCTCCTATTGGTGATGAGATAACAGGTGATGAATTAAGAGAAAAACTTATTCATGAACGTAGAATTGAATTGGCATTTGAAGATAAACGTTTCTTTGATCTTCGACGTTGGAAATTAGCCAATATTTATGAAAATATTCCTGGATATGGGATTGAGGTTGTAAAACAAACAAATGGAACATTAGTTTATAATATTGCTCAAAAAGGAGTGAATGGACAACCTGATTATTCAAAGTGTCTTACAAAGATCGTTAAAAAATTCTTTGATCAATTTTATTTGCAACCCATCCCTGGTAATGAAATGACAAAAGCTCAGGGTGTATTAATACAAAATCCAGGCTATTGATAATAAATCTTCATTTAATAAAAGCATATCTGTCCTCAAAAGAAATTTTATTTTTTTAAATTTAATTATAAATGAAAAATTTGTATAAAAAATGCAAACTGATTTTTTTCCTGTCATTTTTTAGTGTAATAGGTAGTGCTACTGCTGATAATTCCTTAAAATGTAATATTGGTATTGCTGATATTACTCCAAAAGGTCCCGTTGAATTAGCAGGGTTTGCTGCAAGGGAAGGATTTTCAAGAGGTATTCATAGACATATTCAAACCCATTGTTTAGTTATAAAAAATGATTTAGATAAAGTTTGCATTATTACGAATGATTTGATGGAAATTCCTTTAAAGGAGGCAGATATGCTTCGTGATAGAATTGCTAAAGAAAGTGGAATCGATCGTGACCATATTTTTGTCCATGAAATTCATACCCATTCTGCTCCCCGTGTAAAAAATGAATATGCTAACGAATGCTTAGAAATTATTGCTGAAAATGCTGTGAGGACCATAAAAGATGAAAAAGCTTATCAACCTTTTACTTTGGAAGTAGGTAAAATTAATTGTGCTTTAAATGTTAATCGACGAGAGAAAAATGGTCCATGCGATCATGAGGTAAACGTTGTAAGATTTTTAAATAAAAAACATAAGCCTATAGTTAGCTTAGTTAATTATGCTTGTCATCCTGTTAGCTTAGGTCCTAAAAGTTTATGGGTTTCAACTGATTTTCCTGGTATCACAGTTGACGAGTTAGAAAAGAAGTGGGGAGGAAGAGTATTTTATTTTACAGGAGCAAGTGGTAATGTGGATCCATTAAGAGGTATAAAAGCTGATACTTCCTATACACAACAAATGGGGAAATTATTGGCTGATACGATACGAATGACTCGTTTTACGAAAATAAAGGATAATAAATCATTGAAAGTTATTAATGAAGTAGTGAAACTTCCTTTTCGAAGTGATGAAATTACTTATGAAAGTGTTAATAAATTAGCAAATGAAATTTCTAAAAGAGAGATTTCAAAAAGCTGGAAAGATGATGTTGAATCATGGCGAATAAAAACCTGTCAGAAAATTACAAACAATGAAGTACAGAATTATTTACCACTTCATATTGGTGCTGTAAAAGTAGGTGGTATAGTTTTATTTTTTTCCCAGGGTGAACCTTTTAACGAATATCAAACAATTTTACGAAAAAATTTCCCGGAAATTCCTATTCTTTTTATGGGCTATACCAATGGGCAAAGTTCTTATTTACCGAGTAAAAATGCCTTTGAATGTAAAGGTGATAATTATGATTATGAAATAAATCAAATGTTTGTATATGTGGGTACTCCTTTCCCACTTTCTGATAAAATGCCTTCAGTTTATGAAACGGCAATAAAAGAGACAGTAAAAAAAGCATTTTATTAAAACAATACAAACACAGAGAAAATATAAAAAGTGATGAAAAAATATTTATGGATTTTTATTGTGAGCGTTGTAAATATTCATTCTCTATTTGCAAAACAAAATGAAGTGTATGGAATAATTCCGAAACCTGCTGTATTAATTCCTGCTGATGGACAATTTGTAATTAATAAAAGAACAACTGTTATTATTGAAAATGAGCAATTTGATGAGATAGCTAAAAATTTTGTTACGCAATTTAAAAGAGCAACAGGTTATCATTTAACTATAAAAGATAGTTCTTTTAATTCATCTAATTCTATCATATTTAAAAAAATAGAAGGTTTGCCTTTAGAAGGATATGAACTTAGTGTAACACCAAAAAATATTATCATTCAGGCAAGTGAATCTAACGGCGTTTTTTACGGCTTACAATCTATTCTTCAATTACTACCTCCTCAAATATATGGAGATAAAATAACTAAAAACATAAAATGGAGCGTTCCGTGTTGCGTAATTAAAGATGCTCCCCGTTTTGCTTATCGTGGATTAATGCTTGATGTAGGTCGTTATTTTATGCCTAAAGAATTTGTTCTGAAATTGATTGATTTAATGGCCATGCATAAGCAAAATATGTTCCACTGGCATTTGACAGAAGATCAAGGTTGGCGAATTGAAATTAAAAAATATCCACTTTTAACTGAAATTGGAGCATTTAGAAAAGAAAGTCCAGTTGATAAAACAAATAAAGGAGATGGCATTCGTCATGGGGGTTTTTATACGCAAGAAGATGTTCGTGAGATTGTTGAATATGCAAGACAAAGATATGTCACGGTTATTCCTGAAATAGAGTTGCCAGGTCATGCTGTAGCAGCAATTGCGTCTTATCCTCAATTATCATGTTTCCCTGATAGAAAATATGAAGTAGCTACAACTGTAGGAATAAAAAAAGATGTTTTTTGTCCAAATGCTTTTACATTTCAATTTTTTGAAGATGTGTTTACTGAGTTATTTACGCTATTCCCTTCTCCTTATTATCATATTGGAGGAGATGAATGTCCAACTGATAATTGGGAAAAATGTTCGCATTGTCAAAATCTAATGAAAATTCTCGGTCTTCAGAAAGAGAATGAATTACATACTTTTTTTGTTGCAAGGATGGAAAAATTTTTAAGAGAAAAAGGTGGAAAAACAGTTATAGGTTGGGATGAAATAATAGATAATGCTTCTGTTCCCAATACTATTGTTATGGCTTATCGCGGGCATGCAAGAGCAGTTAAAGCTATTCAACAAAATCAATATACAATTCTTACACCAAATAGATGGTGCTATTTAGATTATTATCAAGAAGATCCAGATACAGAAGAACTATCTATGTCATTGTTTTTGCCATTAAGCAAAGTATATAATTATGACCCAGTTAGTTATATTTATAGTTATGCAGTTGAAACTCCTATAAAACCAGAACAAGAAAAATATATATTAGGACAACAAGGGTGTATTTGGACAGAATATATTTCAAACCCTAAAAGAGCTGAATATATGGCTTTTCCTCGTGCTGTTGCTATGTCGGAAATAGGATGGAGTTCAAAAGAAAATAAAGATTGGGATTCTTTCTGTAAGCGAATGATTAAAGAATTTAAACGACTTGACCAAAAAAACGTCAATTATAGTAAGGCTTTTTATCATGTGATTTTTAATTATAACAGAGAAGCACCTTTCCCTAAAAAAGTAGCTCTTTCGCTTGATTATCCAGAAGCAAAGATTCATTATACCACAAATGGTAGAAAACCAACTCCACATTCACCTATTTATTCAGATTCAATAGTAGTGACAAAAGGGGATATAATAAAAGCTGTAGGATATACCAAAAAGGGGACCAAAATAGGCGACATTATAACGAAACAATTTTAAGAAAATAGGCAAAGGAAATGAAAAAAATAATCTTATTTCTTTTTTTAATAGTAGCATTTCAAATTAACGGAGAGAATTTAGAAAATAAATATAATATTATTCCACAACCTCAAAAAATAATAGAAAGAAACGGTTCTTTTACTATAAACTCTCAAACTATTATTATTACTGATAATTCAAAAGAATTTATAAAAATTGTCAACCAATTTATTGAAAGATTCAAAAATGTTGCAGGAATTAATTTAAAACTAACTTATGATAATAATAAAAAAATCAATAATGCTATTTATTTTTTAAAAAAGGAAGGAATGGGATTAGAAGAGTATTATTTAGATATAAATAAAGATCATATTATTATTGAAAGTTCATATCCCAATGGTGCTTTTTATGCCCTTCAAACTTTATATCAATTACTCCCAAAACAAATATTTGGTAATCAACAATTTAATAAAATAAAATGGGAAGTTCCGGCTGTAGAAATAAGCGATTTCCCGAGATTTTCTTATCGGGGAATGCACTTGGATGTCACGAGTCATTTCATGCCTGCAGAATTCATAAAGCGGTATCTTGATTTAATGGCTATTCATAAATTTAATGTTTTTCATTGGCACTTAACCGATGATCAAGGATGGCGAATTGAAATTAAAAAATATCCTAAACTTACCGAATATGGTTCAATACGAAAAGAAACGGTAATTGGGACATATAAATCGAATATTTATGATGGAATCCCTTATGGAGGTTTCTATACACAAAATGAAGTGAAGGAAATTATTAAATATGCCAGTGAACGCTTTATAACTATTATTCCTGAAATTGAAATGCCAGGACATGCCTTAGCTGCAATTGCTTGTTATCCAAATTTATCGTGTGGTTTGAAAGAAAAATATGAGGTAGGAACACGATGGGGAATTTATAAAGAAGTTTACTGTCCCAAAGAAGAAACATTTGAATTTTTGGAAAATGTTCTAACCGAAATTATGGGATTATTTCCATCTAAATATATCCATATTGGAGGGGATGAATGTCCTAAAGATAGCTGGAAAAAGTGTCCGCATTGTCAAGCTTTAATTAAAAAAGAGGGTTTAAAAGATGAATTTGAACTTCAAAGTTATTTTATTCGTCGCATTGAAAAATTTGTTAATTCAAAAGGCAGACAAATTATCGGTTGGGATGAAATTTTACAAGGTGGGCTTGCCCCTAATGCCACTGTGATGTCATGGCTTGGAGAAGAAGGGGGTATTAAGGCTGCTCAACAACATCATGATGTAATTATGTGTCCTCATATAAAATATTATTTAGATTATTATCAAGCTGATCCTGAACGGGAAAATTTATGTATGGGACATTTGGTTCCTTTACGTGAAGTATATGACTATGAACCTGTTCCTGATACTCTTAATTTGGTTGAGAGATCATATATAAAAGGAATTCAAGGTTGCGTTTGGACAGAATATATGTCTACTCCAGAAAGAGTAGAATACATGGTTTTCCCGAGAGCATTAGCTATTAGTGAATCTGCTTGGAGTAATAAGGATAAAAAAAATTGGAATAATTTTGCTAATCGTTTAGAAGATCATTTCAAACGTCTTGAACAATTAAAAGTCAACTATTGTAAAACTTTTTATGAGGTATCAATAAACTTATATTCTGATGGTCCTTATTCAAAAATAGCTGTTCTGGACATAAATTCACCTGAAACTAAAATATATTATACCTTAGATGGATCAGCTCCTAATGAACAATCTATATTATACACCTTGCCTTTTGTTATTAACAAATCAACAAAAATATCTGCCATCGGAATAAAAAATGGTAAAGCTGTTGGTAAAGTTACTTACAAATGGTGGAGATGATAATTTTATAGCTAAGTCAAAATTATGAGTACCAGCTTAAATTTAAGTATATAACAATAAAACATTTATTTGAGTTTGGGAATAAGGAAAGATTTAAAATAAAAATAAATAAAGAAAGAAAAGAATTTTTTTTAAGTTCAATTTTAAAAAATAACAATTATGGCAAAAATTTATTATGTTGGTGATTGGGCAGTATTAATGGGGCCAATCTTTGCAGAATCTCCTTTTAATTATGAATATAAAGGGATTGATATTTTTAATTATGGTGAATGGCTAATAAACGCTTTTCAGTCCTCAAATGAACATATTGTGAAATCTGTTCCTGCTTGGGATTTTTATAAAATGGGACCAGGAGAATATGAGAAGGTTTTAGATGAATATGATATTATAGTTTTTAGTGATATTGAAGCTAAAAATTTTCAACTTGCTCCTAATTTTTTTGATCGTGAGAAAATGGGTAAAGATATTTTAACTTTACCAGATCGTACACGTTTAACAGTTGATGCAGTTAAAAAAGAAGGGAAAAGTGTCCTTTTTATGGGTGGATGGCTGTCATTTTCAGGTGAAACAGGAAAAGGTGGTTGGGGAAGAACCCGCTTAAGAGAAATTATACCTGTAAAATGTCTGGAAGGTGAAGATTTAGTAGAAAGTACAGAAGGTTTTTATCCAATTATAGCTAATTCGAAATGGAAAAACTTTTTTGGTGAAATCCCATTAAATGATATGCCTCCTATTCTTGGGTATAATCAAACTAAAGAAAGAGATGGTTTTGATACTATTCTTCGCATAAAAGAAACAGGTGATCCATTGTTAGTCTATGGAGAAATGGGGAAAGGTAAAGTATTAGCGTATATGTCAGATCCTGCTCCTCATTGGGGATGTAATTTTGTTTACTGGAAATATTATAATGCTTTTTGGTTAAAATGTCTTGAATTAGTTTTGTAAGGCAATTATTTAGAGATTTTTTATAGATAGGGCTAAGGTTTTTTAATTTGAGGTAAAAATAAAAAGGGGGAACTTTGCCCTATCATTGTTTTAAAATGATAAATAGAAATTAATTTTAGGATAGAGTCATTTTTAAAAATTTACTATTATGAAACAAAGAAGTAAAAATTATACAGTTCCTTTAATTATTATTGGGATATTATTTTTTATTATAGGTTTTGCTTTAGGAATAAATAGTTATTTAGTACCTTTATTAACAACTGCTTTAAATATAACTTCAGGAGAATCATATTTAGTTATAGGTGCTACGTTTTCAGCTTTTCTAATTTTTGCATATCCTGCAGCGAAAATAATTCAAAAAATTGGCTATAAAAAAACAATGGCACTGTCTTTTATAATATTTGCTATTGGATTTTTACTTTTTATTCCTTCTGCTAAATATGAAAGTATTGGTCTCTTTTTGTTGGCATCGTTTATTAGTGGAGTAGGAAATACTATTTTACAAGCAGCTGTTAATCCTTATGTAACTATTCTTGGCCCTATTGAAAGTGCAGCAAGACGCATCAGTATTATGGGTATATGTAATAAACTTGCGTGGCCTGTAGCGCCTATTTTTCTTGCAACTATTATTGGGAAAGAGATTAATCAAGTTGCTTTAACAGATATATATTTACCTTTTTTGATTATAATTGGCATATTTATTATTCTTGGTATTTTTACTTTTTTTTCTCCTTTAGAAGAAATCAAGGCTGTTGGAGAAGATGAAACCGACCTATCTAATTGTCCTTATGCGGCTAACAAAACTTCTATTTGGCAGTTTCCTCATCTTGTATTGGGGGGTATAGCATTATTTTTATATGTTGGTGTCGAAACCATTGCTTTAGCTACGACAGTCGATTATGCTACAACTTTAGGGTTACCCAATCCTGAATCATATGCTTTTTATCCTAGTTTAGGTTTAGTTTTAGGTTATATTTGTGGAATTTTATTTATTCCTAAATATATAACTCAAGCAACTGCTTTAAAAATTTGTTCTTGGCTTGCAGTTATCGCTTCATTATTAGTTGTATTAACTCCCCCAACCATTTCCATATGGTTTATTTTTGTCATGGGATTTTCTTGTTCTCTTATGTGGCCTGCGATATGGCCGTTGGCAATGACCGATTTAGGACGTTTTACAAAAGTTGGTTCTTCACTTTTAGTTGGAGCTATATTTGGAGGGGCGGTAATTCCTGTTTTATTTGGACTGCTAAAAGATGCAATCGGTTCTCAGCAAGCATATTGGATTTGTTTACCTTGCTTTTTATTCATACTTTATTATGCCATAAAAGGTCATAAAATTAGGACATAATGGGGTTTTAGAGGCTGAATTCAAATAATTAATGAACCCTTTAAGGTCTGAAAAAATGTAAAATATGCCCCATATATCTAAAATTTTATTTAATGATTATCCGCAAAGTTTCCTAATATAAAAGAGATAAATTAGGGCATATTTTTCAAAAAATAGTTATTAAAAATTTGTATAATTCACTGATATTCATTGTCTTTACGTTATAAAATCAACATTTATAGTTCTTATGAATATCATTAAATTCAGTCGACGCTATTTTGGTGAAACTATCTTCGATAGGTTGCTTGTACTACTGTAAGTTACAACTCCGATTTTAGGTCAAGAATTTACAATAGGTCTTCTTGCGGATAATAAAAAATCAATTAAATATTACTAAAAATGTTATTTTTTTATTTGGTAATGAATCTTTATTCCGAATTTTACCAATTTTAAAATTGTTTTTATGAACCTACTTTTAAAAACCTGTTTTATAAATTTTCTATTAAAATTCAATATTAATACTCAATGATTTGCAAATCAAAAAATTATTAAAATTGATTTTTTTCAAGAGGATCATGTTATATTATATAATGAATCCGTAGTTTTGAATATTTTTCTCTTATGCAATATGAATCCCTTGTAAAAAATTTAATGAAAAAATTAATTTTCTTCTTTTTTTTAAATTTCTTTATCAGTTTTACTTTATCGGCTCAATTACTAACTACGGTTAAAGGTCAAGTAACAGGCCCAACTGAAAATGATCCACTTCCTTATGTAACTATTTCTATAGCAAAGGATAATAATCCAGAAATATCCATTAAAAAATTTGCTACCGATATAAATGGAAATTTCGTGATTTCTATTCCTCCAGGTAAATATATTTTTACCTTTCAGTTTGTTGGAATGAATGTTTTAAAAAAAAATGTGGAAATTACTGGACAAACCGAAATCGATTTAGGAAAAATTATTCTTGAAGAAAGTTCAACACAACTTAATGAGATAAATGTTGTTGCCCAGAAACCGCTTGTAAAAGTAGAAACAGACAAGATTACTTACAATGCCAAAGATGATCCTGAATCTTCTACTTCCAATGTTCTGGAGCTTTTGAGAAAAGTACCAATGGTAACTGTTGATGGAGAAGATAAAATCCAGTTGAAAGGTTCCAACAATTTCAAAATCTATCTGAACGGTAAACCTTCTAATATGATGACTAATAATCCTTCACAAATATTAAAAAGCATGCCTGCCAGTAGCGTAAAAAATATCGAAGTTATTACCGAACCAGGTGCAAAATATGATGCCGAAGGAGTAGGTGGAATTATTAATATTGTTACCGATAAAAGGTCTGATGATGGATATTCGGGATCAACTGGAGCGAATGCTGATATTCGGGGAGGATATGGAGGGAATGGTTATCTGGCATTAAAATACGGAAAAGTTGGATTCACGGGAAATGCCAGTTATTATCATTTCAATCAACCTGATGTAGAATCAAACTATGAAAGGCACGAATTTGACCCTTCACCTGAAAATTTGTTGAAACAAGATGGAACAAGTAAAGTAAATGGTGGAGGTTTATATTTGAGTGGAGCTTTAAGTTATGAACCAGATACGATGAATCTTTTAAACTTTTCAGCATCTCGATATGGAGGAAATTATATTGTGAACACATCGCAAGATGCTTTATCTCAAGGCATTCAAAATTACAGTTATCATTCTAAATCATCTTCAACAACTGAATATGGTGGAATTAATTTGTCAGGCGATTATCAACATAATTTCAAAAAGAAAGGAGAAATGTTAACAGTTTCTTACCGTTACGAAGAAAACCCCAACAACAGTAATTTTGACAATCTATTTACAGATGTTTCAGGAAATTATTTTTATCCTAATGGTTATCGCCAGAAAAGTAATAACAAAGCAAGTGGAAAAGAACATACCGGACAAGTTGATTATGAAATTCCATTTTCTCAAAAACACATTTTTGAAACTGGACTAAAATATATTTTCAGAAAAAATTACAGTACCACCGATAATTCTTATTATGATGTTATTAACAAGATTTGGAAAACAGATACGATTCAAAAAAATGATTTAAATCACCATCAAAATATTCTATCTGGTTATGTAAATTACAGTTTCAAAACTGGGAAATTTGGTTTAAATGTCGGTTTTCGTGGAGAATATACCTTTTTGAGAATTCATTTTATGAATTCTCAGGACACTATTATCAATACGAACTTTTTTGATCCAGTGCCATCAATTACAGTTTCCTATCAGTTGGGGATGACAAAAACTTTACGTGCTGGTTATAATATGCGGATTTCGCGCCCTGGTATTTGGTATCTAAATCCTTACGTTAACAATCTTAATCCAACCGATATTTATTATGGAAATCCTGAGTTGGACGCCGAACATACCCACAATTTTAATATCAATTTTGGATCTTTTTCTCAAAAAACCAATTTAAATACAACTTTGAGCTATTCTTTAACCAACAACGCTATAACTTCTTATAGTTTTATAAAAGATGGAATAACTCATAATACACAAGCAAATATCGGGAAAAATCAAAATATCAGTTTGAACATTTTTGGAAGTTGGACTCCGAATCAAAAATTACGTTTATATGCTAATGCTAATATAAATTATACTGATATTAGGAGTACAAATGATACTCAATTACAAAACGATGGCTTCTCGGGGCAAATTTTTAGCGGATTAACACTAAATTTACCGAAAGATTTTCGTTTAGGAGCCAATGGAGGCATTTTTAATAGTTACATTCAGTTGCAAACCACCCAATCCTCCTTTTATTTTTATTCGTTTAACTTAATGAAAAGCTTATTTAATAAGAAATTAGATATTAATCTTTCCACTGTTAATCCTTTTCCTGAATCGATAGAGATCAGATCTCGAACTAAAGGGTTAGGTTTTCTGCAAAAAACTACTTATTTAGAACCAATTCGAAACGTGAGGTTAAGTGCCACCTTCCGATTTGGTAATTTAAAAACTACTATTAAGAAAGTCAAAAAAACCATTAGCAATGATGATATAAAAGCAGGTGGCAGTGATACTCAAAAAGGAACAGGAGTTATTCCCGCTGGAAATTAATAATAGCAATAGTTGCAATAAACTAACAATTGACCGAAAAATTTATGAATAATGCTGCAAAATTGAAACAGAAAAGGAAGAAACTAATTATTGAAAATTATGTGAATTTTAGAGAGTAAGTCAGTGACTTTTGAAAATTTGATTGAAATACTTTAAAATTTTTGCAATATTGCTGTCTCACTAGGATTCGAACCTAGACAGGCAGATCCAGAATCTGACGTGCTACCATTACACCATGAGACAATATTAAAATTTGAAATTACTCTAATAAGCGGTGTGCAAAATTAAAAAATATTTTCATATTCACAATCCTCTTACTTTAAGAGGATTTTAAAAATCAAACCTTTCCTTCTTAAAAATAGTAAAGTTATTTTTTTAATGGATAACTAAGAATAATAAAAATCAATTTTCAGTTACCCTATTCACATAAAGTTTGACAATAAGTTGAGTTTCAAATTTTTATATTATTAGCATTGCATCTCCATACGCCCCAAAATGATATTTTTCCTCAATAGCTATTTGGTATGTATTCATAATTAAATCATATCCACCAAAAGCGGCGGTTAACATCAAGAAAGTTGAGCAGGGAAAATGAAGGTTGGTTATCAGAGCATTAGCTACAGAAAAATCGTAAGGAGGAAAAATAAATTTATTCGTCCATCCTTCAAAAGATTTTATTTTGCCATCAGTGCATGCTACGGATTCTAACGCTCGCATAACGGTAGCACCAACGGCACAAATATTTTGTCTGTTTTCCTGAGCTTTATTTACTTTTTCAGCCGTTTCTTCTGGAACAGAAATTTGTTCTGAATCCATTTTATGCTTGGTGAGATCCTCTACATCTATTTCACGAAAATTTCCTAAATTCATATAGGAAGTTAAAAAAGCTATTTCAATGCCTTTAATCTCCATTCGTTTCATTAATTCACGGCTAAAATGCAAACCTGCTGAAGGAACGGCTACAGCTCCTTCATTTTTTGCAAAAATAGTTTGAAAACGTTCGGCATCTTCTTTTTCAACTGAGCGATTAATATAGCGTGGAAGTGGTGTTTCTCCTAATGAATAAAGTGTTTTTTTAAATTCTTCGTGAGTGCCATCAAATAAGAAACGCAGAGTTCTTCCTCTGGAAGTAGTATTGTCAACTACTTCAGCCACAAGTGAATCATCGTTGCCAAAATATAGCTTGTTGCCAATTCGGATCTTGCGAGCAGGCTCTACCAAGACATCCCACAGCTTCAAGTCAGGATTTAATTCCCGTAATAAAAATACTTCAATCTGAGCTCCTGTTTTTTCTTTGTTCCCGTACAATCGAGCTGGAAAGACTTTTGTATCGTTCAATACAAAAAGATCATTTTCGTTAAAATAATCAAGCACATCTTTAAAGATTTTATGCTCAATTTCGCCTGTTTTTCGATGCACTACCATCAGTCGCGATTCATCACGATGCAGAGCAGGATACTGTGCAATCAACTCGTCAGGCAACTTAAATTTAAATTGAGATAATTTCATAGAACTAAAACATTATATTGTTAAACTAAACACACTTTCTTATTAATACCTTTTTATTTTTTAAAGAAGAAAAAAAAATAATCAAAACAGCTAATTATAAAGAATATTATTGCTAATTTTAATTAAAAAAAGATGAATTTTTAAAAATCAACGTTGTATATTTTAAATTATTGTTTTTGCTGTTATTATATTTTTAAATAGTTATTTTAAAAAATCTTACAGAATATTTTTCATTTATTTTGTGAAAGGGACAGAATTTAAAAGCTCATTGTCAAGATATTGTAATAAGTCATTTAATTGCCAACAATCTTCCAATCGAACCTCTCCAATGCGTATACGCTGCAACGCAACCAGGTGAGCACCGCTTCCTAAAGCTTTCCCAATATCTCGCGCCAAAGCTCTAATGTAAGTACCTTTACTGCAATCTATCCGAATTTTAAGAAGAGGTAAATTAAATTCTAATACTTCCAACTTATTTATAACCAATTTTTTTGGTTTTAGTTCAACTTTTTCGCCTTTTCTTGCATATTTGTAAGCTCTTTCGCCATCTACCTTAACGGCAGAATAAATAGGTGGTATTTGGTCAATTTCTCCCAAAAAATTGTGAAGAACATTTTCGACCATTTCAAGGGTAATATGATGGGTTGGATAAATTTCATCAATTGGTAATTCTAAATCGAAAGAAGGAGTTGTAGCACCTAACTTTAAAGTAGCAATATATTCTTTTGCCTGATTTTGATATAAATCAATTGATTTGGTAGCCTTGCCTGTACAAATTATCATCACTCCTGTTGCCAAGGGATCAAGTGTACCTGCATGACCTACTTTTATTTTTTTAATTTTTAAAGTTTTTGTTATTTTTTTTCTTATTCGATCTACCACGTTGAACGATGTCCAATGCAATGGCTTATCCACATAGAAAACTTCTCCAGCAATAACGTCCATTAAACTATTTTTAAATCAATTCCCAAATAAATTAATATCAAAAGGAAAACACCCACTATGATGCGATAATATCCAAACGCTTTAAAACCATATTTTGTAAGAAAATCAATAAAAAATTTAATGGCTGCCATTGCTACTACAAAAGCTACTACATTCCCAACAAGTAAAAGTGATAAATTTTGTGTCAATACTTGACTTCCGTTGCTGGTGCGTAATAATTCAATTAGTTTGAAAATGGAAGCAGCAGCCATAGTAGGAACAGCAAGGAAAAAAGAAAATTCTGCTGCATTTTTGCGATTGAGTTTTGTTGCCATTCCGCCGACAATTGTTGCCATAGAACGTGAAACACCTGGAATCATAGCAATGCATTGAAAGAATCCGATTTTCATTGCTCGTTTCCAACTTATTTCCTGATTAGGTGAAGGATATTTCAGCCATTGATCGATAAATATCATCAATATGCCACCCAGTAAGAGCATCAAAGCCACTACCCATACTTCACCCAATAACGTATCGATATAATCACTTGCCAAGAATCCAATTATACCTGTTGGCAAAAAACCAATTAAAAGTTTCCAATAAAAATCGTATTTATATAAAAAGCGTTGAAAATAAACTTTCCATTTGGCAAAATCTTTTTTTGATTCGATAAATGTTTTATCAAGAGCTGGAAGAGGATTGAGTTTGAAAAAACGTTTCCAATAAAGTACAATAACTGACAGAATGGCTCCAAACTGAATGTTGACAGTAAAAACTTTTACGAAGTCTGTACTTTCAATGCCCAAAAGGCTTTGGACAATAATCATGTGCCCTGTAGAAGAAACTGGCAAAAATTCTGTCAACCCTTCGACAATGGCTATTAAAATGGCCTGAAAAAAACTCATTTACTGTTTCTTTTTTGGTTGATACAGAATGGCTACAATAATGAATAAGAAACCAAAAAGAGAAATCATAGGTGCTAATGTTATCCTTCTGAAACTAAAAATATCTGGATTAAACATAATTTCGGTAGAAGAACCTGTCATAAGGAAAAAACCAATTACAACAATAGCAAAACCTATTGCAATAAGAAAATAATTGATTTTACTGAGTTCTGATGGATTATTTTTTTTCATTTCTTTTTTAATTTAATAAGAGATAAAAAAAATGGTATGAAATTCCTTTATCTAAAAAATATTTTAAAAAATTATTTTTCTTGTTGAAAAGATTGTTTTAACATTTCACCCATTTTGAGTCCTAACTGTAGGCAAGCTTTATATTGATTGTCTTTCAAAGCCTGTTTTTCCTCTACTCCTTTATCAATCATTATCCATTTCATTTTTTCAGCAAAAAGGCTCAAATGATCTACTGCTGCTCCTGCCCATGTGTAAGAGCCAAAACAACCAAAAATACGGTTTTTGATTTGACGAAGCTCTATTTTTTGAAGTAAAGCTTCAATTTCAGGAAAAAGTTCGCTGTTATAAGTAGGACTTCCTATGATCAATCCCTTGTATTTAAATATATCCCTTAAAATAAATGACGCATCAGTTGTGGAAGCGTTATGAATTGTAATTTCTTTTACGCCAGCTTCTGCCAAACCTTGAGCAATAGTTTCAGCCATTAGTTCGGTATTTCCATACATTGAAGCATACACTATTACAACCCCGTTTCTCCCTTCGTATTTACTTAATTGGTCATAAATATTTACCGTTTTTTGAATATTTTCTCTCCAAACAGGTCCATGCGTCGTGCAAATTGTTTCAAAAGGAACTCCGCTTAATTTCTGAATAGCTTTTTGAACAGGAGAACCATATTTACCAATAATGTTGGCATAATAACGTATCATTTCATCCCAATATTTCTCCACATTCATTTCAGTATCAATCACAGCCCCATCTAAAGCGCCAAAACAACCAAAAGCATCGCCAGAAAATAAAACTTTTTCCGTTCGGTCAAATGTCATCATTGTTTCGGGCCAGTGAACCATTGGGACAAGGAAAAACTGAAGCTCATGAGTGCCTAATGATAGTATTTCTTCATCATGAATTTCCCTCAAGCAAGAAGTTTCTCCATAAAATCCTTCTATCATTTTCAATGTTCTCAAATTACCGACTAATATGACTTCAGGAAAATATTTGCGAATCAAACGAATAGAACCTGAATGATCGGGTTCCATGTGGTTGATAATTAAATAATCAAGTTTTCTACCTTGCAATTGAGATTGAATCTTATCAATGAATATTTCACCTTGATGAAAATCAACAGTATCCATTAAGGCAGTTTTATCATCAATAATTAAATAAGAATTATAGGAAACTCCAAAAGGTAACGGAATTATATTTTCAAATTTTGCTTTTTGGCGATCATTTACTCCAACGTAAAAAATATCTTTTGCTACTTGTTTATTCTGAAATATCATTGTTGAAATTTTTTACAGGATTGTAATAACATGTAATAATAATCCTACAAAGATAAAACAAATTTTACAAAGTAGCGACAAAGATATCGGTGCTACTCACCTTTTTTCTTTGATATACATTGCAGACAACAATTCTGAATAGCATTGCTAATTACGTTCAGAGAAAAGAAAAATTCCCGGAGGAATAAGATAATAATTAAACTATAGGAAATATTTTCTGTTATGAAGGTTAAAGGTTTTCAATAAGGTTTTTATGACCAATATTTGTTTAGCAAAATGTTTGATTTTATCAGCGGTTAAAATCAGGGGATTTTATGCGATGTGGCCTGGAGAGTGTGTCGAACAATGGGACACAGAAATTTTTTCTTCATTTGCTCAAAACTCGAACCTCGTATCTTGAACCTTGTACCTCGTCAGTTTTTTACTTGTCGGACAAATTCCATCCTTTCCCATTTTAACGAATCTATTTACAATAAACGCCTTAAAATTCTTTCTTTAATTATTGACACATTGTTTTTTTTTCTTTTATTTGCAAATAAAAAATTAACATTAAATTATTATCATTATGAAAAAACTATTAGCAGAATTAAAAGCATTTTTAATGCGTGGCAATGTTGTTGACATGGCAGTTGGTATTGTAATTGGCGCTGCTTTTGGTAAAGTAGTAACCTCTTTTGTTAACGATATCCTCATGCCGCCAATTTCGCTACTTCTTGGAAGTACAAATTTCTCTGATTTGAAAATAGTATTAAAGAAGGCGGTTGTGGACGGTACAAATGTTGTTACACCGGCTATCACTTGGAATTATGGAAATTTTATCCAAATTATTATTGATTTTCTTATCGTTGGAACAGCTATTTTCTTTTTGATTAAAGGTATGAATCAATTAAGCCGGAAAAAAGAAGAAGCACCAGCACCTGCTCCAGAACCAAGTAATGAAGAAAAGTTGCTCGCAGAAATTCGTGATTTAATGAAAAAAGAGAATTAATCGCTGTTTACAAGAAAATTTTTTCATGAGCAATTGCTAACTCTGACGACTTAGACTTATAAAGGAGTTTTATCAAGTACATGCATTTTTACATAGGTACTGCACTTTGTATTTACCTGCTTTTTCCATATTTGGGATGTCTAAAAATTTTAAAAACAACTTTTAACTTGGCTTAAAAAGAAAGTTAACCGTGCTATAATTAAGTGTCTGAAAAGTTCATTTAATGGTATTAAAAAAACAATATAATCGTAAATCTTACCAAAAATTAATTATAGGCTGATGATGTGAATACTGCTATTGTCAAGCAGGGAAAAGTCTTTTTCAATTCCTCACTTTTGTAACCAAAAAGCTTTAACTGATTTCCATTTAAACGTTCCAACTCTTCTCTATCTAATTGATCCAGTCTTTTATATAAAGGTTAATCCAAATTGCAGTTTTTTGACTTACTGTTAAAATACAATTAATGATAGTAAAATTTTAGTGAAAAGATTGTTCTTATTTTTGAGTTTTTTTTTGTTCAGTCATGCGTAGGAATCATGTAACTGAGAAAAAACTTTTGATAAACTGTTTATATTAGGCAGTGCACTAAACCTAATGAAAAGGTAAAAAATTATCTATCAGTCATTAGGACACAAAAATTATTCATTCGTCAAACAAAAATCTGTAGCACACGAATCTAAATTCAAAAAAATCAATTCCACTACTTTCAACAAATTAACGATAGTTAGCTGCAAAATGGGGTAAAGAAAATCCGTTAAAAAAGGAAAACCTTCCTTCAAAAAAGTCAGTTTTCCTTATAAAAGCTTCGGTTTTGATAGTTACCGTTACCTCCGGCTTCCACCTATAAAAATCAAAATATAGTAAACCAGTGTTGCCAGCGATCCCAAAGCTGCTACTACATAAGTATAAGCAGCTGTTTTCAAAGCATCTTTGGCAGGTTCATGCGTTTCGTGGTTAGTAATTCCGGCATTGTTGAGCCACAACAAAGCCCGCTGGCTGGCGTTAATTTCTACCGGTAAAGTAATAAAACTAAATAAAGTTGTTGTAGCAAATAAAATAATTCCTGCTAACATTAATTGAGGAAATGTGTTGAGAAATATAATCCCTGCCAGCAATACCCATTGCATCCACGAAGAAGCAAAACTAACTACTGGTACCAGTTTGGATCGCAACGTGAGGGGAGCATAAGCTTCGGCATGTTGAACTGCATGCCCACATTCATGAGCGGCAATTGCTGCAGCAGCTACATTGCTCGAATCATAAACTTGTTCACTTAAATTGACTGTTTTGTTGATAGGATTATAGAAATCTGTTAAATGTCCTGACGTAGAAGTTACTTTTACATCATAAATACCATGATCATGCAGCATTTTTTCTGCTATATCTTTTCCTGTCATACCATTAGGAATAGATAAATTGGAATATTTCTTAAACTTGTTCTGTAAACTATTCTGAATAATAAAGCTAACAATTGCAACGACAATGAAAATAATATAAGCCCACAACATAATTTATTTGTTTAAAAGTTCGACAGCAAATAAGCAAAATCTTTGCCAAAATAAAAATATGACACAGAAATTTACTCGCATTTTAAGTAAAATAATTTTCCTTCCTTCCAAATCACAATCAATGAATTTTTCATTGATATAATAATTTATTTACAAACATTTCTAACGATGGTTTGTTCACGATCGGCACCAAGTGACACTATTTTTATAGGAATTTTTAACTCTTTTTCTAAAAAATTTAGATAGGATTTAAAATTGTCTGGCAATTTTTCTTCTTCCTTGATCTTAGTTAAATCAGTTTTCCAACCAGCTAATTCTACATAAACAGGTTCGACATTGTTGGCTACTTCAAAAGGAAATTGAGTAGTTTTTTTTCCATCGATTTTGTATGCAACGCATGCTTTGATGGTTTCAAAATTGTCTAACACATCACTTTTCATCATGATAAGTTGAGAAACGCCATTGAGCATGATAGCATATTTCAGAGCTACTAAATCAATCCAGCCGCATCGTCTGGGTCGTCGAGTTACTGAACCATATTCATCTCCGCGTTTTCGCATAATTTCTCCTGTTTCATCTTTCAGCTCAGTAGGGAAAGGACCACTGCCAACGCGTGTACAATAAGCTTTGAAAATGCCATAGACTTCTCCAATACAGCTTGGAGCAACTCCAAGCCCAATGCACGAGCCAGCACAAATTGTATTGGAAGAAGTTACAAATGGATAAGTGCCAAAATCAATGTCCAGCATCGTACCTTGAGCACCCTCAGCCAATACTTTTTTCCCTGCCGAAAGAGCTTCATTGATATAATATTCACTATCAATTAGTTCGAAACGTTTCAGATATTCTATTCCTTCAAACCATTCTTTTTCAAGAGCGGATAAGTCAACATCTACCTGATAAAATTTAAGCAAGTCAAGGTGACGACCAATGGCTGTTTTGTATTTGTTTTGGAAATCATGGTAAATGTCACCCACACGCAAACCGTTACGACTTACTTTATCAGTATAGGCGGGACCAATTCCTTTACCTGTGGTACCAATTTTTCCATCACCTTTTGCATTTTCATAAGCCTGATCGAGCAAACGATGGGTGGGAAGAATCAAATGTGTTTTTTTAGAAATTTTCAATAATTTGGTCAACGGACTTCCTGCTGTTTCCAGTGCCTCGCCTTCTGCTTTGAATAAAGCTGGATCGAGTACCATTCCATTGCCAATAATATTAATTTTATTTCCCTGAAAAATGCCTGATGGAACAGATTTCAGAATAAATTTTTTTCCTTCAAATTCTAAAGTATGACCTGCATTGGGACCGCCTTGAAAGCGTGTAATAATATCATAATGAGGAGTTAAAACATCTATAATTTTTCCCTTGCCTTCGTCGCCCCATTGAAGACCCAATAATACATCTATTTTCATTTTGGAATTTTTTAATTTTTCTCTGGAATTATTATATGAATAAAATCGTTTCGTTATAAAAATATTTTCTTTTTTGATGAAAATTTAAATTTTGATTGATTTGTTTTTTCTGTTTTTCTTTTTATTCTGGCACTTACTGCAAATTCCATAGACATACAACGAATAATGTGTCATTTGAAAATTGCTGAAATGTTTTGATTGAATTGCTATTCGAATATTTTTGTCAGAAAATTCCTTGATTTTTCCGCATTGTGTACAAATAAGATGATGATGAATATTGGTGCCGAAAGTTTTTTCGTATTGTGCCAACTGATCACCAAACTGATGTTTGACAATCAAATGACATTCCAGCAGTAAATCCAACGTATTATAAATGGTGGCAAGGCTAACCCGAAAATCCTTTTGCATCGCATTATACAATAATTCAGCATTGAAATGTCCTTCATGAGCATAAATTTGCTCTAAGATGGCATATCTTTCAGGCGTTTTCCTATGTTGATGCTTTTCAAGATATTCGGTAAAAACTTCCTTAACAGTTTCGTAGGTATTTTCTTCTTTCATTGAAATGAATTCCTTTCAATAAACAAAGGTAGTATTTTTTTCTGTGTTTTTTATAATAGTTCCAGAAAATTTAATTCTTGCTCAACTGCTTCTTTTATGTAATGTTGACTGATAGAAAGTGGATTGAAAAATGATTCAATTTGTTGTAAAATTTCTTGAGCTATTTCTTTACTTGTACGACAAAATCTACTTAAACAAGTACTAATGGCTTTGTATAAATGATAATTCTCCGTGATTGAATTTTCAAAAGCTTTCTCGATAAAGAATTTTCTTTCTTTATCGCTTAGCATATTGCTTATCCTTGAAGAAAGTATAAAACCCGCTATTTTCTTCCAATCATTTTCAGACGAAATCCATTCGCAACAAAGTAGCGGAGCATATGATAAGTGCGAAAATAAATTCATACAGATTTGTTCAATTAATTCTATTTGATTACATTCTTCCATCCATTGTTGTGCCATCGAATAAGTGAATTTTTCTGTAGGTTCCAATAAAGTGGCTAAAATCATTGTTTCGCGGATAGGAAGTTCCCAAAGTTTTTGAGCTAATTTGTGTTGTGATTCATATTGTGTAGCAATTTCTTTCAGTCGAGGAATGGTAACGCCATAATTTTTTGGGTAAACGATGCCATTTTTACTCATTTTAGAAGCAATGACACCATTCATTAGACATTATTTTACTTAGTTTAATCAAAAGAATTCCTCGAGGCTTGCCTCGGAGTTATTCATTTGACTTATAGTCAAAATTCAGGCGAGTTCTATTCGCAATCCAACCTATGGATTTTCAATCCATAGTATTTTAGTTTTGAATAATTTTTCAAATCAAGTTTTTGTCATAATTTTGTAATAATTATTACATATTTCCGAAACAAGAAATCCCTTCTTTTGTAACATAAAAATTTAAATACCCATTAAAAACCTTTTAAATGATTTTTAAGTATGAGTTCCTCTCAAATATTAGTTGTTGACGACGAAGAAGATTTGTGCGAAATTCTTCAATTTAATCTGGAAACTGAAGGTTTTCAGGTAGATGTAGCCTATTCGGCTGAAGAAGCTTTAAAAAAAGATTTGACCGTTTACAATCTCATTTTGCTGGATGTGATGATGGGTGAAATTTCTGGTTTTAAAATGGCCAAAATGTTACACGATGATCCAAAAACCAGCTCCATTCCTATCATTTTTTTAACAGCAAAAGATACTGAAAATGATAAAATTACAGGTTTTAATATTGGAGCTGACGATTATATTTCGAAACCTTTTTCTATCCGAGAAGTAATTGCCCGTGTGAAGGCTGTTCTTCGTAGAGCTGAAGCTACCAGCAACAACGAAGAAATTAAAGTGCTTATTTACCGTCAACTGGAAATGCATCTGAATACCAAAAAAGTGCTGTTGGAAGGGGAAAAAATTCCTTTTACCAAAAAAGAATTTGAACTGCTGAAATTGTTATTGGAAAATAGAAATCGTGTGTTCACCCGTGAAGAAATTCTTTCCCGTATTTGGGGCAACGACGTTTATGTGCTGGACAGAACTATTGATGTAAACATTACCCGAATAAGAAAGAAAATTGGGACTTACGGAAAAAATATCATAACGCGTCTGGGTTATGGATATTGTTTCGAAGAATAATAGTGAAAATCAGTTATTCAATTTTAAAAATAAATTTCCTCAAACGGGGAACAAAATCAATGAAATTAAGAAAAAAACTTTTTGTTTATTTTTTCGGACTTTTTTTCCTAATGTTGTTGTGTGCCACTTATTTCCAATATCAACGGGAAAAAAGTTTCAAAGTGGAGCAACTGAATCATCAGTTATCCATTTATAATCAGATGGTTAATCATTACATTCAAACAAAAGGTCTCACGTGGAATGGTTTGAATCATTTTATCAAAATCTTCCCTGACAGCACTTTGCGAATTACGGTTATCGATACTATGGGAAATGTTTTGTATGATTCTTCTATTCGTGAAGGAACGGTACTGGAAAACCATTTGCATCGTCCAGAAATCATGATGGCTCGCAAATCAGGTCTTGGTGAAGCAATGAGGCATTCACATTCCACTGGCAAAGATTATTATTATTTGGCTCAACATTTTCCACAATATTATATCCGTTGTGCATTGCCTTATAGCGTTAACTTGTTTACAGCACTGAAAGCCAACACAACTTTTTTATATTTTATGGGCTTCTTGTTTTTGATTGGAACAATAGCCTTATATTTTATTGCCAAAAATTTTTCCAGATCAATTGAGCAACTGCATAATTTTACTCAAAAAGTAGAACAAAACGAGTTGCTGGATACAGAAATTACTTTCCCAAATGATGAATTGGGCGAAATAGGCAATAATTTTGTTCAGATTTATAAAAAAATGCTGAAATCGAAAGAAGAAGCCAGTCAAGAACGCGACAAATTATTTAAACATTCACAAATTTTTCAGGAAGGTCTGGGAATTTTTTCTGCTGAAAAGAAAGAAATTTTGGCTAATACGCATTTTATTCAATATGCCAATTTATTGTCAGACGAACCTTGTACGACATCGGAACAAATTTTCAAAATACCTGAATTTAAAGACATTAGTGAATTTATTGATGAAAATTTAACAAAAAATGAGGTGAATCGTAAACGATTCATTATTGAAAAAGGTGGACGAATTTTTGAAATTCAGTGCATTGTTTTTCAGGATGATACTTTTGAAATTTCTATTAAAGACATTTCAACACAGGAGAGAGAAAACAATTTAAAACATCAGTTGACGCAGAACATTTCCCACGAATTAAAAACACCGGTAAGCAGCATTTTGGGCTATATGGAAAGCATTATTGACAACCCAAAATTAAATCTGCAACGACAAAAATTTTTCATCGAGCGAACTTATCAACAAGCTCAACGATTGAGTGCTTTGCTTCAAGACATTTCCATGCTAAGCAAGTTGGACGAAGCTGATCAACTGTTTGAAAAAGAAGAATGTTCTCTTTCCGCTATCATTGACGATGTTTTAAATGACGTTCATTTACAGATTGAACAAAAAAAATATAAGGTTTTGAAAAATTATCATGAAGGTCTGAAAATCAATGGTAACAGTTCATTGCTTTATTCAATTTTCCGCAATTTAATGGATAATGCGCTGGCTTATGGCGGAGAAAATATTACGATCGATATCAATTGTTATCGTGAAGACGACCAGTTCTATTATTTTTCGTTTTCAGACAATGGCAAAGGTGTTGAAGAAAAACATTTGAGTCGTTTATTTGAGCGTTTTTATCGAATTGACAAAGGACGAAGCCGCAAAGCTGGCGGCACAGGCTTGGGACTTTCCATTGTAAAAAATGCTATTTTATTTCACAATGGCAATATTTCTGCGAAAAACTTACCTACAGGCGGATTAAATTTTATTTTCACTCTGCGAAAATATTAAACTAAAAAGGAATTAGAAATAGGTATAGAAATAAATTGGGAGCAATCAAAAAACCAACCTGAACAAAAATGTTGAGGTTATCAGGTTTTTCATTTAATTCGTTTATTCCTCTGCAAACTACTTCCATTGTTTCCGCTAAAGAATCAAATATCTTGTTGTGTAAATGCTTTTCTCTTATCTCATCCCAAAGATGTTCTGTTGGATTGACTTCAGGACTGTAAGGAGGTTGTTGTATGAAATGTATATTTGACGGAATCTTTAAACCTTTTGCTTTATGCCAGCCTGCTCCATCTAACTGCATGATAATTTCAAATTCCTTATACTCCTCTGATACATTTTCTAAAAATTCATCATTTCCGTATTGGCATAGGGTAATATTAAAGAGCTAATGCGACCTCACTTCGGACATATTCCTGCATAAACATAAAAACTTTCTCTTACTACTTGTTTAGCAACCAGAGGACGAACCTGCTTGGGTGCTAAACAATTTCTTGGAATATTTACTCTCCCAAATCTTCCTTCATCCTGAGTCATTAGTATCACTTTGCTTTTATCAAGCCCTAACTTCGCAAAATTTACGTAATAGGTAGTTCTAATTTTTTCAAAAGAGTAG
>DAOOVG010000024.1:0-25721 GCA_035369865.1 Paludibacteraceae bacterium | reverse complement strand
TCTTCATTTTCTATTTTTGAAGCGAGGTTCTGCAGTTTCCCTAAATTCAGTATTTTAATCAGATAATTTCTAATCATAGGTAGTTTTGCGGAGAATCAAAAATAAAATTAATGTCTAATGTAAAATTTTGAAAATTAATTCTTTTAATAATTCTACCTCTTCTATTGTAGTCTGATCAACGCCTTTGCTCCTGGCATCTGTTTGCCTTATATCGGAAATAATTTGAATGGTTTTTTTTGGTGTAAAATTAGATGCTGCTTTTACATAATCTTTTACAAAATAAGGATTGATTTTAAGTTCTAAAGCAACTGTTTTCTCACTTTTATCTTTTAAATAATAATACAGCAATAAATTATTAAAAAAATTGAACAATTGAATTAAGACAAATGGCAACGGATTTGCTTTTTTGTTATCTCCAAAATAACGTATAATCCTATTTGCCTTTAAAATATTTTTATCAATGATGGCTGATTGAAGCTCAAAAACATTGTAATCTTTACTAATACCTATATATTTTTCCACAAGTTCAGGCGTAATTTCTTTAAAATTATCATTCCGATTTATCAAAAGCTTTTCAAGAGCATTCATAATTTTACTTAAATCATTCCCTAAAAATTCAACCAGCATATTTATTGCTTTTTCGGTAATAGAAATATTTTGAGATTTTAAATAAGAACGTATCCACGGACCCACTTGATTTTCATAAAGTTTTTTAGATTCAAAAACTACCCCAGTACGTGATATATCTTGAAACCATTTTTTTCGTTTGTCAGGGGTACCATATTTATAACAAAAAACTAAAATGGTTGATTTTAAAGGATTTTTCAAATAATAACTCAATTTTTCCCATTCATCGGCATCAATCAGTTGAGCTTCTTTTACAATCAACACTTGATGTTTTGCTACCATTGGAAATCGCTTGGCAGCATTGATAACAGTAGGAATATCCACATCTTTCCCGTAAAAAATAGTCTGGTCAAAATCTTTTTCTGTTTCAGTTAAAATATTGTTTTGAATATAATCTGATATCAAATCAATATAATAAGGCTCTTCACCCACTAAAAAATAAACAGGATAATAAATTTTTTGTTGTAAATCCCTTAAAATATCTGCATAAATAAGATTTTGTTTGGCCATTTTAACAGTTATTATTTTATTCAAATCTTAAATGTTTTACCGTTCGACTATTGGTAATCAAGGAAACTAATGAAGCAATGCCAATCTTCAAATGTTCTTCTACATAATTGGCATTCACTCTGTTATCGCTTTCAATGGTTTTTATCCCTTCTTCATGCATAGGCATATCGGAAACTAACAATAAAGCTCCTGTTGGAATTCCATTATAAAATCCTGAGGAGAACAACGTCGCCGTTTCCATGTCAATTGCCATAGCTTTGGTAGAACGAAGATATTCTTTAAATTTCTCATCATGTTCCCATACTCTTCTATTAGTTGTGTAAACGGTTCCTGTCCAGTAATCTTTCCCAAAATCACGAATATTGGAAGAAACCGCACGCTGAAGACTAAAAGCAGGCAAGGCTGGAATTTCTGGCGGAAAATAATCGTTTGAAGTACCTTCACCTCGAATAGCAGCAATGGGTAAAATATAATCGCCTTCTTTATTTTTATCTCTTAAACCACCACATTTACCTAAAAACAAAACAGCTTTTGGTTGTACTGCCGACAAAATATCCATAATAAGAGCCGCATTTGGACTGCCCAAACCAAAATTAATTATCGTTATGCCATTTGCTGATGCATTGGGCATATTTCCATTTTTCCCAATAATAGGAACTTGATAATAGTTGGCAAACAATTCCAGATAAAGATTGAAATTTACCAGCAAAATATGATTGGTAAAATCTTCCAATGGTCGTTTTGTATATCGGGGTAACCAGTTTTCTACTATTTCTTTTTTCGTTTTCATCTTGTGTTGTTTTTTGGTACCTTTTTGTATATTCGTATTTTATTTCTGGTAGGAAATAGATCGAGATATAGAGCAAAATTACAAAAAAATGTTACAATTAAATTTACCAACTTATAATTTTCGATTAAAAAAGGAACGAGATACTTACTGGATATTTGATAATATCCGAAAAAAATTTGTAAAACTCACTCCTGAAGAATGGGTAAGACAAAATTTTATTCGTTTTTTTACTGAAGAAAAACATTTTCCTGCCAGTCGTTTATCTGTTGAAGAAGAAATTGTTTGGAATGGAATGAAAAAACGTTGTGATGCTATTTTTTATAATGAATATGCTGAACCTGCCTTGATATTAGAATTTAAAGCTCCACAAATAACTATCTCTCAATTAGTTTTTGATCAAGTGGCTGTTTATAATGTAAAATTAAATGTAAATTTTTTTATCATAAGCAATGGAATAGAACATTTTTTTTGTAAAGTTAATGTAAAAAATTCGCAGTTTGAGATTTCAAGAGAAATACCTGATTATAAAACATTTATTGAATTAAATAGACAATAAAAATAGATTTTTTATTCGTTTTCCATTGCCCCAATAATTTCATAAATATTATCAAAGCCATGTTGAATCAAATATTGTTCAATTCCCTCAATTATTTTAATGGTCACTGTTGGATCAATAAAATTAGCCGTTCCTACTTCTATTGCAGTAGCTCCAGCCAATAAAAATTCAATAGCATCGGCAGCATTCATAATTCCTCCAATACCAATAATCGGGATTTTAACGGCATGAGCTGTTTCCCAAACCATTCGTAGAGCTACAGGTTTGATTGCAGGACCGGACAATCCTCCCGTAATGGTAGAAAGGCAAGGTTTTCTGGTTTCTATATCAATTGCCATTCCTACCAATGTGTTAATTAATGAAATGGCATCAGCACCTGCATTTTCTACGGCAATTGCTATCTCTGAAATACTCGTTACATTTGGCGAAAGCTTTACAATTAGTTCTTTACTGTATACCCTTCGCACTGCTGTAACTACTTGATTAGCAGCTATTGATGAGTTTCCAAAAAGCATTCCTCCTTCCTTCACATTTGGACATGAAATATTCAATTCTAAGGCAGAAATTTTATCAAACTCATTCAATATTTCAGCAATTTGAACGTATTCTTCAATGGTTGAACCTGCAATGTTGGCAATAATATGCGTATCTATATTTTTCAAAAGAGGATAAATATTTTCGACAAAATACTTTACTCCCTTATTTTGCAGTCCTACAGCATTTAACATGCCTGAAACAGTTTCTTTCATGCGAGGATATGGATTCCCTTCTCTGTTGCGAAGTGTAATACTTTTTACAATAATACTACCTATTCGTGATAAATCAAGGAAGTCTGCATACTCAATTCCATAGCCAAAAGTACCTGAGGCTGTCATTACAGGATTTTTCAACTGTAATTTTCCTATATCGACATTTAGTTTTACCATTTTAGTTTTGTAATATTAAAAACGGGACCTTCTGTACAAACACAAACTCTTCCCTCGGTGGTATCTGTTACGCAACATAAACAAACTCCAAATCCGCAAGCCATCGTGTTTTCTAAAGATACTTCACAAGAAATATTGTTTTTTTCAGCATAGGAAGCTACAGCTTTCATCATGGGTGTAGGACCACAGCAATAAATCATATCAAAATAATTTTTTAAAATAGAATGGTGAGTTACCAAACCTTTTTCTCCCATTGAACCATCTTCGGTAGTAATAAAGACATTTCCGTAAGTTTCAAATTTTTTAAAAGGAATTAAATAGTTTTTATTTCGAGCTCCAAATAAAAAATCTGGGGAAAAACCATTTTTATATAAATAATCACCCAAAAAAAGCAAAGGGGCTATGCCTGTTCCGCCTCCAATAACTAAAATTTTATCTTTTTGATTTTTTGGAAAGCTAAAAGAATTGCCCAATGGTAATATTAAATTTAAAATTTCATTTTTTTGTATATTATAAAGTTTTCTGCTTCCTTCTCCTACCACTTGAATTAATAACCATAATTCATTTTTTTTCTTATCAACATAATGAATGGAAAAAGGACGGCGTAAAAATACGGGAGAATTATCAATTCTTACTTGAGCAAATTGTCCAGGCAAAATCTCTGGAAGTGGTTGATCAATAGAAAGAATTAACAGGGAATGTTCTGTTGTTAGATGGATGTTTTTTCTTACTCTAAAGTCAAGTATGCATTTTGTCATTATTATACTTGATAATTTAAGAAATCAATTTAAAAAGAGCATATTCGATTATAATTGACTACAAATTTAGAGATTAAAATTCAATTGACAAAAGGAGTGTTGAATTGTTTTTTAGAACAAATAAGTTTAAATAGGTAATGATTAAGTTTCTTTTGATTCAAATTCTTGAAAGGTATTATCACTAAAATAGACAATAATTTTTTTAATCAATTTTTCTTCTTTCTGTAAAGTTTTTATGTTTTGTTCCACAGCGTCAAATGACTTGTTCAATGAAGATTTATCAAGTTCACTTTTCGTTTTATGAGGGAGGGAATTTACATTTAAATTTTTTTCTTCATAATTAAGTGTAGTTGAGGTAGGTTTAAAATTTTCTATTTCTTCTTCATCGAACAAACTAGGAGCATTCGATTGTTTGGCGATCCTATACATAGGACCAACACCCAGAATAAGCCAATCGGAATTAATATTTTCAAAACGATTCAAAATTTTTTTTAGAACATCCAAACTGGGATTATTTCTACCTTTTAAAATATGAGATAAGGTAGAACTCTGGATACCAATTTCAGAGGCAAATTGTCCGGCATTCATGCCTTCTTTTTGCATTATTTTGGCAATTCTTTCTTTTATTTCCATAATTTCTCAAAAATGAAAGAAAATTTGAATTAAAAATTAAATTACAATAATATGTAAATTAATTCACAAAAACAAATTGTTCACAAATGTAATTTGATTACTTTAAGTTTACATTTGTGAAATGTAAACTATTATTATTTTTTACCTATCAATAATCTTAAAATAACCTATGATAAAAGTTTAGCTCAAATACATTGAAACGGTATTATGATTATAGTATTTAATGAAGAAAAATGTATTAATTATTTGGTTATTAAAATAATAACTATAAAATAATTACATATATCAACAAAAAAATAATTGTAATCTTTATATTAATCTTTTTGTTAAATTAAAACTTTGAAAATTAAAGTTTAATTGGCTGGTTTTAAATAAAATATGACTAATAAATATACAAATAAAATTTTATACATATATGAATTTATTTTTGTAAACTATATTTATATTTGTAATTTTATTGTGTTACAAAAGTATGGCAATTAACAAAGTTTAACTGATTACATTTGTAAAATAAACAATTGATGTAAATTTTAATGTAAATTTTAAAGAGGGTTATAAAATAATTTGTTGTGAATGGAAAAAATATTGATAATTTTTAAAAGGTAGGATTTAAAAAATATTTATTGTAAGAAATATAAGTCAAAGATTATAATAAGGATTTTGAAATAAAAAAATAAGAAATAAAATCAAACATTGAATTACGTTAATTTTTGAGCTATAGAAGAAAATATTAAAAAATAGCCTACTTTTTGACCTATACGCCCATTTTAGAATTAAAAAAGGCTTCCCTCTCCTCGGAAAGAGAAGGAAGCCTAAAATCAATTAAAAACAATGATTTAAAAAATCAAATAGATTCTGTATTTTTTTGAATATCTAAGCCAGCTAATTCTGGATCGACTAATATACGTCCACAGTATTCACATACAATAACTTTTTTGCGTGATCGTATATCTAATTGTCTTTGAGGTGGTATTTTATTAAAACACCCGCCACAAGCATCTCTTTGTACAGAAACTACTGCAAGACCATTTCGGCTACTTTTTCTAATTCGTTTAAAAGCTGACAATAATCGAGGATCTATTTTAGCTTCAATCAACTTAATTTGTTCCCTCAATTTTTCTTCTTCTTGCTTGGTTTCCGAAATTATTTCGTTTAATTCACCCTTTTTTTGATCCAAATCAAGTTTTTTTTCTGCTAAAATTTCCATTGTCTTTTTTTGTTCAGCTCGTATGTTTTCTAAAACTGCTGTATATTCCCGAATACGTTTTTCGCATAATTCAATCTCTAAAGTCTGATATTCAATTTCTTTTGAAAGATTTTCATATTCGCGATTATTTCTAACATTATCTTGCTGCTCTTTATATTTGGCAATTTTAGCATTTGCCTGTTGAATTTCGTTTTTCTTGGCCACTATAGCAGCTTCTATTTCAGTAATTTCCTTTTGATAATTTTCCAAACGAGTATTTAATCCAACAATCTCGTCTTCTAAATCTTGGACTTCAAGGGGAAGTTCTTCTCTTAAACTTCTTATTTCATCAATTTTAGAATAAACTTTCTGAAGCTCATAAAGAGATTTTAATTTATCTTCAATACTGATTTCGTTTTCTATTTTTTGTTGTGTTTGTGTTGCCATACATTTATAAATAATTAACAGGATTGGTATTGATATCTGAAATTTGGACAGCAAAGTTAGGAATTTTTTTTGTAATTATTTCATAAAAAATTTCTTTTGTAAATTGCTCACTTTCAAAATGTCCAATATCAGCAATAAGGATTTTATCTTCTGCGAGGAAAAAGTCATGGTATTTAAAATCGCTTGAAATATACACATCTGCCTGTTTTTGAATGGCATCCGACAAAAATGAACTACCCGCTCCCCCGCAAATAGCTATTTTTGAAATTTTTTTTCCCAATAATTTGGTGTATTTTATAACTGGATTATTAAAAATTACTTTGATTTCTCTTAAAAAATCCAATTCTTCTTGTGGTGAAGGTAAATTGCCAATGACACCCGCTCCTACTCTATTCCACTCATTTTCAAGTGGAATAAAATCATACGCAGGTTCTTCGTAAGGATGTACTTTTAACAAAGCAGCTTGCACGCGATTTTTCAAATAATCAGGAAGTATCATTTCCATTCGTATTTCAGGTTCAGTATGCAATTTATTAATTTCTCCTATGAAAGGATTGGCTTGCTCGTTTGCCATAAAAGTACCTGTACCTTCACTATTGAAACTACAACAATTATAATTCCCTATTGTGCCTGCACCTGCTTCAAACAAAGCGTTTCTAACATTTGCTGAATAGGATTTTGGAACAAAAGTTACCAATTTTAGCAATCTATGAGCCATAGGGCGAAGAACCTGTATATTTTGTAGTTGAATTTTTTCTGCAATTTTAAAATTTACACCTTGCCATACATTGTCTAAATTGGTATGGGCAGCATAAATAGCCAGATTATTTTTAATAGCAATTGCAGTACATTTCTGAACATTGTTTTGCTCAATAATCCGTAAAAGTGGCTTAAATATTAAAGGATGATGTGATAAAATAAAATTGCATTTTTTTTGAATGGCTTCTTCTAAAATATCGCGAGTAATATCAATACAAATCAAAATTCCTTTAACCTCCATTTGGGGATCACCAATCAGCAAACCAGCATTATCATAGCTTTCCTGCAAAGCCAAAGGTGCAAATTCTTCAATAATTTCACAAATTGATTGAACGTTCATTCAACTTATTTTTCAATGTTGGGTTCTTCTTCGTTTTCTGGTTTTTTATTCTCTTCTTGTGAAGTTTCAATAAAATCAGTTATTTGTTTATCAATCAAAATGTTATACCAATAAATAATCTTTCGAATATCATTGGGATAAACTCGGTTCCGATCATAGTCTGGAACAATTTCAGCCATATAATTTCGAAGTATATCATTATCTGATTTCGATGGAATGGAACAAAGATTTCCATTTTCTTTTACTTTTATTTTTTCAAGAACTTCACCCAAAGGAATTTCCTTTGAATCAGTAAAAATTGAAATATCTTTCAATGACACAATTTTATCTTTTGTAAAAGCAGGAATTCGTTTTCCATCGATTAAAGATTCTACCACTACAATATTTTTCCCTTGCGAAATCATTTTGTACAAACCAGGTTTACCTGAAATGGAGACAATTTCTTTTAACATATTCTGTAAAAATTAAAAAGTAATTTGAGTTAATTGGAAAGATTTTTTAAATACTTTTTTATAAAGAATAAATGGCAAATTAATATGATAAAGCAATAATTTATAAATATTTATAAAATTCATTAAGTTTTATTTTCCCTTCATATAGAGCTTTCCCCACCACAACAGCAGGAACTTTAATTTCTTCTAAGTTTTCAATATCATGAATAGAACTTACACCTCCGCTTGCAATTAAATACAAAGAAGATATTTCTTCCATAATTTTTTTATAAAGCTCAATGGCAGTTCCTTCCATCATTCCATCTTTGCCTATGTCGGTGCATAAAACTTTTTGAATTCCTTTTTGAAAATAATGGTGAATAAAAGGTATTAATTCAATTTCAGTATTTTCTGTCCAGCCCGACACAGCTATTTTATTGTTTCTTACATCAGCACTTAAAATTATTTTTTCTGCTCCGTATTGTAAAATCCATTGAACAAATATTTCAGGATTTTTAACTGCCACACTACCAACTGTTATCATATCAGCACCACATTCAAAAGCAATACGGACATCTTCATTTGTTTTAAGTCCACCGCCAAAATCAACAATTAATGGTGTAGAAGATTTTATTTTTTCTAAAACTCGATAATTCACAATATGTTGAGCTTTAGCTCCTTCCAAATCTACTAAATGCAAACGCCGAAAACCTGTATCAACAAATCGTTTAGCTACATCAAGGGGATTTTCGTCATAAATTTTAACTTGTTCATAATCACCTTGAGATAACCGGACACATTTACCACTAATAATATCAATAGCCGGAATAATTTCTATCACAATACTTTATTGAAAGTACATTTAATGAGGAAGCAAAATTATAAAAATCAAAAAGAAGAAGCAAATGAAAATAAAAGAAATCAATAGCTGAATATTTTTTGTTATAAATATAAGCCAAAACAAAAAGAGAAAAAATTATTGGAATAAAAATTTTAAAAATTTTACTCCATTGATTTTAAGCATATTAAATGGGATCGTTATACCCATTGTTATCCATTTGTCTCCTTCTGAAGTTTCATTAAGGGCTTTGATTATCGAAATAACATATGGAATTTTATCAATATAAATTTTTTTATTGAAAATTGTTTTAACTGAATCGTTTATACTTTCAAACCATAAAGAAGAAAGCAATGGTGACAATTTTTCTATATAAAAATTTTTTAACGAATGGTCATCAATGCAATAAACGTTTTCTGGGGTAAAGTACATGAGATAATCTGAAACTCCTTCACGAAGCCAACCTAAAACGTTGGGATATTTACTATAAATTTCAAGGTACAAATCGCCAAAATCTTTAGATCTGAATTTTTCAGAAACTTTATATGACTTATTTTGATAAGTTAGTATCAAATCAATATCTTGACGTTGCATTTTCCTTTCTTCAGAGAATTGATAATTAAAACGTTTAATATCAGACACATGTAAAATATCACGATAAAATTTATCTGCTCTTTTTATTTGTTCGTTTTCATAAAGTTTACTTTGAGAGAAATTGTGAATCATTCCTATTCTATTGTTTGTTACATTGATTTATTGGCATTTATTGTCTTTTATTAGAAAATTATTCTATGATTTTTTTTCGAGCTCGTAATCGTTTGAGTTCTGCTTGCAATTTTTCCACTTCTTTTTCAAGGTTAGCAATAGTTTTTAAAAGAGCATTTAATTCTTCATTTTCTATCGTAGTAGGATACTGTTGATCAACTCGATCAAGAAAATCCGCTAAAATATTCATATAATTGATAAAAGCATCATAAGGCGATTCGTAATAAGTACCAAACGAATCTTTATGACTCATATAACGAAAATGATCAGTTGATTGCAATCTTAACCAGTCGTGACGAAGAGTTCTATCATCACATAATCGTACTCTTTCTCCTACAGCATAAAGTTTATTCAGTGCTTCTTGCTGTAAATCATTACCATTCCAAACACTGATATCTTTTTCAAGTCCTGACCAGCTAATGGGCTCTGGTGAAGAAAGAATATTAACAGCATCCATTTTTTTTGCAGCTTCTGAAGGTAAAATAAAACCAATATTATTTAACAAGGCATAATATGGTAATGCTTTTAAAAAATCAAAAATACCAGTATGATTAGGCTGAAATACACCAAAAGCTTCGTAACCCATCCAAATATTGATAATTTTTTCATTTTCAGGGAAGTTATTAATCCAACCAATAAATTTATCGGCAGTCAAAGGATAACCTTGCCAGGAAGGATTTGAAAAACGAAAAGCAATATCATCGCTTAAACCAAAATTTCTGACCAACAATTTTAACCGTTGAATAGAGGGATGGCTATATATAAAATTAGGGCTTTTCCAACCTAATACATGACTAACTTCATCAATTAAAATTGTTTTAAATCCTAATTGATAAATTTTTTCTCCAATTTCATCAGAATAAATAAGTTCAGAATTCCGAAATGCTGTGGGTTTTTTCCCAAAAAGAGACTCAATTTTATCAACCTGCATTTTTACTTCTTGCTCAAATTCGTTATAATCATAAATGGAAGCTAAAGAATGAGCATACGTTTCAGCCAAAAATTCAACACAATCGGTTTTAGCCAGTTCAATAAAACTATCAATCACTTCAGGTGCATATTGTTCTAATTGTTCCAAAGCAATACCACTAAATGAATAAGCACAGCGAAACTTACCATTAGAATTTCTAATCATTTCATAAATAGCTTTATTAGCAGGTAAATAAGACTGCTCAGCTAAAAAGCGAATATGATCTTCATTCTGGAAATCATCATAATAATAATGATCATTCCCAATATCAAAAAAACGGTATCTTTTCAAGCGAACAGGTCGATGAATTTCAAAATAAAAACATATATTTTTCATAATTTTTTTTATTTTACTCAATTATTTTTTCAATAAATTTTCATAAATAGTTTTCACTTTTTGAGCAGCATTTTCCCATTTAATATTACTTACTTCCATTTTTCCTAATTCATGTAAACTTTTATACATGGCAGGACTTCTAACAATGGCATAAATAGCATCCGCCATTCCATCTATATCCCAATAATCAATTTTTATAGTATGAGTTAGTATTTCTGCACAACCAGACTGTTTTGAAATAATAGTAGGTGTTCCTACTTGCATTGCTTCCAGTGGTGAAATTCCAAAAGGTTCAGATACAGAGGGCATTATATAAACATCACTATCAGCCAACATTTGATAAACTTGACGTCCTACTAAGAACCCAGTAAAATGAAATCTATCAGCGATACGTTGTTTAGCAACCAAATCAATCATTGAATACATCATATCTCCATTACCAGCCATTACAAATCGTACATTTTTCGTTTTACTGATTACTCGTTGAGCAGCTTCCACAAAATATTCAGGTCCTTTTTGCATAGTGATTCTCCCCAAAAAAGTTACAATTTTATCCCTACGAATTGTTTTTACATAAGAATCGGCATCTGGAAGGGGTTCAACAGCATTATGAACAGTTGTTATCTTACGAGGGTCCTGATGGTATTTTTCAATAACAATATTTCGCGTTAAATTACTCACCGTAATTATATGATCAGCCATATCCATTCCTCGTTTTTCAATATCATAAACCACAGGATTTACTTGCCCCCGACTTCTATCAAATTCAGTAGCATGTACATGAATAACAAGAGGTTTTCCACTGATTTGTTTAGCAAAAACACCTGCTGGATAAGTGAGCCAATCATGGGAATGAATGATATCAAAATCCAATTGATGAGCCAGCACACTTGCAACTGCTTCATAATTGAATATTTCTTCGATTAAATTATTTGGATATGCACCTGAGAATTCCACACAGCCAAGATCATCAGTATAAATACGTCTGAAATCATACTTAATGCCATTTCTTAATTTAAAATATTCATCGGGGGACATTATCCAGCCAATTCTTTGATTTACATAATTCCAATCGTTTTCTTTCCATACTATTGGTACAAAACATGCTCCAATAATTTTTAAAAAACTTTCATCTTCATCGCCTCGTTTTTTAGGGATAACAAAAGTAATGTCAATATCACCCATCATTGCCAGGGCTTTTGTCAACCCATAACTTGCTGTTCCCAATCCACCCAGAATATGAGGAGGAAATTCCCAACCAAACATTAATACTTTCATACGTCAAATAATTGATTCTTACATACTAAAAAGTGAAAAAAATTTTGATAAATTATTCAGAAGTTTGGTTGTTATCATAATTTTTTAATATTTCCAAAACCCTTAACACTTCTGCTACATTCATTGCAAAAGAAATTCCTCCATGTCCTTTAAAAGGTGGATTACCATCGTAAAGTTCAGATAAAGTTCCAATACATAATTCTTTCATTTCTGCTTCAAAACCAATCATCATTCGCTCGATAAAAGATTTGCCACTTTGTTTATAAATTTTTAGATAAGCATTGGCAAAAGTACCAAATGTAAATGGCCAGGCAGGTCCGTTATGATAGTTTCTATTACGTTCCAACAATCCTCCTACATAAACAGGTCGATAAAATCCACTTTTAGGACTTAAACTTCGTAATCCTTTTGGAGTAAGTAATTCCTTAGTAGCCAAATCAATAACAGCTTTTTGTTGGTGTTTTTCAAGGGGAGAAAAAGGAAGTCCAACTGCATAAATCATATTGGGACGAACTTCTTTGTCGCAATAATTTTCATTTACAAAATCATAAAGATAACTGCCATTCCAGAAAGTTTTATTAAAAGATCCTCGAATAATTTCAGCTTGATAATCAAGCAAATCAGCTTGTGTATTTTCATTCTTTTCTCGATTTAATTGAGCTGCAAATTTTATTGCATTGTACCATAAAGCATTAATTTCAACCACATAACCTGTTCTTGGTGTGATGGGACGACCATTTTCAACTGCATTCATCCATGTTGCAGGCTTATCAACGCCATTTACATACAGTAATCCATTGCTATGTAAAAACAAATTGGGATGTTTTTGCTTTTGTATAAAATCAATGATTTGATATATTAATTCCCCAAATCTTTGAGCAGCTTCCTTTATTGAAGCATGGTTAGCATATTCCTGAATAGTCCAAATAAACCACAATAATACATCGGGAGCATCTATTTCCTGTAATTTGAATTTAATTTGATTTCCATTCATAAAATGTTGTAATTCTGGAATTGCAGTTTCAATAATAGCATTGAAATAATCCATTCGACCGATACTCAATGTACAACCAGGTAATGCTACAAATTCATCTCGAGCTCTTGCGCCAAACCAGGGATAGCCGGCAAGTAAATATGTTTTATCCCCTTCTCGTTTATAAAATTGTTGGGCTGAATTTTTCAAACAACTATACATATCTACACGTGGATGTCGTTTTTCTAATTCTTTTTCCCAGAGAAATTTCAATTGATAAGTAGATACTTCAGATACACCCACAGAAAAAATAATAGATTCTCCTTTTTTTATAGGTAATTCAAAACTACCGGGCACCAATAAATCTTCTTTATAGTCGAAACCTCTTTCTTGTTCTTTAAAATATTCAATGTTTTTATACCAATCAGGATAATGATGATAGATATTTTTTTTAGAAAATTGCATATATAATGATGGATAACCTTCATACAAGCACATTTTAATACCATTATGAACTTCTTCAAAAGAGGTATTTGCAACATTGTTTTGATGAGTAAGTTCATGAACACTTCGAAAGGCTAAAAAGGGTTTAAATCTGAGTAAAGTTGGCGAATGAGTTTCCAACAATGTATATTTAAATAATACACGAGGTTCAAACGATACGAGCAATCTTTCTTTCGCTAAAACCACCCCTCCTACCCGATAAATAGTACTTGGAATTTTTTCGCAATCAAATTGACGAATATATTTATGACCATTTGGATAAAAATTATTTCCTTCGTATTTATGGACTCCCAAATTAAATTCTATACCATGTTGTACCACAGTTTCATCCAAAGAAGAAAGAAGTACATGATTATATTCATCTATTTCTGGCAGCGGGACAACAAGTTGTCCATGATATTTACGAGTATTACAATCAATAAGAGTAGTACAATTATAAGTACCAGCTCGATTGGTGCGAAGAATTTCTTTAGATAATGACCTTTCAAGGTTAATTAATAAAGATCTATCAAAACTAAGATAACTCATTATATTTCATGTTTATAATTATTTAATTAACTAATTTTTTATAGAAAGAGCGATATTTAAAAGAATTAAATTTCAGCATCACTTTTTTATTAAATAGATGTTTCGCAATTTAATTTATTTTTTTTTAACTAAAAAACTTTTTTGATATTAATTTATGATTTAAAATCACTATTTTTGAAATTATTTTTTACAAAAAACAAAACTTTCCTTTAGAAAATCCCAATACAAATGTAATTTTTAAATTTTAAAAACGTTATTAAATTATCTTATTCAAATATGGCGTCCACTGACCAAAAGATAATTGAAAAGAAACATTTTTTGTATGCTATGTTTATTCCTTTAATTATTTGTGTGTTAATGCTTTTAGGTTTCTTATTAGAACACGGTATGAATTGGAATTACTATAAAGCTGGAATTTATCCTCGCAGTGTAGAAAACCTGTGGGGAATCTTTACTTACGGATTTGTCCATGCTAATTGGGGACATTTACTGAATAATATTTTATCTTTTTTTATTTTAGGAAGCTGCCTTTATTATTTTTATAACGTGATTGCATCGCAGATATTAATATATTCTTATCTTTTTAGCGGATTATTTCTTTGGTTTATTGGACGTGAAAGTTGGCACATAGGTATAAGCAGTGTAATTTATTCTTTGGCTTTTTTTCTTTTTTTTAGCGGGATAATTAGAAAGTACGTACCTCTTATAGCCATCTCATTAATTGTGGTTTTTATTTATGGTAGTATGATTTGGTATCTTTTACCTTTTGGAATAAATGATTCGATTTCGTGGGAAGGACATTTGTCGGGTGGATTGGTAGGAATAGTTTTATCAATTATTTATAGAAAAAAAGGACCTCAAAAGCCCGAAAAAATATGGGAAGAAGAAGAAAATGAAGAAGAATATTTTAACAATATTGATTTTGACGATCGTTCACACAATACAGAAAATTAATGATAAAAACTAAAAAATTAGTAATATGGAAGAAAAAAACTCAAAAGAAATCAATTTGCTTGATTTAATTAAAATGTTTAATAATTGGCTAAAAAATGTAGGAAAATCTATTTTAAAACTGTTTAATTATCTTTTTAAAACAAGTTATAAAGATAAATATTCAGTTTTAGTAATACTTATCATCAGTATAATTATCGGGCAATATTATGCTCGACCGAGCAATCGACAATATTATGCAGAAGCAATGGCTTATCTATTTGGTCCTGATGCCCAAACGGTAAAAGAAGTTGCAAAACAATTGGAAAATGTCAATTCTAAGAATACATTGACTTCTTTGTCTACTAAATTGTCTTTACCTGATAGTATAACCCAAAATATAGTATCCATAAATTCATATTATGTAATTGATTATCTCAATGATAATACTCCAGATGAAGTTGATTTTAAAAATTCACATTCATTGGACGATACTTTAAATGTAAGAATGCAAAACAGAATTTATTTTAGAGTAACCACAAAAAACATAGCACAAATTCCTATAGTCCAAAAGGCTCTCCTTAATTTTTTAAATAGTAATCCTATTATTAATTTACAATGTGAAGGGAAGAAAATGGAATTAAAAGAAAAGATTGCTATTTCAGAAAAAGAAATTCAACGTTTGGATAGTTTAGCTAAAATGACCTATTTCAAAGAACCTGAAAAACAGTTATCCTGGTCAAACGACAAACTAATTATAGGTGATCAAAGGAAACAACTTTTTTATTCTGATTTACTTTATTTACACGACGTAAAAGCAGAATGTGAAGCAGCATTGTTAACTTACAAACAGCCAATAGAATTTCCTTCTAGTTTAGTAGTAAATCCTAATCCTATCAATGGAAGAATGAAATATGGATTATTGAGTATTTTAATTGGATTAGGTATAGGAATTTTAGTTGCACTACTGAATGATCAATTAAAAAACACAATAAAAATGAATAAAATTTCTTAGGAGAAAATAATTTCACTTGTTATGAGAGAATAAAATTTCTTTAAGGTTCAGTTCCTTTTAGTGGAAATAAATTTTTCAGAATTTTTTATCTTTTCTCAACTGCTTTTATTTGTTTTTGCAAATCATTCAAGATGATTTGCATTTTTTCTAACAATGGTTTTCCATCGTCAGAATGAATAATATAGTCAGCATATGGAATTTTTTCACTATCAGGGAGTTGTCGCATAATTCGATCTTTTACTTCTTCCATAGAAATTCCGTCACGCTTTACGACTCTTTTAATTCTTACATCTTCTGAAGCTGTCATTAAAATGATTTTATCAACTAGCTCATTAAAACTACTTTCGAACAAAATAGCAGATTCAATAAATAAAAACTTTTCAGAAAAATGTTGATTGATCCATGATTTAAAATCTTCTTTTACAAAGGGATGAACAATCTCATTTAATTTTTTCAATAAATCAGGATTTTTGAAAACAATTTTAGCTAATTCCTTTCGTCTTAATCTTTCTTCATCATATATGCCTTCACCAAATAAATTTTGAATTTTCTGACGAACAAAAGGATTTTCATCTTGTAATTTTTTAGCTTCTCTATCACAATCATACACTAAGTATCCTTGACTTCTTAATTTCCGAGCTAAAGTAGATTTTCCACTACCTATTCCTCCGGTAATTCCTATTATTAATGGCTGATTCATTCGATTGAAATATATAAAATTAATTTCCTATCCCAATAGATTAATTTTTTAGCATTAACATAGAAAAGTAGATGAATATGATAATATATTAATCAACTATTCCGTAGCTTGATAATTTCTTGAGTATGGATAGGAAAAATTAAATATAGAAAATACTTTACTGTACAAATTTAATAATAATTTTCAATAAACCTACAGATGAAGGCAAATGAAACGTAAAAACTGTTGTAATTTGTTCTCTTTAAATGAATTTAGTCCGAAGGGTTTATTTTAATTAATAATTTACATTTAATTTTTTAATTTAAAGGACATTATAATAGCAGTTGGTCTTGGCAACGACAAAGATAAATATTTTGTGAAATACTCAACGGAAAAACTTTTTGAAATTAAAAAAATTCGCTACCTTAACGTGTAATACACGTAGCATTGGAAAAATATCTGCGTGCAAACAGCGGAAAGTGAGAGATTCGAACTCTCGGTACAGTTACCTGTACAACGGTTTTCGAGACCGTCCCGATCGACCACTCCGGCAACTTTCCTTCAATGTTATAAAAAACCAATTAAAAAAATCAAGTTTTAAGAAGGAACTCATTGTATTATAACCAGCGAACATAACATAGATCTTGACGGTGAGGAAGATCCATGTTTTTTGGAAACATCCGAAAACCAAATTTAAAAGTTCCTGACATATTTAAACGATAATCAAGAGCATAATACAAGGTAGAACCATCTGCTTTGACTAGCTTAAATTCTTCCACGTCATACAATTTATATTTTTGATTTTGATCCATTTTTGTCACTACCAATTCAATGCTAATTCCTTTATCATTGATATTTTTTACATCAATTACAATATTCATTTGATAAAAATCGCTGACTTGAGGATTTTGAAATAACTTTTCAGGTATATCCATTGATACAACTTCAATATTATCCCAACCTTGAGCAATTTTTAATTTCCAAGCTGCCAGTTCTTTTGCTTTTGTATAGTTATCTTTTTTCAACGTTGCCAAACGATTGCTCAATTTTAAATAAAAACGTTCAATATAATTATCAATCATTCGTTTGGTAGTAAAACGTGGTGTGATGAGAGCAATGGAGTTTTTAATATATTGAATCCATTCTGGCGAAATTCCTTTTGCATTTTTGGCAAAATACAAAGGTATAATTTCATTTTCCAGCATGCTATAAATAGTAGCAGCGTCCAGTTGATCTTGATATTGTTCATTTTCATAAGTACGTTTTTCAGTAATAGCCCAACCAGCACCTTTTACGTAACCTTCAATCCACCAGCCATCCAGAACAGAGAAATTAAGGACACCATTCATTTGTGCCTTTTGCCCTGAAGTTCCAGAAGCTTCTAACGGTCTGGTGGGGGTATTTAGCCAGATATCAACTCCCGAAATCAAGCGTTTTGCCATGTGCATATCATAATTTTCGAGAAAGATAATTTTCCCTAAAAATTGAGGCATTCTCGAAATTTCAACAATTCTTTTAATTAAGTCCTTTCCACCTTGATCCGCAGGATGAGCTTTTCCAGCAAAAATAAATTGAACAGGACGTTGAGGATCATTAACAATTTTTTCTAATCGCCCTAAATCCATAAAAAGCAAATGAGCTCTTTTATAAGTTGCAAATCGTCGTCCAAAGCCAATAATCAAAGCATTTGGATTCAGTGAATCCAATATTTTCATAATTCGAGAAGGATCACCTTGCGTTTTCAACCATTTTTCAGGAAATTGGGTGCGAATAAAATCAATTAATTTCTTTTTCATCTTTAAATGAGAATCCCAAATCACCTGATCGGGGATTTCATATATTCCCTGCCATATTTTTACATTCGATTGATCATCATAAAATTCTTGTCCAAAATATTTTTCATATACCGATTTCCATTCTGAGGTGGTCCACGTAGGCAAATGTACACCGTTTGTTACATAACCTACATGTAATTCTTCTGGGAAATACCCTGGCCAAAGAGGACTAAACATTTCTTGAGAAACTTTTCCATGTAACCAACTTACACCATTTACTTCCTGGCAAGTGTAACATGCAAACACACTCATACTAAATTTATCATTAGGATCATTAGGTTTTTCACGTCCTAAATTCATAAAATCTTGCCAGTTGATCTTTAATTTTTCTGCATACATTTTCATGTATTTGGAAAACATTTCTTCATCAAAGCGATCGTGACCTGCAGGTACAGGTGTATGTACAGTATACAAAGAACTGCTTCTAACTACTTCAAGAGCTTCATAGAAGGAAAGATTTTTGTCATTGATCAAATCAATTAGACGTTGAACATTGATTAAAGCTGCATGTCCTTCGTTACAATGATAGACGTCTTTTTCAATGCCCAATTTTTTTAAAGCAAGAATTCCTCCAATGCCCAGCATGATTTCCTGTTTTAACCTATTTTCCCAATCACCACCATAAAGTTGATAAGTGATACTTTTATCTTCAGGACTATTAAGTTCATTATCAGTATCTAATAAAAATAGATTTATTCGTCCGATGGCTATTTTCCATAAATTTGCATATACAGTTCGTCCTGGAAAAGGAACCTCAATTAACAAAGGTTGATTATTTTCATCCTTCAATTGAGTTATTGGTAATAAATTAAAGTTTTGTGGATCATAAATTTCAATTTGTTCACCATTAATGGAAAGTGATTGCGTAAAATAACCATAACGATATAATAAACCAATAGCTGTCAAATCAACTCCACAGTCACTTGCTTCTTTTAAGTAATCTCCTGCTAATATTCCCAATCCTCCTGAATAAAGCTTTAAAACTTCAGTTAAACCGTATTCCATACTGAAATAAGCCACACTGGGCTTATCTGGTGAAAATGGTTGTCCCATATAATTTTTAAAATCATTATAAAGAACGTCAAGCTTGTTGATAAATTCAGAATTTTTTTCTGTTTCAACCAATTTATCATAACTCAAGTTATTTAATAATTGAACAGGATTAAATCCTGCCTCTTGCCAAGCTTCAATGTCTATTTCACGAAATAAGTGACGTATATCACTTTTCCATACCCAGCATATATTGTAAGCTAATTCTTCTAATTTTTTTAAACCATCCGGAAGATAAGATTTAACATGAACATCTTTCCATATCGGTTCGTTAACAGAATTCATTTTAATTTCCATAATCAATTTTTCCTTCCAATTGAATTTTTAAATAACAAAAAATTATTTTTTTGTCAAAAATAATAGAAGAGTAATAAACTCCTAAATAAAATATAACAAAAAAAGCAAATATTTATTACAAACATTTACATTACTAATAAAAAGTAACGATTAAAAATCATTTCAAAATATTTTTATAATCAAATTATCGATATCTCTAAGAAGAAATTCTAATTTTATCATTTTTTACTAAAAGAATAAATTATCTTATTAACTTTTTGGGGATAAGCGATCATTTCTATGGGTAAGAGACACTTCATAAGCTTCATAGTAATATTGAATAAAATTTTCCCATAAAGCTTTTTCAGCAATAGTAGCAGCTCTTTTCCTAATAATTTCAATTTGTGCTTCTGTATAACCTGAAAAATGAGATACTTGTTCTGCAATATTAAGGCTTACTTCATACTGATTATAATCGGAACGATGAACAATTCCTACCCCGTTTTCAATTCCCTGTGGTTGTTGAGCAACCCATCGTCCAAAACCTGAAACATCAGTAGTAATTGTAGGAACGGAAAAAGCAATACTTTCCAGAGGTGTATAACCCCATGGTTCGTAATATGAAGGGAAAATTGTAAGGTCCATCCCAATCAGTAAGTCGTAATAGGATTTATTAAAAATACCGTCGAAGCCATTCAAATAAGAAGGCACAAAAATCACTTTTATTTTTTGAGAAGCCTGATTTGTAAAATGAAACCACCGGATGGCGGACATTATATTATCATTTTGATAATCATATAATTCATGAGTCGTAAATCGGTTCCAAGAAGTAATTTTAGAAATTGAATATTTTAAGCACGAAAGTAAATCTGCACGAGGACCTGAAATATGAGCAGGAATCATAAGGAAAGCTACAATTTCTTTATTTAAATTTGAATATTCTAATAAACGTCTTAATGATTCAATAAAAACATCAATCCCTTTGTTTTTAAATTCATAACGTCCTGCAGTACAGACAAATAAAATATCTTTTTTTAACTTGTAGCCCAATAAAGTTTCGGATACTTTTAATAAAATATTGCGAGCTTCCTGCCTTTTTAATTGAAACGTTTCTTTTGGAGGAACAAAATCATCTTCAAAGCCGTTAGGAGTGATTACATCAGGTTTTTTTTCAAGTAACTGAGCACATTCCTTAGCGGTAATTTCACTTACCGTAGTAAAACAGTCTGCCAGATGAGCTGCAGTTTTTTCTGCTGAATGTTTTGAGACCACATTTAATTCATAAGACATTTGATCCCCATTATACTCATTTAAATAATCGTACAAAGGTTTATTGTTCGTTGCGATAGAACGTCCAACGGTTGTGGCATGAGTAGTAAAAACAGTTGCTATCTGAGGCAAATGCTGTTTCAGATAAAAAACACCAAAAGAAGTCTGCCATTCGTGAAAATGACCTACTACCTCCTGTTGATTTTCTAAATGAAAGAAACGGTAATAACTTTCAATAATCATCCCTGCAGCATATCCAAACATTGAACATTCAAAATAATCGCCATAAGCTGGAAGTGAATTTACTCCTGTATTCAGCCAGACTTGTGCATAAATTTCATTCCTTTGGGGCATCAATGGCATAAAATCAACCAATATAGTTAATGGTTTTCCAGGAACATTCCAGCGTCCAATTCTAATGTCTAAATGGTACTGTTTATGATGAAAAAATTTCCAATCAGTATATAAATTTTGATCTTCTTCAAAAAGTGGATTTTCTTTTTGAAGCCACAAGTCAGGACCAATAAATATTAATTTCTCATTATATTTCTTTTGTAAAGTAGAAGCGTGGGTCGACAATACAGTATAAATTCCTCCAACTTTGTTACAGACTTCCCAACTTACTTCAAAAACATATTCAGGTATCAACATCTGATTAGAATATTTTTATTTAAAACACAAATTTAATATATCAGTACGTAAAAAAAATGGAAAATAATTGAAAAAATTAGCAAAAATCAGGCATTTACTTTAAGAAAATATAAGTTATCAGAAAATTTTTTACTTCAATTTTTCCTTATTTTTCACAAAAAAATTTCTCCTTTAAAAAGAGGAGAAATTTTAAACGAAAAAATATGAATGTTAGTTTAATGATTTCCTCTTATTATTTTTTTTGCTGGTTGCAACGCTGATTTAATTGTTTAATAACTTCTGAAGTAATATCATATCCATCAAGTGCATACAAAATATTATCATTTAAAGTATTACTCAAAATAATATGATATTTTTTGTTTTTATTAAATTCTTTTAAAAAAGCATTGAGGCTATCACGCAATTGTTCACTCATTTTTTGTTGTTCCGCCAATAATTTTTGTGATAACTGAGCATCCAATTCTTGTAGGTCTTGTTGCTTTTTCAATAATCTTGTATGTTCCTGTTCAGCACGTTCACGACTTAAAAAAGCATTATTTTCCAATTTTTTTTGAAATTCATTCATTTCATTTTGAAGCTCCCGAGCTTTCATATTTATCGTCAATCGAGAATCTTCCTGCTTTTTAAGTAAAGTTTCATTAGCATCTTTGGCAAACTGATAATGAAGTAATAAAGAATCTATATTTACATAAGCAATGGGTAATTGATTTGTATGTATAGTTTCAGTAGTTGTGACTATTTTTCTTTCTTCTTTGTTTGATTTTAAATTAAAAAATAAAATAAATAACACAATTACTGCTACACATAAAACAGCATTTAAAACAAGTAAAAATTTATTCATATATTTTTTTTTATTGTTACTATGATTTAATTTGTTATTCGCATTTTTTTGTAAATTCTAAAAAACCTATTTTTCTAAATTGATTTTATTTAGCTGTATCAAAAAACAATGCTTTCCTTCTTTTTTCTTACTAAAGGTTGATTCCTTTTCAACTTTAAAATTTTCACGGGAGAAAAAATTCATTATAAAAAATTAGCGCAAATTACTTTCAAAAAAAATCTCTTTTATCTTCTTAAATCATTTTATGTAATTTTTTTCTCACTTAGAAGAAATAATTTTTAAACTATCAAGTATACTCATCATTTTTCATGCAAAGATAAATTATTTAAAATACAATGCTACTTTTTACTTTGTTTTTTTAGCAAAATGAATATTTTGTTTTATTTTTTAACAAAATTTTATATCACTAATCTGAGTTAGGGATAAGAGTCAATCTTCAAGTTTGCACATAGTTCTTTGTGCTTCATATGCCTTAGCTATCTCATATTTTAAGTCAGCGTATTTATGAGGTTCAATCAGTTTTCTTAGTGAATTCAATGTAATCGAATGTTGACTTCTTTCGTAATTGTCAAGTTGATAAGTCGGCAGAATGTAAAAATCCCACTGTTCCATTTTTAAAAGCATATACGATCTAATGAGGACGTGAACTTTTGTCTTCACACGTTTCCCTGTTTTTCCACTTGCTGATGGAGGTGTGCTTTACAAAAATGTAGGAATTGAGTATAAATATTTATACAACGTGAACAATCATGGCACCGGTCATGAATTTGGATTAAAGGTAAAATTCTAAGCAAAAAAATCACCTTTTGTGTACATTTTCATGTACAATTTTTTCATAACTAATTGATATTTAAGGTTTATTGCGGAGAGAGAGGGATTCGAACCCCCGGAACCTTTCAGTTCAACGGTTTTCAAGACCGCCGCAATCGACCACTCTGCCATCTCTCCAATTTCTTTGCAAAAGTAGTATTTTCCACTTATTCCCGCAAATATTTCCTGTAAAATTCAAAAGACCATAGGGGCGAAGATGTTTTCAAAAATAGAATATTTCAAACCCAATAAAAAACATCATTCAAAAACTTTCTTTAAATATATTTAAGTTACTCCAAAACCTTTCCTATAAAGGAGAAAGATATGCTTTAATTATCTAAATTCAGGTTAATAGTTATTAAATCAAGATTTTAACGTTTCAAATTGCAATATATTTGTTCCACAAAAATATTTTATCAAATCAAATTAAATAATATGGAACAACCTGTTGATATTCGTGAACTTAACGCACGCATTGAACGAGAAAGTTCTTTTGTGGATGCCTTGATCATGGGAATGAACAAGGTCATTGTTGGTCAAAAACATCTTATTGAATCTTTGCTAATTGGTTTGTTGGCAGATGGGCATATATTGGTAGAAGGTGTTCCTGGTCTTGCTAAAACATTGGCAATTAAAACTTTAGCAGATTTAATAAAAGGTGATTTTAATCGTATCCAGTTTACACCCGACTTGTTGCCTGCTGATGTGATTGGGACAATGATTTACAGTCAGAAGAAAGAAGAATTTAGCATTCGCAAAGGTCCTATTTTTGCTAATTTGATTCTGGCAGATGAAATTAACCGTGCACCGGCAAAAGTACAGAGTGCTTTGTTGGAAGCTATGCAAGAACGTCAAGTAACCATAGGTGAAACTACTTTCAAGCTGGAAGAACCTTTTCTGGTAATGGCTACCCAAAATCCTATCGAGCAGGAAGGAACTTATCCTCTTCCTGAGGCTCAAGTGGATAGATTTATGCTGAAAGTAGTGATTAACTATCCAAAAAAAGAAGAGGAAAAATTGATTATCAGAGAAAATTTAGAAAAAAATCTGCCTTCCGTCAATCCTATTTTATCACCCAAAGATATTATTGAAGCTCGTGATATTGTTCGGCAAGTTTATATTGATGAAAAAATTGAACATTATATTATTGATATTGTTTTTGCTACTCGTTATCCACAGGAATATGGACTTGATCCGTTGAAAGAAATGATTGCTTTTGGAGCTTCACCACGTGCTTCTATTAACTTGGCTCTGGCTTCAAGAGCTTACGCTTTTATCAAACGTCGTGGTTACGTCATTCCTGAAGATGTTCGTTCTGTTTGCTTTGATGTACTGCGTCACCGAATTGGCTTGAGTTATGAAGCCGAGGCTAATAACATGACTTCTGAAGAAATTATCACAGAAATTTTAAATACTATAGAAGTGCCTTGATTTTCAACGATTTACCTAACAGAAGTTAACGTTTTTAGTTTATATTGATAAACTCTATGGAAACAAGTGAAATTATAAAAAAAGTTCGCAGAATTGAGATTAAATCTCGAGGTTTATCTCAAAATATATTTGCTGGAGCATATCACTCTGTTTTTAAAGGTAGAGGTATGACCTTTTCAGAAGTACGTGAATATCAATATGGTGATGATATCAGAAATATAGATTGGAATGTAACAGCTCGTTTTGCTCATCCTTATGTTAAGATTTTTGAAGAAGAACGTGAACTGACGGTAATGTTACTAATTGATGTTTCAGGTAGTAGTGAATTTGGTAGCATTTCCAGAATGAAAAAGGATATTATTACAGAAATAGCTGCAACACTGGCTTTTTCGACCATACAGAATCACGATAAAATAGGGGTCATTTTCTTTTCTGATAAAATAGAAAAATTTATTCCGCCTAAAAAGGGACGAAAGCATGTGTTGTATATTATTCGAGAATTGGTTGATTTTGAACCTGAAAGTAACAAAACCAATATTGCTGCAGCTTTGCGTTATTTTACTAATGCCATTAAAAAAAGATCGACCGCTTTTTTGATTTCTGATTTTATCGATGAAGATTTTGAAAATGAATTGACCATTGCCAATCGTAAACATGATGTAATTGCTTTACAAATTTATGATATTCGAGAAACAGAAATACCCAATGTAGGATTGATAAAATTGAAAGATGCAGAAACAGGGGATCGTATTTGGCTTGACGCATCGGATAAAAATCTT
>DAOOVG010000023.1:0-26987 GCA_035369865.1 Paludibacteraceae bacterium | reverse complement strand
ACCGACCGTACATCGGCTTTGTCGATTCCCATGCCAAAAGCGTTGGTGGAAACAATGACGCGGGTTTTCCCGTTTTTCCAGCGTGTTTGAATTTCGTCCTTTTTCACGTTGTTGAGGCCTGCATGATAATGTTCGGCTACAATTCCGTTTTTTACAAGAAACTCGGCTGTTTCCTTTGTTTTTTTTCTGTTTCGCACATAAACTACCGAAGTGCCCGGTACACTGTTGAGAATTTTCAACAAATACTGATTTTTATCTTCGGTATATCGAACCACATAAGCCAAATTGGAACGATAAAAACTTTTTTTGAAAACGTTGGATGCCGGGAAATGTAGTTGTTTCTGTATGTCTTCGGCGACTTCAGGAGTGGCAGTAGCCGTAAGTGCAAGTACGGGTGCATTGGGTAAAAACGCTCTGATTTCGGCAATTTTCAGGTAAGAAGGTCGAAAGTCGTAACCCCATTGAGAAATGCAGTGCGATTCGTCCACAGCAATGAGACAAACTTTTGTCTGTTTTATTTTTTCGATAAAAATGCGTGTTGCAAGTCTTTCGGGCGATACATAAAGAAATTTGTAGGCTCCAAGTGAAGCATTTTCGAGCGTCATCAGAATTTCGTCGTGCGACATGCCTGAAAAAATGGCAGCAGCAGCAATTCCTCTTTTTTTCAAATTTTCTACCTGATCTTTCATTAATGCTATCAAAGGCGTAACAACCACGCAAACTCCCTCCATTGCCATGGCAGGCACCTGAAAAGTCAGTGATTTTCCTCCGCCGGTAGGCATAAGTCCCAACGTGTCGTTTCCGGAAGCTATGCTACCGATAATTTCATCCTGTAATGGTCGAAATGAAGAATAACCCCAGTATTGCTTGAGAATGTCAAGGTATTTCTGCATAAATTAATTGCAACTTTATTACAAAAATAATGATTTTTACCGAAAGTTCGGATTTTTATATGTAAATCAGGAAAGAGAAAAAAAGGTGAAAATTGTCCACTAAATTAGATTATTTCCTTTTATTCAATGAAGTGAACATTTTGTATATTTCAGTTCGTTTTATGTTTTCGTTTTATAAATTTTAAAAATAATAATCTGAAAATTTGGCTGATACCTTTCAAATTTTGTTACTTTGCAGGCAATTTTAAAAGACCGCTTATTAAAATTAAAGTTGTAGTATGCCAAAAAACCTTGTTATTGTAGAATCTCCGGCCAAAGCCAAAACTATCGAAAAATTTCTGGGAAAAGAATATCATGTTGTTTCAAGTTACGGACATATTCGTGATTTATCCGAAAAAGGCATTGGTATTGATTTTGAACACAATTATCAGCCTCAATACAAAGTTTTACCCGACAAGAAAAAACTGGTTTCGGAATTAAAGAAAGCCACTGAACAGGCAGAGTTGGTTTGGCTGGCATCTGATGAAGACCGCGAAGGAGAAGCTATTGCATGGCATTTGTCGGAAGAACTGAAACTTCCAAAAGAAAAGACACGCAGAATTGTATTTCATGAAATAACAAAAGATGCCATTGTTCACGCCATTGAGCATCCGCGAGATTTGGATTTGAATTTGGTAGATGCCCAGCAGGCGCGTCGTGTTCTCGACCGAATTGTTGGTTTTGAACTTTCTCCGCTGTTATGGAAAAAAATTCGTCCTTCCCTTTCAGCAGGGCGTGTTCAGTCGGTAGCTGTCCGTCTGATTGTGGAACGCGAAAGAGAAATCAATCAGTTTGTTCCCGAATCGTCTTATCGCGTAACGGCAATTTTCAGTACAACAGACAAAGATGGTCGATCCGTAGAATTAAAGGCAGAACTTCAACAGCGTTTTTCCACCAAAGAAGAAGCATTGAATTTTTTAAATCTATGTAAGGAAGCAATTTTTCGGGTGGAAAACATTACTACCAAACCGGCCAAAAGATCACCCGCACCGCCTTTTACCACTTCTACTCTTCAGCAGGAAGCTGCACGGAAACTCGGTTTTTCGGTCTCTCAAACCATGTTGATAGCTCAGCATCTTTACGAATCGGGAAAAATAACCTATATGCGAACCGATTCGGTGAACTTATCGGATTTTGCCCTGAAGGCGGCAGAAGCGGAAATTACCAACATGTTGGGGAAAAAATATTGGAAATTGCGACATTATGTTACAAAAACCAAAGGCGCTCAGGAAGCTCATGAGGCGATTCGTCCTACTTATATGAATGTTCACGAAATTGATGGTTCAGACCAGGAAAAGCGATTGTATGACCTGATATGGAAACGTACGCTGGCTTCACAAATGGCGGATGCGGAATTTGAAAAAACCACCATTCAAATTGGAATGCAAGGTCAGCCTTACCAGTTTGTGGCTTCGGGTGAAGTGATTTTATTTGATGGTTTTCTTCATCTTTACAGCGAATCGACAGATGATGAGTCCGATTCCGAAAAATCGGAAATTTTACCGGCCATTAATGTGGGCGAGAAATTGTTGCCAAAAGAAATTCTCGCTCAGGAACGTTTTACCCAGCGTCCGCCCCGATATACGGAAGCAAGTTTGGTGCGAAAACTCGAAGAATTGGGCATTGGGCGACCTTCTACGTATGCTCCAACTATTTCGACTATTCAAAATCGAAAATACATAGAAAAAGGTAACCGTCCGGGCGAAAAGCGAACTTACAATGTGCTGAAGCTTGTTGACGGAAAAATCTCCGATCAGTCGGCTACGGAAATTACCGGTGCCGAAAAAGCAAAATTATTTCCGACTGATATCGGTATAGTGGTCAACGATTTTTTAATCGAATATTTTCCCGGTATTCTGAGTTATAACTTCACGGCCAATGTGGAAAAGGAATTTGATAATGTGGCCGCGGGAAAAGTAGGTTGGACGCAAGTTATCGACAAGTTTTACAAAAAATTTCATCCAACGGTTGAAAAAACCTTAACTTCCACCGAGCGAAAAGTTGGCGGTCGCACGTTGGGTACCGATCCCAAAACAGGGAAACCGGTTACGGTTAAAATAGGAAGATATGGGCCTTATGTTCAAATTGGAACGGCCGAAGATGCTGAAAATCCTGTTTTTGCTTCGCTGCGTCCGGGTCAGTCCATCGACAGCATTACACTCGAAGAAGCGCTCGATTTGTTTAAACTCCCGCGTGAAGTTGGAGAATTTGAAGGGAAACCGCTGACTGTTGCCATTGGACGTTTTGGTCCTTATATCCGTCAGGGAAATTCGTTCTACTCCATACCGAAAGGGGAAGATCCGTTGAATATTTCACTGGAACGCGCCATAGAAATTATTCAACGCAAACGGGAGGAAGATCAGAAGAAAACTATCAAAACTTTAGGCGAAAACAAAGAGATTCAAATTTTAAACGGACGCTTCGGGCCTTACATTTCTTTTGAAAAAAAGAACTATAAAATTCCTAAAAATGTCGATCCTACAGGTTTAACTTTTGAACAATGTATGGAAATGATTCAGGAACAGGCCGGAACAGATAAAAAAGGGAAAAAGGGAAATACGAGGAAAACAGCTTCGACCGAAAAGTCTGCAAAAAATACAAAAACCTCCAAAACGACTAAAACGACCAAAACATCAAAAACAAAAAAATCTACGACTGCTGGCAAGAAAAAAGTTTAATAAAAAATTCAGGAAACATATCTTGGCGCCAGTAGGAAATTTGGCAGAGGAAGAAAGACCGGTTTTTTCTTCCTCTGCTATTTTTTTGTCTGTATGAGAAAAAATTCATTTTTTTGGAGAATAATGGAAATATTTTTTGCAAAATACTATTAGCTATGCTTTTAAACATTTAATAAGACCAATAAAATTCTTTTGAAGAAACACTGAAATTTTTTTCAATGAAACAAAAATACATCACAATGAATCAAAATTTATAGTGAAGAGAATTTGTTTCATCTAATTTTGTTTCCGAAAGCGCTGAAAATTTTCCTTTGAAGGATGAGTACTTAATAAATAAATTTAAATTCTATAAACATATGATTTTAAAATTACATAAGTCAGTTAGAATGAAAACAAATATAATATTTTTGTTGTTATTCGGAACATTTTTTATTAATAGTTTTTTGATCAATGCCAAAGAGAAGAAAATTGGATTTATTGTAGTTGATCAACAAGATGATGATGAATTGGACGCCATGAATTGGTTTCAATCAATGTATTCTAATGGAGATATTATTTCAGCTTTTGATATAAAAAATAAATTAATTGATTTAAACCAGTATAGTGTTTTATGGATTCATGTTGATAAAGAAAATATTTCTGAACCGTTGCCTTTAATTTTGTTGGATAAAGAAGTTCTTTCCTCTATAATAAATTTTTATAAAAAAGGAGGAAATCTTTTACTTACTACCCATGCAACTCAATATTTATATCATATAGGCAGAACTAAATGCAAACCAAATATTTTCGATAATGGATCTGCAAAATTTAATGCGGATGTTTGGAGTATAAATCCAAATATTGGATTAACTTATAATCATTCAAATCATTCTTTGTTTTATAATCTTTCTACAATTAATGAATTTGACTATCCTACGATACCTTTACTTGGTCCTGGTTTAAAAGAAGATCATAATTCAATGTGGAATTTAAATCTTTATGGTTATAGCGGGAATTTAGTTGATGCATTTGAAAATGATAATGATGCTATAGTCTTGGCTACATGGGGGCAAGTTACAGATTATTCTTGTGCAGGGATCGTAGAATTCCTTCCTAATAGTGAATATTTAGGAAATTGTATTTGTATTGGCGTTGGGGCTTATGAATGGAATCAAAATGATAGATCAAATGTTTATCAATCCAATATTGAAAGATTAACTTCAAATGCAATATCATATTTATCTTCAGAAGATAGTATTATTCTACCAATCCAACCTGAAATTGTAGCGCATTTTCCAATGGAACTAAATGAAACCCTCACTTCAGTAAAGGAAATTTGTAGTAACAGAACTTTTTTAGTGGAAAATTCAAAAGTCATTCGAGAAAATATTCCTGGAGCTGAAGGTAACGCTTTAAGGTTTGATGGCTTTTCTACTTTTATAAAAGGTAGATTTAACGTTACAAATTTAAATACTAAAGCTATTTCTTCTTCAATTTGGTGTGCTTTTGAAACTTATCCAATGATGGATATAAATGGATCTGATATTTCTCAAACTTGTATTGCAGGAAATTTGGGAACTGAATCAGGTTTTGCTTTTACGATAAATTGTAATGGACGATATGGATTTGAGGTTTTTATTGATGGAAATAAAGTAAGTTGTTTTGCAGCAGATAAATTCCCCAAGTATGAGTGGGTAAATTTATCTGCTGTAGTGAGTATTAGAGAGAATGTTATAAAATTATATAAAAACAACAAATTAACTGCATATAAATATTTTGATGGGAAGCAGATTGATGTAGGATCTCCTATTTTATATATTGGGAAATCATATGAAGATAGATGGGTAGGACCATTTAGAACAAATACAGTCAATGGATTAATAGATGATTATAGAATTTATTCTGGGGAACAAGATTTTTCTTCTTTAAAATGTGCGCCAGAAAATTTTGCGGATTTAACTATTCCAAAAGTTCGTTTTCAAGATGACCTTCAGCGTCCAATTTTTCACGCAATACCAGGAGCCAATTGGACCAATGAACCTCATGGGCTTTTATATTATAATGATAAATATCACCTGTTTTTTCAAAAAAATGCAAATGGACCCTATTGGGGTAGAATTCATTGGGGACATCTATCAAGTAAAGATTTAATTTCATGGGAAGAAGAAAAAATTGCAATTGAACCTTCAGAATTTTATGATATAAAAGGAGCATGGTCAGGTTGTATATATTCTGACCCAATCTTAACTGGTAATGAGCCACATATTTTTTATACTTCAGTTGATTTCGGAAAAGCATCGATATCTGAAGCATATCCCCTAGATATAAATTTAATAAATTGGAAGAAAAGAAACGATAATCCAATTATTCCTTATAAACCAATAGGATTAAGTGACGATTTTAGAGATTGCTATATTTTTAAATCAAATGGGATTTTTTATTTAATAGTTGGAACCAGTAAAGATGGGAAAGGTACAGCTACTTTACATGAATACAACCCCAATTCTGATTCATGGAGCAATGATGGCAGAATTTTTTATCAAGCTAATAATACTGACTATGGTACTTTTTGGGAAATGCCTTTTATTGTTCCAATGAATAACGGCAAATGGTTGTTTGGGGTAACTCCTCTTGGTTCAAAAAATGGAGTTGAAACTTTATATTGGGTAGGAAGAATTGGTGCGACTGGAAAATTTATACCTGATTCTCCAATACCAAAAGAAGTTGAATTGGGAAGCATGTCTATGGATGGATTTGGTTTATTGTCGCCATCAATAATGCAAAAAGATGGGAAAAATATAGTAATTGGTATAGTACCAGACAAACTTAGTAGTGATGATAATAAACAGTTAGGTTGGGCTCATTTATTTAGTCTTCCACGTGAGTGGTCTTTAGATGAAAATAATAATTTAATACAAAAACCTTTTGAAGGATTAAAGAATATGAGAGATAATACAATATCATATAATTTGAGCAATCAAAATTTAATTGGAAGCAAGCCTTTGTATCCAGTTACGGGAAAAGCAGTTGAAATTGAAGGAATTTTTACTATATCATCTAATCAAAATCAGCGATTTGGATTCGTTGTTAGAAAGAGTGGTGAAAGTGGAATTAAAATTTTTTATGAAACTTCTTCAAATAAATTTATTGTAGATGCTCGCAATATTAACAGATTGTCAAATGACAAGTGGCTATATAATGGTCTATATGAAAGTGAATTACCTGAAACATTTTCACCAGGAGAAAATTTAAAAATGAATATTTTTATTGATCATTCAATTATGGATATTTTTCTTAATGATAAATGGGCTTTTTCAATAAGAATTTTCCCAACCGACGCTAATTCAGATGGCATTGAAGTGTTTTCTGAAGGCTCAGATACTTTCGTTAATTCTTTAAAAGCTTGGAAATTATTTTCTTCTAGCAACACTAATTTGATAATGAGCACCCAGAATGATTCAGTCAAAATATACTTTAAAGGAGAAGAATTAGTATTTGAGAATATTCCACAAAATTCCAAAATCAGCGTATATGATTCATTAGGAAATTTATTGGTAAACCAAAAAAATATTGAAAATTATAAAGGTAGAGATTTACCAAAAAAAAACTTTTACATTGTAAAAATACAATCAGACGGTAAATCGATAACTAAGAAAGTTATTAAAAATTGATTTCTATTTTTGTTTAACCTTAAGATTTAATATTATGAAGAAAAGACTATGCTCTTTATTATTATTGAGTTTGAGTTTATTAATTATGGCTCAACCCTCAAAAGTTGCTTTTTTAAGCACCTTTGAATCTTTATCATCTTTACAGAATGAAGGAGATGATGATGAATATGCAGCTGCAAACTGGTTAGTGAATTCCTATGGAGGAGATTTCTTGCCTATATCTCAGATTAAAAATGGTAATGTTACTTTGAATAATTACAAAGCTCTTTGGATTCATTTTGATCGAGAATTTGAGGAGTCTCTTATAAATTCTCAATTTGAAAATTCTTTTCTTGATGAAGATATAATAAATTCGATAAGTTCATTTTATAAAGCTGGAGGAAATCTTTTATTGTCTATTTACGCCACTCGTTATGTAAAAGATTTGGGTAGGTACGATCTTAATGTTAATATTAAAAGTTTTGGTAGTGGTGGAGATAATGACGATGTCTGGTATTTTTCACCTACGTGGGGTACTTATTTGGGCGCTCCAGAAGTCATTAATAAATTTGATGATCCCATATTTAATGAATTAGATAATGTTTCATACATTATTAGAGATAATGGAGATGATTATCCTATTATTCCGTTATTAGGAGCTGGATGGAAAGAAGACCATAATTATTTTTGGAATCCTCAACCTGATAAAGCAAATGATGATCTTTGGAAGTTCAAAGATTTTGAAAATATCCATTATGCTAATTCTCTTGCTACTTGGACACACGTACAGGATTATTTTGGAACTGCTATAACAAGATGGAATAAGAAAGATGAGTATAACGGAAAAATTATTACAATTGGAATTGGTGCTTATGAATGGAATCAAAATTCTGGTACAAATCCCTATCAGGCTAATATAGAAAGGTTGACAAGAAACGCGTTGGATGAATTATCCCCTATTGGAATGAGTACTTATAGTCCTATAGGTATCAATGAAAAACTTAAACTTGTAATCAATAATAATACCATATCATTCCAAAATATTTCAAAAATGGTTTCCTGTAAAATATATTCAATTGATGGTAAATTAATAAATATATTTCAGTTGAGTCGAGAAAATAGTTCTTTTGATATTACTCATTTTAAGGATGGAATATATTTTTTAGAAGCAAATGATGAACAAAATTCAATTACCTTCAAGTTTATAAAATCTATTAATTAATTTTTATCTATTAACAATTTAAATTTTACGATTATGAAAAAACTTTATTTAATTTTAATTATGTGTGTTTTTGTTTTGAGTAGCTTTTCTCAAAACAAAAAAGCTGGTTTTTTAAATGTGGCCTCATCTATTTCAGCAATAACTGATGATGACGAAAAAGCTGCGGCACAGTGGTTTACTACAACTTATGGTGGTGACTACATACCTGTTTCTCAAATTGGAACAATAGACCTTTCTCAGTATGCTGTTATTTGGATTTATGCAGACAATGAAAATGGTTATGCAGATGCTCCAGATGAAATTTATGCAGTCGCTGGTGTGCTAACTGACTATTACAAAGCTGGGGGTAATCTTTTGTTAACAACTTACGCTAATAATTTACTCTATGAATTTGGCAGAGCAGACATGTGGCCAAACGTAACTGGTGGAGCTGGACCTGGAAGTGAAAATCCAGATGTTTGGTATGTTTCACCCACTTATGGAACTTGGGATCCGGCAAAGACTGTATATGATCGATCTTCTGATCCTATTTATGCCGGCTTAACTTCAGAAACAGTTCAACGTGGAAATGGTAATAGTTATCCAAATTTTCCACTTATTGGAGCCGGTTGGAAGGAAGATCATAATTGTTTCTGGACAATGGATCTTGCAGATCAAACATTTAACAATGATAATGAAGCTAAATTAACTACTTGGGAAAGCACCTTAAATGTGACTTCTCTTGGCACATGGGGACATGTACAAGATTATTTTGGTTCTGCTATTTCGAGATGGAAGCCTACAGAAGAGTTTAAGGGAACTTGTATAACAATCGGAGTAGGCGGCTATGAATGGAATATTAAAGGTGGAACAAATCCATATCAGGCTAATATAGAGAAATTAACCAAAAATGCTTTAGATGAATTAAAAGGGATACATTCAAGTGTAGATAATAATTTTAATTCTGATATGGTTGTTAAAATCAAAAATAATACATTATCAATAGAAAATCCAAATTCAATTATTGATAAGGTAGTTTTGTACTCTATAAATGGATTATCATTAAAGACATACAATATTAGTCAAATTAAACAAGGTGTTGATTTATCTACTTTAGCTCAAGGAGTTTATGTTGTTAAAATAATTGACCAACGTGGAAATCAAATTGCTGTGCAAAAAATCATTAAATGATTAATTTATTTTATGATAAAGAGAATGTTCAAAAATAAATTTTATTTAAAATTTTTAATTTTATAAAATTTAAATCTTAATTTCAGTTTCATTGAATCACATTTTTTGGACATTCTCTTTTATTAGATAAAAATCTATGTCATGATTCAAAACAAATTTATATATTTTCTCAAATACATTTCAATAAGCATTCTTGTTTTATTAACAGCATATTTGAATGCTCAGGAATATAATGAGCTTTATCGTCCTCAATTTCATTTTACCGCAAAAAATTCATGGATTGGGGATCCTTGTGGATTAACAAAGTTTCAAGGTAAATACCATTTCTTTTGGTGGGGACATGCTATATCTTATGATTTAGTTCATTGGAAAGAATTAGGATGGCCAATGTTGGGCGGTATAGGATTTAGCTATTTTACAGGCTCGATAGCTGTGGATAAAAATAATACGAGTGGATTCAATACAAGAGGTATTATTCCAATGGTAGCTGTATATACATCTGCTCAAACTAATGGTATTCAAAATCAATCAATTTCTTATTGTAATTCCGATAGTATTTATTACAACCGATTTCAATATTATGTTGGTAATCCAGTTTTGGATATTAATAGTAATTCTTTCCGTGATCCTGATGTAATTTGGTATGCTCCTACTCAGTGTTGGATCATGTCAATTGTGTTAGCTGATGAACGAAAAGTAATTTTTTATTCATCAAAAGATTTAAAAAATTGGGATTATTTAAGTTCATTTGGTCCATTTGCAGCAAAGCAGGAGATATGGGAAGTTCCTAGTTTAATTCAATTACCGGTAGATGGAGATTATAACAATATGAAGTGGGTATTAATTGTTGGAATGGGACCAAATAAAACTCAATATTTTGTGGGAAATTTTGATGGAACTTATTTTACATTAGATAATTTATATCGGAGCTATATCAACGATGGTAATGGGCTTGAAGGTAATTTGTTTGATTCTTTTGAAAATAATTATAATGGTTGGGAATTACATGGAGAAGCATTTGGAACTATACCTTCTAAGGGTACACTTCCAGGTCAAATGAATGTTACAGGTTTTATAGGTAAAAGACTTATAAATTCATTTTATGGAGGTGATATTTCTACAGGCAAACTCATTTCTCAAAAATTTTTAATTGAAAAGAATAATATAAATTTTTTAATAGCGGGAGGAAAAGATATTAATAAAACATGTATTAGATTAGTTATTGATGGTACTGTTGTTCGTTCTGCTACGGGAGACAATACTGAAGTATTAAAATGGAATGGGTGGAATGTAAGTGATTTGATTGGGAAAGTTGCTCAAATTGAAATTATTGATGAAAGCACTGAAGCATGGGGTCATATTTTAATTGATCATATAATCTTTTCTGATGTGTTAGAGAATACTGGTCTTGAACATGCTTTATGGGGTGATAGAGGTCCTGATTTTTATGCAGCAAGACCTTATCGGGATTATGACAATTCAAATTCACAGCCCTTATGGCAAGCATGGATGAATAATTGGGAATATGCAACAGTTCTCCCAACTTCGCCATGGAAAGGTGTTCAGTCATTACCGAGAGAAATATATTTAACATCTTCAAATGCTGGCTATGTTATTAGACAAAAACCATTTAGAGGTTTTTTGAGTTTAAGAAAAGACAGTACGACTATAAGCAACGTTTTAATTAAAGAGTTGCAGAATTTTTCTTTATTTAAGCCAACAAAAAATGTTTATGAAGCAGAATTTATTTTTGATTTAGATCAAAAGTCTAAGCAAGAATTTGGAATTAATTTATGTGCTTCAGGCAAAGAAAGGGTTATTTTAAGTTATAATTCATTGACCAATAATGTAACTTTTGATAGAACACAAAGTGGTAATGTATCTTTTAGTGATAAATTCCCTAAAATAATTACTATTCCTTTAGACAAGCAACTCAACCAATTAAAATTTAAAGTTTTTGTTGATCAATCAACAATAGAAATTTTTATTAATGAAGGCGAGGCGGTTATTTCATCAATTATTTTTCCATCTATAGATGCTACGAATATTGAGTTATTTTCATTAACAGGAGAAAATTATTTGTCAGAATTTAAATTTTGGGAATTAAATTCTATTTGGCAAAATGTTTCTAATAATTATTTTGTTCCAGAAGATCCAACTGATATTATTTTATACATGAATAAAGATGGAAAGATAACAATTGAAAGTAATAAAAAATCTATAAATAAAAGCCTTTTTGTTTCAGTAGTTGATATGCAAGGTAAACTCATATTTAGACAAAATTTATTATTTGATAAACAAGAAATTACTTTAAATGAAAATTTTAATAAGGGTTTGTATATAATTAATCTTAATCTTGAAAATAATTGTAGTATAACAAAAAAAGTATTGAACATGTAAAACAATTTTTAATAAATTTATAAATCTATGAAAAAATTAAGTATAAAAATGAAATTAAGGCAAATAAATCTTTTACTTTTTCTTTTAGTTTCATCAACAATTTTAGCTCAAAAAATTGAAATTAAAGGAACCGTAATTTCTGACGAAGATAATCAGCCATTGGTTGGAGTAACTGTTATTGAAAAAGGCACTAAGAATGGTACTGTAACCAACAATGAAGGCCAGTATAATATCGAAGTAACTTCTCCAAATGCTTTATTGCAATTTTCAATGGTAGGGATGGAAAATGTTGAAGAAAAAGTTGGGAACAGAAAAATTATTGATGTGAGAATGTTCCCTTCAACAGTGTTATTAGACCAAATTGTTGTAACTGGTTATACGACTGAAAAAAAAGCTGATATTACAGGGGCAGTTTCAGTTGCTAAAATAAGTGATGTTATTAGTATTCCTACAGGAAATATAATGTCAAGTTTACAAGGCAGATTACCTGGAGTAAATATTACCTACGATGGACAACCGGGAGGAACAACTACCGCTGCAACAATACGTGGAATAACTACTATTAATAATAGTGCTCCTTTATATGTCATAGACGGAGTTCAAACACGTTCTAACATCGCGACTTTGCTTAATTCTAATGATGTTGAGTCTATTCAAGTGTTGAAAGATGCTGCTGCAGCTTCAATTTATGGTACGCAAGCTGCAAACGGTGTTATAATTATTACAACAAAAAAAGGTGAAAAAGGAAAAACTAAAATTAATTTTGATACACAACTAACAACTCAGAAGTTTCATACTAAAATTGGGCTACTTAATGCAATGGAATGGGGTGAGGTTTATTGGAAAGCTTATTTAAATGATGGGGTAAAACCTAGTCATGATCAATATGGAAGCGGAGATGAACCAGTGATCCCTGAATTTATTGATGCGGATCACACAATGCCTGCTGGAAACACTGATTGGCAAAAGGAAGTATATCAAGATGCTTTTCTTCAAAACTATAATTTATCTGTTTCTACTACTAATAAAAACTCATCTTCTCTTTTTTCTTTCAATTATTTTGATCAAAATGGATTAATTAAATACACTAATTTTTCTAGATATAATGTACGCTTAAATAATTCTTATAGTTTTCTTGATAATAAATTTAGAGTTGGAGAAAATATGAGTTTAAGTAATTGGACAGAAATATTAAAACCTTCGGGCATTGAAGAATTGGTCATTGCCCAACATCCTTTGATACCTGTCTATGATATTAATGGGGGTTATGCTGGTCCTACACAAGGTTTAGGAGACAAACCGAATCCAGTTCGTTTATTAGATCAACAAAAAGAAAATAGAAATTTTAATTGGAGAATTTTTGGAAATCTATATCTGGAAATAGAACCCATTCATAATATGATATATAAGAGTAATTTTAGCATAAATTACAGGAATGGATATTTATCAAATTTTGAACCAAAATGGTCTGAAGGTAGCAGTAGGGTTGTTGATAAAAATTCACTCTATGCTAAATCTGATTATGATAGAGAATGGATATGGTCAAATACTGCATCTTATAATTTTGATTTAAACAAACATGGTTTTAATTTTTTGCTTGGTATGGAAGCTAAGGAAAGTGTCTATGAATATATAGAAGGAAAACGAGAAGATTATTTAGTTGAGTATTTAGATTATCGATATTTATCAGCAGGTCAAGGGAAACAAACAAATGGTGGATTAATGGATCGTACCACTTTGGTATCATACTTCGGAAAATTTAATTATGATTTCAATGATAAATATTTATTTTCTGCTACTTTAAGAAATGATGCTTCTTCCCGTTTTGGGAAAAACAATAATTCTGCATATTTCCCTGCTTTTTCATTAGGATGGCGTATTTCCCAAGAAGAATTTTTGAAAGACATAAATTGGATTTCCGATTTAAAATTACGTGCTAGTTGGGGTAAAAATGGTAATGATCAAATGGATAATGAAGCTACGTATACTAAATATTTATTTGATTTAAATAAAGCTGGGTATGATTTGGAAGGGATTAATCAAGGTGTAATATATAGTGGAATAATTAAGCAACGTACAGGGAATCCTGATATTAAATGGGAGGTTACAACACAAACAAACTTTGGTTTGGATGTTGCTTTATTAAAAAACCGTTTAAATTTAACAATAGATTATTATCTTAAGAAAACCGATGATATGTTAATAGACAGGCCTTATATAGCTGTAATTGGGGAAGGTGGTTATATGTCGTACAATGGAGCTTCTTTAAAAAATAACGGGTTTGAAGGAATTTTGACTTGGAGAGATATTGTAAATAAAGATTTTTCGTATGAGGTTTCTTTTAGTACAACAACTTATAAAAATAAAATTACTTCTTTGCCTGAAGATATTTATTACACTTGGGGAGGAGGTAATGGTGTTGATAAAAGTATTGTTGGACAACCACTTGGCTCATGGTTTGGATATAAGACAAATGGTCTTTATCGAACAGAAGATGACTTGAATGACGGAATTAATCAACCAGGTAAAGGTGTTGGTCGTATCCGTTATGTGGATTTAAATAAAGATAGTGTAATTAACGATTTGGATAGAACATGGTTAGGGACGGACTTACCAAAATTTATTGGAGGTTTAAATATTGCAATAACATATAAATCATTTGATTTTTCAATGTTCTTTAATGGAATGATAAGAAAAGCATGGAATAACTCTAAATTCTATACTGATTTCTTCCAACTTTGGACAGGCAATCATGGTAAAGCATTGCTTAATGCTTTTGATCCCATAACAAATCCTAATTCAAACATCCCGGCCTTGACAGCGGTAAACACGAATGAAGAAAATCGTTCCTCTGATTATTTTATTGAAGATGGCTCTTATGTCAAACTGAAAAACTTGCAGGTTGGTTATTCTTTTCCTAAAAAAATTATTAGTAAAATTGGAGCTTCAAGAATTAGATTATATTTTCAAGGTCAAGATATGTTGACATTGACTAACTATACAGGTCCAGATCCTGAAATTTTGGGATATCAATATCCTATACCAAGAACATTTACTTTTGGAATTAATTTTGATTTTTAAAAATATTTAAATCTTATAATATTATGAAGAAGAATTTATTATTATTAATTATTTCTCTAATAATCTGTTCATGTAATGATGAATTTTTAGATTGTAAGCCACAAGGGAAGTTAAGTGATGAAATTTTAAATACTCAAGAAGCTATAGATGCTCTTTGCACCTCAGCTTATTCAGCTTTGGCTGGGCCTGAAGGAAGTGATTTGGCTTTTTTATCACCTACAACAAATTGGATCTACGGAGATGTGAGAGCTGAAACTGCTTATAAAGGTGGGGGAGGAATTACAGACATTTGGGAATATCATGCTTTTGAAACTTTTACAGGCGTTTATGCAACAAATGGTTTATTGGATAGAAAATGGTATCATCTTTATATTAGTGTACAACGTGCAAATAATGCTATAAGGAGATTAAATAATGTAACCCTAAAAGAAGTTCCCTTACGCGATGTTAGATTGGGAGAGATGAAATTTTTAAGAGCACATTTCTTTTTTGAATTAAGTCGTCTTTTTAATAAAATTCCTTATTTTGATGAAAATGTCGATATTAAAGATTACATAAATATTTCGAATGAACAATTTTCCCGCGATCAAATTTTAGAAAAAATTGCTAAAGAATTTGAAGATGCTGCAAATTTGTTGCCAGCAACTCAAACAGAATTAGGGAGAGTAACAAAGTATGCAGCATTTGCTTACGCCGCTAAAGTTAATCTCTATAGAGCTTATAAACAAGATCCACAAAATAATCAGGTAATTGAAATAGATAAATCTTTACTTAGAAAAGTTGTTGCGTTATGTGATAGTGTTGCTCTTGGAGGTTATTCATTATTACCCGATTATCAATACCTTGCAGAAGTAGAATACGAACATGGTTCAGAATCTGTTTTTGGGGTTGAATATTCCATAAATGATGGTACCGAATATGGAAGAATTAACTGGAGCAATCTTGTCTGTACGCCTCGTGGTCCAGTTTATGGCGGAGATGGGTTTTTTCAACCAAGCCAAAACTTAGTAAATTCTTATAAAACAGATAATAACGGGCTACCTGATTTTGATAATTATAATATCTCAGGTAACATAATTAAAGCTACCGATGGTTTTTTATTTAATATAGATCCGCGTCTTGATTTTACTGTTGGACGTTTAGGTATTCCTTGGAAAACATACACCAGAAATTATGATGAAAGATGGTCTAGAGAACCTGCGACTTATGGGTATTTTAGTTGTAAAAAATTCGTTTTAGCTCCTGGTTCCCCTTATATGGTAAAAGGTTGGCCATGGGGTGGAAATGCCTTAAATTTTCAAATCATAAGATATGCAGATGTTCTTCTTTGGAAAGCTGAGGCTTTAATTGAGTTGGGTAGACAAGATGAAGCATATCCATTAATTAATCAAATTAGAAATAGGGCAAAAAATAGTAACTATGTGAAAAAATTGAATAGTACTTCTAATGCTGCAAATTATGTTATTAATGAATACAAACCTGGAGTTAATTGCATTTGGACTCAAGAATATGCTCGGAAAGCTCTTCGATTTGAACGTAAATTAGAGTTAGCAATGGAAGGTGAACGTTTTTTTGATTTGGTACGTTGGGGTATTGCTGCAGAGACAATAAATGATTATTTTCAAAGAGAAAAATTAGTTAGAACCTATATTAAAGACGATACTCATTTTACTGCAGGAAAAGATGAATATTTCCCAATTCCACAGCCTCAAATTAATTTTTCTGGTGGATTATATAAACAAAATCCTGGTTATTAGTTATTTTGAATAGCAGTCATCTACTTTTTTAGAGTAGATGACTGCTATATAATATAAAATATAGCGTATTATAAATTTGGATTCAATGAATAAATTTTTTGTTCAAAAGTAATTTATTTTTTACTGTTTCTCCCGTTGTAAATTCATTTAATGGGAGAAACAGTTATTTTGTTACAATTCATTGAAAATTAATTCCAAAAAAAGTATTCTTACTAATTTTTAGAAATTTAAGGTAACCCCAGAAAACTTTTATGAAAAAATTTCTTATTCCTCTATTTGCTGTTTTGGTTATTCTTTTGGCGGTAGGATTCAAGACTTCGAAAGATAAGCAGCAAAAGAAAATTAAAATTACTACTGCCTATTTATTGTTACCCGTTGAAGAAAACGCCGACGAAGTTAAAACCACAATAAAATATCCTGATAAAAAATTGCCGGATATTTTTTGGATTCGTTTTGCTCAGCGTAAGGTGGATTACTGGGTAAAATTAGAAGTAGGAAAATATAAGGGCAAAAACTTGGAATTATTTTTTGATGGTCCTTCTGCAGCCAAGTTCGGAATAAAGAGGATAAAACCATCCGATAGCTTCAAGGTTAATTACGCTGAACCTTATCGTCCCGATTTCCATTTTTCTCCTGAATATGGTTGGATGAACGATCCCAACGGTTTGACTTATTTTGAAGGCGAATATCATCTTTTTTATCAATATAATCCCTTTGGTACAAAATGGGGAAATATGAGCTGGGGACATGCCGTAAGCACCGATCTGACTTCGTGGACTTATTTGCCTGTAGCTTTATGGCCCGACACATTGGGAGCAATTTTTTCGGGAAGCGTTGTCATTGATAAAAATAATACTGCCGGTTTTGGAAAAAATGCCATGATTGCTATTTATACCAGTGCCGGAAAAGTTCAATCTCAATCGCTTGCTTACAGCACAGATAAAGGAAGAACCTTTAATAAGTTTGAGAAAAATCCCATTATTCAAAATCCCGGCATAACAGATTTTCGCGATCCGAAAGTGAGTTGGTATCAGCCAGAAAATAAATGGATAATGGCATTAGCAACAAAACAAACGGTAACCTTTTATTCTTCACTTGACCTTAAAAACTGGAATCGGGAGAGTGAATTTGGTGAAGGAATTGGCTCACATGCTGGAGTGTGGGAATGTCCCGATTTATTTCCATTAAACTATGAAGGAAAAACAAAGTGGGTCTTATTGGTAAGCATTAATCCCGGAGGACCTAATGGGGGATCTGCTACTCAATATTTCGTTGGAGATTTTGATGGCAAAAAATTTCAGGCTGATCCTTTGCCTTATCCTCTTTGGATAGATTATGGGCGAGACAACTATGCAGGCGTCACTTTTAGCAATATTCCCGAAATAGATGGTCGTCGAATTTTCCTCGGTTGGATGAACAACTGGGATTATGCGAATCAAACACCAACAAAAATTTTTAGAAGTAGTAACACTGTTCCCCGAGAATTGCAGCTTGTAAATAATGGTAATCATTGCGTGTTAAGTAGTTATCCAGTAAAAGAGGTCGATTTGCTCAGAGGCGAAACAGTTGATTTCCCAGATCAAATTGTAAATAATGAGAAATCGCTGAAAGAAATATTGAAGCAGAATGATGGCAGTTTTGAACTTAATATGGTTTTAAAACCCGAAAAAGGAAATGTTTTTGGATTTTCGCTACAGAATTCAAAAGGTGAAACATTGGATTTTATTTTTGATTTGTCCACTCAATTTTTTAAAATTCAAAGGAATAAAAGCGGGCTTATTGATTTCAGCGATCGTTTTCCATTGGGAATGAATGCTCCATTAGCGTCTAAAAGAAGTTATGAAATTCGTCTTTTAATTGATAAATGTTCTGCAGAATTGTTTATCAATCACGGTGAAATCGTGATGACGTCGCTTTTTTATCCAAGAGAAGCAATGAATTCTTTAAAATTCTTTTCGCAAGAAGGCACGTTGAAAGTTGAAGATATAAAAGTCAGCAATTTAAAATAAAAAATCATTCAAATATTATTAAACAAATACAAACTTATGAAAAACAGATATTTATATTGGACAACTTTTGTTGCTATCAATGGAGGATTATTATTCGGCTTAAATATGGCCGGAATTTCTGGAGCAGTAGATATGATTAAGGGTGAATTTTCACTCACTGACAGTGGACTTGGAACAGTTGCCGGCTTGTTAACACTTGGATGTTTGTTGGGAGCTTTGTTTACCGGAAATTTCTCAGAAAAATATGGTCGAAAAAAAGTGATGATTAGTACAGCTATTATTTATATTGTTTCAGCCTTGGGGTGTTCCTTTGCCGAATCTTCAGGCATGTTGATTGTTTTTCGTGTTTTGTCAGGATTGGCTGTAGGTGCAAGTTCTGTAGTTTGTCCCATGTATATATCGGAAATTGCTCCGGCCTACAATAGAGGTCGACTGGTTTCTTTCAATCAGTTTGCTATAACCATAGGTATCTTATTGGCTTATGTATTTGACTATATTTTAGCAGGTTTAGGTGAAAACAGCTGGCGCTATATGCTCTTGATTCCTGCAATTTTTGGTGTGTTGTATCTAATTTTTCTTCTTTTAAAGTTTCCTGAAAGTCCTCGTTGGTTATTGTCAAAAAATAAGAAAGAAGAAGCTGTGAAAATAATGAAAGCAATTGGAGGAGATGAATTGATTGCTACTGAACTTCCCGAAATGGAAAAAATGATTAATGCCGACATTCGTAAAGAAAAAGTCAAGTTTATTGAATTGTTTCAGGGAAAAATTGGAAAAATTGTTTTAATTGGAACTTTATTGGCTGCTTTTCAACAAATTACAGGAATAAATGCAGTTATTATGTTTGCACCTGATATTTTCCAGGCGGCAGGTTCAGCCAAAATGGATTCATTGATGCAATCGATGATTGTGGGGTTGGTCAATTTTTTAATGACAGTTGTTGCTCTTTGGTTAGTAGATAAAAGTGGTCGGAAATCTCTTTTATTCTGGGGCACAATCGGTATGATCCTTTCTCTCGCATATTTGACATTTGAATTTTCACGTCCTTTACAAAATGGCACGGGTGTATTGATAGCTTTATTGGTTTATATTTCTTTTTTTGCTGCTTCTTTTGCGCCAGTTATGTGGGTTGTTATTTCTGAAATTTATCCGGCAAGAATTAAAGGTTTAGCCATGTCATTTTCTACTGCAGTAAGTTGGTTATGTACTTTTCTAACCGTATATTTTGCCCCGGTTATTCAAGGAAAACTTGGATTTGAATATCTTTTTGGAATATTTTGTGCGTTTAGCTTATTGGCAGCAGTTTTTGTGAAGTTTTGGATACCGGAAACCAAAGGAAAATCACTGGAAATTATTGAAAAGGAATTGGGTCTATAAAATTAATTTGGAAATTATCAAAAAACATGAAAGATATTATTGTTGGAATTGGAGAAATACTTTGGGACGTTTTACCAACAGGAAAAGTTTTAGGAGGAGCGCCTGCAAATTTTGCTTATCACATTTCTCAATTGGGATTCGATGGCTTTGCCGTGAGTGCTATTGGAAATGATGAATTGGGCGAAGAAATCATTGAGAATCTTCATAAAAAAAATATGAATTTCATTATCGAAAAAGTTCCTTTTCCAACCGGTACCGTGCAGGTTACACTGAACGATGCCGGCATTCCATGTTATGAAATTTGTGAAAATGTGGCTTGGGATAATATTCCTTTTACGGAGGAAATGAAAAAATTGGCACAGGAAACAAAAGCTGTATGCTTTGGTTCTCTGGCTCAACGTCATCCTGTTTCAAGGCAAACCATTCAGCAGTTTTTAGATACCGTACCCCAAGAGGCATTGAAAATTTTTGATGTTAATTTGCGCCAACATTTTTATTCTAAAGAGTTGATAGACTATTCATTGAAAAAATGCAACATACTGAAAATCAATGATGAAGAAATTTTGCTTTTGTCTCAACTATTTGATTGGAACGAAAAGTCGGATATAGATATTTGTAAAAGGCTTTTGAGAGATTATTCACTCGATATGATCGTGCTCACAAAAGGAACAAATGGCAGTTGTGTTGTTACACCCCACGAGATTTCAGCCAAACCAACTCCAATAGTTGAGGTTGCCGATACGGTAGGTGCCGGTGATGCTTTCACTGCCGGTTTTGTGGCAGGAATTCTCAAGGGAAAGAGCGTTCCCGATGCTCATGAATTGGCTGTGGAAATATCGGCGTTTGTTTGTACCCAACAAGGTGCCATGCCTGCTCTTCCTCAAGAATTGATTAACAAAATTTCTTCCCCATTTTGATTTTTATTTGGTAAAAAATCATATTTTTGTGTTGTAAATCATTTTGATACCTATAATGAAAGTTTTGGCTGTTTCATGAAAAAAGCTTTTCTTTTTAATTTAATCGTTTTATTATTCTTTTTACCATCAAAAGCATTGCCGATAAAAAAAGAATTTTTGATCGGTGTGTCTCAGTGCAGCGATGATGCTTGGCGACGAACGATGAATGAAGAAATATTGAGGGAAGCTTCTTTTTATCCCAATCTGAAAGTCAAAATTAAAACGGCTTTCGACAGCAATCAAAAACAGATACGAGATATCGAAAGTTTTATTGAAGAAAAAGTTGATATTTTAATTGTTGCTCCTAATGAGGCAATTCCTTTAACCCCGGTAATTGAAAATGCCATGAAATGTAGTATTCCGGTAATATTGGTTGACCGGAAAATCAATTCCGACAATTATACCGCTTTTGTTGGTGCCGATAATTATCAAATTGGGAAAGAAGTGGGAATATATGTTGCCAATTTACTGAAAAGAAAAGGGAATATTGTTGAAATAACAGGGCTGAAAGGCTCTACCCCAGCTGTTGAGCGCCATAAAGGTTTCAGAAGCGTGATTGATAACTATCCTCAAATAAAAATTGTATATGAAAATGATGGAGGTTGGTTAAGAGATGAAGCAAGAGAAAAAATGAAAAATGCTATCCGTTTAAACATTCCCATAGATTTGGTTTTTGCTCACAATGATGAAATGGCAACAGGAGTTTATGAAGCTTATCAGGTTTACAACGAAAAAGAAAAACCAAAAATTATTGGCATCGATGCACTTCCGGGTACCAACGGTGGTATTCAGAAAGTTTTGGATGGCATACTGGACGCAACTTTTATTTATCCTACCGGAGGTGAGAAGGCAGTCCAGATTGCTGTAAGAATTCTCCGTCATGAACCTTATGACAAGGAAAACATTCTCTACACGGCTGTGGTTGATAAAACAAATGCAAGAGTAATAAAACTTCAAACAGATCAAATTATTCAGCATCAGAATCGTATTGCGCAACTTAATCAGGTGCTAAATAAAAATTTGTCACAATACAGTACGCAACGAATTTTTCTTGTTCTGTCGCTCACGGTGCTTTTTGTTATTTTATTGTTGCTGGCATTACTTTTCAAGTCATATAAGCACAAAAATAAAGTGAATAGAGAATTGGAAATCAGAAATGCTGCTATAAACAGACAGAAAGAGGAGCTGGCCGAACAACGAGACCAATTACTGATGCTTTCTAAAAATCTGGAAGAGGCCACACAGGCAAAACTGGTTTTCTTTACCAATATCTCACACGAATTCAAAACGCCTTTAACGCTTATTCTCGGCCCTTTGGATCGATTGCAGGAAAAAGAAAATTTATCTGAGGAAGGTAAACAATTGATTCTTTTAATGCGCAAAAATGTACACTTGCTTCTTAAATTAATTGATCAAATTATTGATTTCCGAAAAACCGAAACCGGAAAAATGCAAATGACTTTTACTTTTGGCGATCTAAAACTTTTTATTTCAGATATATGTCAGTCTTTCCGTTTTTTAGCCCAAAAGAAGCACATTCATTTTAATTTCTTTTCTGACGGTGATGATTTTGTTTTGTGGTTCGATAGCGATAAAATGGAGAAAATTTGTTATAACTTGATTTCTAATGCTTTCAAATTTACTCCGGAAAATGGTAAAATTGAAGTAAAATTATCAAAATATGCTCTCAACGATGAATTTTTTGCAAAAATAATTGTGTCCGATTCGGGCATAGGAATGCCAAACTCGCAGTTGGACAAAATTTTTAATAGATTTTTCAAAATCGGGAACAACACTCAAAATTCCGGAATTGGTTTGCATTTGACAAAAATGTTGGTCGAATTGCACAGTGGAACCATAGAAGTGCAAAGTGTCGAAGGTAAAGGTTCTACTTTTACTGTAACCATTCCTTTCAAACAGAAAGATATAGCTATGTCCGAACAGTATCCGGATATTAACTTTGAACGAAATTATCAGGAGGAGATTAATTATATAGATGTGTCTGATGAAATTAATGATGAATACAATGCTGAAAAACCTTTGATTTTATTGGTAGATGATAATGCTGACGTTCGTAACTTCATCAAAACATTGTTGCAAAATGAATATACCCTCATTGAAGCCAAAGATGGACAAAGCGGATTGCTCAAAGCAATGAAATACGTACCCGATTTGATTGTTAGCGATGTGATGATGGATAAAATGAATGGATTTGAATTGTGCAAGGCAGTAAAAGAAAATATTTCTACCAGCCATATTCCCGTTATTTTATTGACAGCTTATGCTATGGACGAACAACGCTCTTTGGGATTTGAAAGTGGCGCCGATGCTTACATACCGAAGCCTTTTAATGAAAATCTCTTGAAAATCAGAATTAGAAAAACCATTGAAAACAGAAAAAAATTAAAGGAATATTTTCAGAACCACTTGACTTTTGGGGATAAAAAAGAATTGTTGAATGAAGTTGATAATTCCTTTATGGAGAGATTTAGAAGAATTATTGAAGAGAATTTGATGGATACCGATTTAAATATTGATGATATTGGCAAATCTATGGGTTTATCACGCGTCCAGCTTTACCGAAAAGTTAAATCATTGACAAACTATTCTCCCAATGAATTTATTAGAATCATAAGGTTAAAGGCTGCCGAGCAAATGATGATTACAAGTGAAAAAAGTATTTCGGAAATTGCCTACGATACCGGTTTTACTTCGCCTTCTTATTTCACCAAATGTTTTAAGGAGTATTTCAATGAAAATCCTACCGATTTCCTTAAACGCATTAAAAATTGATTTTTTCACGGCTTTAGTTCTTCCGGCATCTTTTATTATACCTTTTATCAGAGATTATAAGGTTGAAAACTGACATTTTTTTTCTTTGTATGTCATTCTGTCAATTCTTTTGAAAAAAATCGATTAAAAAATTTTTTAGCTACGAATTTATTTATTGCTTAATTCATTATAAATCAAGTAATTGAATAAATTTTGAAAAGTCGAATGCAAATTTGGTATTTAATTTGATTATTATAAGGCGAGTTTCAAACTTAAATACCGATTAAACGAAAGGAGGGTTTAATTATGGCAGTAGTAAGATTTACAGATCAACTACCAACATTAATTGATCGCTTTATGAATGACGATTTGTTTGATTGGACTTTTCGTAACTTTTCTGAAACCAATACTACACTTCCTTCGGTAAATATAAAAGAAACCAATGATGGTTTTGTACTCGAGATGGCCGCTCCCGGCCTCGATAAAAGTGATTTTAAGCTGGAAGTAAAAGACCATGTACTCTCCATCTCTTCCGAAAAAGTAGGTGAAGAACTGAAGGAAGGAGAAGAATTTACTCACAAGGAATACAGCTATCAATCTTTCGTTCGTTCGTTTACTTTGCCCGATAATGTCGAGGAAGACAAAATTGAAGCAAAGTATGAAAACGGAATTTTGAATGTATTTATCCCCAAAAAAGAAGAAGCCAAGAAAAAACCGATCAAACAAATAGCGATTCAATAAATTTTCTCTCATCAAACAAGGGGAACAATTTCGTTCCCCTTTTATTTAAAAAAACAGTCAGTTTCTTCCAATCAATAAATTGAATTATGGAATATAAAGATTATTATAAAACTCTTGGCGTCGATAAAAATGCCACACAGGAAGAAATAAAAAAGGCTTATCGAAAACTTGCTGTGAAATATCATCCTGATAAAAATCCCGGCAATAAGGAAGCTGAAAATCAGTTTAAAATGATAAATGAAGCTTATGAAGTGCTGGGAGACCCCGAAAAAAGAAAAAAATACGACGAATTGGGTGCAAATTGGAATCGGTTTAATCAGGGTGATGAATATACTGCCGGCAATCCTTTTGAAGGATTTGGAAATGCTGCTGGAAATCAATATTATTATCAGGGAAATTTGGATGACCTATTTGGTGGAAAAACTTCAGGCTTTTCCGATTTCTTTGAAGCATTTTTTGGAAGAGGAGCTTCGTCAGCCTTTGGCAGAAATGCTCGTCAAACACGTCAAAGTGAATTTAAAGGACAGGATTATGAAGCTGAATTGGATTTAACACTTGAAGAAGCTTATCATGGAACTTCCAGAATCATTCAGCTTGATAATGAAAAAATCAGGATTAAAATTAAACCCGGTGCTTACGATGGTCAGATTCTAAGAATCAAAGGAAAAGGTGCCAAAGGAAGTCAACCAAGCAATAACGGAGATTTGCTGATAAAAATAAAAGTTTTGCCTCACCCCGTTTTCGAGCGAGTTGGCAACGATTTGAAAATGACGCATCAAATTAGCTTGTTTGATGCTGTATTGGGCGGTAAAACGGTGGTCGAAACCCTTAACGGTAAAATTAAAATCGATATTCCTGAAGGAACTCAAAACAATAAAATTTTACGTATCAAGGGGAAAGGTATGCCTGTTTATGGAAAAACTGGCGAATATGGCGATTTGTTGATTCAATTGCAGGTTGTAATTCCCGAAAAACTTTCTCAGGCACAAAAAAATCTGTTTCGTCAATTAAAGGACAGTATGCAGTCTAACCAATAAAAGTAATTTACCATGTATGCATTGAAAAAACTTTCATGGGATGAGGATGAAATGTTGGCCAATTTAGAGGATGCTATTCTTCATGCCGAACTTAAATACGACTGCCGCGATTTGTGTGGACTTGGAATTGATTCGTTGAATGAAGTCGAGGCTGCAATTCGCAATTCTATCGGGATTCTATTGAGAGCTGGGTTATCTCCTCAACAGCATTTTAGATATGTTTTTTTAACCGATATTGAATCGGGTAAAACTTTTCACAATTGGGAAATGAGTAAATTGGGATTTTTGTTGACTTTATTGAACATTCAAAACAACAATCCTCAATTCGACAGGTTGAAAATTGAGATTCTCAACCGATTTCTTCAATTATGAAACCACGTTGTTTTTTAAGAAATTGCGATACAGCATGTTCGTGATTTTTTGAAAATTTTCAAAAGTTATTTTGATTAGTGTAAAAAAAACTTTATTTTTACTGCCAAGTTCATTTTAATTACTAACCATTTTAATGATTAAATTTATGTCTGTTAACAAGGTTATTTTAGTCGGAAACGTAGGAAAAGATCCTGAAGTACGTTATTTGGAAAAGAACGTGGCAGTTGCAAGATTCCCTTTGGCAACCACAGAGCGCGGTTATACTATGCAAAATGGGACACAGGTTCCTGATCGAACAGAATGGCATAATATTGTAGCTTGGCGTGGCTTGGCCGAAATTGTTGAAAAGTATGTCAAAAAAGGCAGTCAATTGTACATCGAAGGAAAAATTCAAACTCGTTCGTGGGAAAAAGATGGCATAAAGCGTTATGCCACAGAAATTTATGCAGAAAATATACAGTTGTTGGGCAAACGTTCCGATCTTTCTGAAGAACCGGCACAGGCAGCTCCTTCCGCTGAGCCATTTCAAGAATCTTCCGATAGTGTCGAAGATGATTTACCATTTTGAATTTTTTTAACTTACTTTTTTCAACCAAGCACATGACATTTTGTTGTGTGTTTGGTTGATTTTTCGTTGATTATTCTACCTTCCATCTACTCTAATTTCGATATTTTCCCCATTAATTTTAAATATTTTTCTTTATTTAGAGATGAAGTATAGGGAAAAGGGCTAAAAAAAATCATTGAATAAGGAATTTACTTTCAGTTGGATAGCTCAGGTATAATTGGAGTTGGATAAATATTTTCGAGTATTTGTTTGCAAGGGAAAGAAAAAAGGATTAATTTTGCAGCCGCTT
>DAOOVG010000022.1:0-28338 GCA_035369865.1 Paludibacteraceae bacterium | reverse complement strand
TGTCAAAGAAGGTACAGCGGTAATTACCGGATTATTGGTATCCGTTTGTGCAAAAGCGGTAATAGAAGAGCAAAAAAGAAGTACAATAAATATTAATTTTTGTTTCATCGATCATTAGAGTTTAAGAATTATTGATTAAGTTTAATTATAATAGTGATCTTCAATTATTTTACACAAATATTAAATATTGATACTGGAACATTTTCAGTTGAATTGGAAATTTCAAATTTTAAAAATTTCGTTTCTATAGGTTCATTAAAATTAAATTTAATTTGGGTTTGGTGATTATCGTTAATACTTGCTATCATAAAATCTTTTTCATCAAAAACAGAAACGTGATCAATACAAAATGGCATTTTATCATCATAATGGCCCCATTGAACTGATTCCATTGGATGATCGGCATCTGTATCAGCAAAAATTGTGATTTGATGAATTGCTATAGGCGTAGGCCATTTAGCAGTAATATTAACTTTCTGATCATACAGGCCAGCGACAAAAGCATTTGGTTTTTCTACAGGGCGATAAATGGAATTCAATAAATTTTCTTTCCCAAAAGCAGAAATAGCAGGCGATATTTTCATGGCAATATTATGTCCATCGGGACGCCTTTCCGGACACCAAAATTCAAATTCTTCTATCCCAATATCTTCTGTTACTATCTGCTTTCCACCGTTTGAAACCGCAGGTACTACCTTGCTGAAAACAGATAAAATACCTGTAATTCTGTAAGGAGAGAACATGAGTTCTAAATTCTCATTTTTCATAAAACAAACAAAAGCATAACACGTAATAGGTATTTCGGCCTCAAAATCTATTTCAATCATTTGTTCCCCTTGATGAACAGCATAATTTTTAGAAGCCAAAACAATATCTGGCGTATGATTAAAATTTTTTGAACTGATTCTGAGTTCTAATTTCAACTCTGTCTCTTTGTCTGCTTTTATTTTAACTGATAGACGAGGAAATTTTCCTTTTTCCACAGGTAGCATTTGAGCCGATGACAAGGACAATTTTTTCCAGAAACCATCTTGAAATGGAATCTCATTTAGTTGCAATTCTGACGAGGTATTTATAATTGCATGACCAAGTAAATTGTTATTTGACAGAAAGTTAAGTTGAGGAATATAATTTCCTGCCTCAATCAATGCAGATTGCAAAAAAATAATTTTATCTTTATCAGCAAGGTCAGCTGGTAGCCAATGATTTTTTAAACACAAGGCGGCTGCTGTTCCTACTACTTCGCCGCCAACCGCAGAAGTAGCCATTACTCTGCTCGAACCAAAAGCTATATGGGAAGCACTAATCAATCTACCAGCAATAAAAATATTATCTATATCTTTTGTAATATAACAGCGATATGGAATTTGATACACTCCTTTGGAATGCCATTGGTTGCAGGCGTTTTTTTCACTAAATACACCATCTGAAGGATGTAAATCAATGGACCAGCCTCCATAGGTTATGCCATCAAAATGAGTGTGTTGTTCAACAATATCTTGTTGATGAAGCATATAAGGACCTACAAATCTTCTGCTCTCACGTTTACCGGGAAACAATCCTACCCATTCGAGAGTTATGTTTTCTGCCTCTGGAAACTTGCCTGAGTTTTTTATGTAATCCCAAATTCCATATGCTATACTCCATAATTGGTATTTTATTTTTTCTGTATCATGGATAGTATCTAATCTACCTCCGTATTCAATCCACCAATAATTGCAGCCAATTGCCATTGGATTAAAATAATTGGGATTTTTTATTCTGTAAATTTCTTTTTCAACAAATTCTTTGGATAGTGCAAATTCTGGGCGAACAAATTTTACCGGTTTCGTTGTTTTTTTGGTATAAAAAAACAAAGTATGGCCTAATTTCTCACCATACTCAGCCTTATCACGAACGAATCTTTCATTAAATTCATCTCTTTCTTCTGCTCCAACCCGATAGGTTGCTCCTGCCAGATAAGCTAAAATGCCATCGCCTGAGGCATCACAAAATAATTTTCCGTTAATAAGATATTCAGTTTCATTTTGTGAATTATAAGCTTTTACTGCTGAAACATTTTTATCATCACCTTTAACTATATCATAAACAACCGTATTTAAAAATAATAAAATATTTTTTTCTTCTAATACTTTATCTATCAGTACTGTATCAAAAATAACCGGATTCCCTTCCTTGTTTCTGAAAGTGTTTTCGACCAATATTTCATCAATAATTCCACCTTCTCTTGCCCAACGATTATTGTTTCCCATGTGTGAAGTGGCACCTAATATCCATAATCTTACCTCACTTGATCCGTTCCCTCCCAAAATGGGACGATCTTGAATCAAGGCAGTTTTTATTCCATTTCTGGCTGCGGCAATAGCTGCACATACACCGGCAACGCCTCCTCCGACAATAACAAATTCAGCATCAATTTTCTCCAGCTTTATACTCCTGTCAATCGAAAAGTTCTCTTGAATCATACTAATTGTTTCTATCTTTTTTGTTGTTAATTCTTAATCCTAATCCTAAAATAATGAGTAAAACTGCTATTGGTAAAATAACATATTTTCCCGAAGATGCCAATATCCCTATAATACCTGTTATTACACCGGAGGCTGCAATTGCATTACCCATCACCATTATACTGTATTGATTGCTCTTTTTTTCATTGGCTAATTGTTCTTTGGTTGATTCAAGTTCACGCAATATTCTCCTTTCTTTTTCTCTTTTTGCATACTCGAGGTATTTTGGATCGACACGATTTTTAACTTTATAGTAAATTTCATAAAGTGTCAGTAAAATCACAGGCAAAGACACTCCTATAACAGTTTCTTCAGTACGGTTTAACGAAAAACCAAAAAGCGGAACTACAAATTTTAACAAAGCATTTACCAATAAGCTGATAAGTGTAACGGTAATGACAGATCTGGCATTTTGACGTTTAGAAAACAAAGTCCAAATAATGGGTAAATAAAGAGGTACACCCGTAAGTGCACCTAAGGTGATCACCACATTCACAATGCCTCCCATAGAAGGAATCAGCATAGCCACTATTACACCTAACACCCCGAAGCCGATAGTGGAAAATCGAGCTACTTTTATTAATTCTTGATCCGTTTTATTGGGCCGAATCCTCCGGTAGATATCATTAGTAAATACTCCTGAAGATATATTTAAAGTAGCATTTAGCGAGCTGGCAGTTGCAAAAACCATTCCTCCCAACATCATTCCCAACATTCCAACAGGAAGCGCCATTTTACACATCAGTAAATATGCACCTTCATTTTCTAATCCCATCAATGATGGGTTATAAATTCTATATATCATGGGAGGAAGCATCCACAAAATGGGGCTGATGATGTAAAGAAATCCAAACATCCAACCAACTTTTTTTGCATCTCGATGCGTCTTGACACTCGTATAGCGCTGAACATAAGCCCAATTACCCCCCAAGAAAATGAGGTTGTAAAATCCAAAGGCGAGTATAAATCCTAACGTATATTCTTGATTGGTTAAATTTAAGAATCCTTCCGGTAATTGGCCGAAAAAATTATCTACTCCTCCGATTTTATCAAAAGCTAACGGAATGACTATAATAACGGACGAAACAAGAATAATAAATTGAAGCACATCAGTTACCACTACTGCCCATAAACCTCCCAAAGAAACATAAATGATGCTGACTATTCCCAATATAAGAATGCAGTAATATAAATTGAAATCAGTAGCTACACTTACAATTTTGGCCACCGGATATAAAAAAGCACCACTGGAAAACAAAGAAATAAAAAGAAAAATATAAGTATAAATTCGTTGGACATTGGGACTGAGACGATGAGTGATAAATTCTGCAGCCGTCAGAGAATGGGTTTTGTGCCATCTGGGTGCAATGACAAACCCCACAATAAAGCCGGCCATGGCCATTGTCCATTGAATACTCAAGGCAACCATACCACTACTGTAAGCAATGGATCCCCAAACCACAAATGTGCCTGCCGAAAAAAAACCCATAAATAAGGATAAACTACTCATCCACCAAGGAATTGCTCCACCAGCGGCAAAAAAAGATTTCATATCTTTTCCTCCGGCTTTGGCAAAAGCAGAACCTGTGATTAAAACCAGGAGAGTGAATACAAGAATTGAAACATAATCAAGATAGTGCATATTTTTTTATTTCTATTACTGTTGCTTTTATCCTTTTAAAAGGATTTTGCTGGTAAAATTATAATAATCCAAAATAGATTTAAATTAAATAATATAAAACTTATGAGAACGTTTCCGTAAATTTGATTCGGGAAATATATAAATTTTTTTATAGTCATTCGGGGAAGAAAAAACAATCAAGTTTTCGATAACAAAGAAAGATCCTTTTCATATTGCAATGAAAAGAATCTTCCATTTGACCGTATGCAAATAAGCTTACCTTTTTTGCATTTTCATTGTTTGGGTACTTCCATCCTTTAATTCAACCTTCACAATATAAAATCCTTTTTGTAGGGTGGAAGTGTTTATTTCGCTCAAGTTTTGCTTTATTTCCATCTTTTTTCCTGTAATATCAAAAAAATGTATAGATTTTACAGATTGTTTTAAAATAATCTTATCCGTAAATGGATTGGGGAAACAACAATTTTCCTTGTTTTGATTGATGAATGAATTAAATCCACTAAAGGGACCTTCATCGTACTCATAAGCTCCCACATCTTTGTGGACTCCCATTTTTTCAACGCCTCGAACATCTTTTTCGGGAACAAACTCTACTTCGTTAACTTGGTAACTGTCTAATCCTGCATCGATAGCTATAGAGTTGTTTTGTAATTTCAGATAGGGAACACCTTCACCGGATGGTAAAGTAAGCGAAGTATTCAATCGCACAACATCGTTATATTTTCCGGTTTGATTATTTGTCGTTGCACTCATCCATTCAGGAAAATTTGCAGTGTTAATGCTTCCTCCCCATTTATCAATAATATTGTTTCTGCATATTACCGAACGAATTTTTGTTGGTTCAGACTGATTTAAACTTATTGATACCCCTACTCCTGACTCATCTTCAGGATTTGCTTTTGGAGAATCGAGAAATATATTATTGATAAAAGTGAAATCTATGGCATGATCATCTGATGTGATACTTTTAGAACCTGTGTTTCCATTGTTATTATTCAAAAATGTATTGTTCACCATAGTTAGTTTCCCACCATATTTTATGGTTTTATCTCCGTATAAATTAATTGTGGTACCTGAAGATACGGTAGCACTGGTGTTGTTTATAAAAGTACAATTTCTAATGTCCATTTCTATGATAGCAGTATCGTTAATTGTGGTCGCTTGACTTGTTCCAATAGCAGATCCACTGCTGTAATTATAATTATTTGAGAAGGTAGAATTAACAATGGTAGCTTTAACCGTCAATAAATTACCTAAGCGTAAAGCAATGGCACCTCCTGCAACTGCTTTTGATTTGGTAGGAACATCAGCTCGGTTATTGTCGAAATAACAACTGTCAATTGTTAATTGAGCTGTTGTATTAGTAGATGTTGATGGTTCTACCGCAATTGCTGCCCCAAACTTAAAATCATCAAAAGGATCAATGGTACTGTTATCAATAAAATTGCACTTTTTTATTGTTGACACACCTCTTGCATAAATGGCGCCTCCTTTACGGGCTAAGCAATTATTGAAGATTGAATTTTCAAAATTTATTGTTCCTTCGCTATATATGGCTCCTCCATCCAATTTTTGCCATTTTACATTTTGTACTGCAACATTATTGAATATTAAAGTGCCATTTTTCTTTACTCTTCCCACTCCTCCACCGTAAGGATTTAAAGCAGGATCAAGTCGATAATTTTTAAAAGTAACATTTTTGAAAGTAACCGTATAGCCGGTACCTACTTCAAAAGCACGGGTTGAATAAACGTTCCCGGCGGCAAAGTCAGTATCGGACATCCCCTGAATTAAAACCTCATCTCGTGAAGTTCCTTCGATAGTTACATTTTTTGAAAAGTTATACTGAGCAGAAAATGTATAGGCGCCTGGGCTCACCTGTACTGAACAACCTTCAGTCCATTTGCCAGTATTTAAAGTTAACCAAGGTAGATTAGGATCGGTTCCTGTGTTGGCATCACTTGCATTTGGATGAGAAGCATTTACATAAAAAGTTGTTTGAGCCATTAAAAGAAACGGCATCAACATCAAGAACGAAAGTAAAATAGACTTTTTCATAATGATAAAATTTAAAGATTTATAAATATAGTTGATTTTTAGTTATTTTCTAAGTTTAGCCGTGATTTCCTGATTGTTATCCAATTTTGCTTTAACAATATAAAATCCTTGAGGCAAATCATCGGTATAAATAATGGATTGATTTTGAGCCGATCTGACTAATTTACCTGTTATACTGTATATTTCAAGGGTATTTGCCTTTTGCTTAACAGAAATATATTGTTTGAAAGGATTGGGGAAAAACATGTCGACATCTTCTATAACCTTTGAATATATTATACCTGTTGGCCCATCATATTCAAAAGCTCCAAGGTCTTTGTGTAATCCTTTTATTGACATTCCGCGAATATCTTTAGCCGGAATAATTTCAATCGAATTTTCCAAATAAGAATCCAAGCCCGCATCAATAGCCCGTGAACCTTGTTTCAATTCCAGATAAGGAACGGATGAAGTGATAGGTACCGTAAGGGTAGTATTTAAAAGTACCGCATCATTGTACTTCCCGGTTTGATTATTTGTTGTTTCACTCATCCATTCAGGAAATTGGGTACCGGTAATACTTCCTCCCCATTTATCAATAATATTGTTTCTGCATACCATTGACCTAATTTTTGAATTCTCGGCCAAAGGATTAATGACAATGGAGTTTCCAACGCCCATTTCATCTTCGGGTTTTGTTTTTGGTGCATCCAAAAAGATATTATTGATAAAAGTAAAATCAATTGCATGGTCATTTGAAAAAATACTTTTCATTCCGGGATTTCTATTGGTGTTATTTAAAAATGTATTGTTTACCAAAGTCATTTTCCCTTCATATAAAACTGTACTTGCGCCATACAGATTTATAGTACTGCCTTCTGAAACTCTAGTGGAATCAGTTTTGTTGTTTAAAAAAGTACAGTTGCGTATATCTATATTGATGTTGGCAGAAGTTTTGATGGTCGATGCTTGGGTTGTTCCGATAGCAGCTCCGGTTGTATAGTTGAAATTATTGTTAAAAGTTGAGTTTTTTATAATGGCCGTAACGTTATAAGCTTCACCGATACGTAAAGCAATAGCACCTCCACCTACTGCTTTTGACTTTGTAGGAACATCCACACGGTTATTTTCGAAATAGCAGCTGTCGACAAAAAGCGTTCCCATTGAACTTTCAAGAGTAATGGCACCTCCGTATTTGTAATCGTCTATGGTATCATCAATGGTATTGTTGTTAATGAATTTACAATTTTTGAGCGTAACCAAACCATCCCCTGCAGCAAAAACAGCTCCTCCTTTACGGGCTACGCAGTTGTCGAAAATTGTATTAGTAAAATTTAAAGTTCCTTGACTATATATGGCTCCCCCATCATATTTGTGCCATTTGATATTTTTTATGACAACATTTTCCAAATTCATCACACCACCGGAAGATATTCTGCATAATCCACCACTATTGGTTTGTGATAGCGGATCAAGTTTGAAGTTTTTGATTGTAACGTTTTTGAAAGTAGCGAAATAGGAAGCATTTACTGCAAATGGACGTGTTGTAAATACAGTTTCTCCATTGAATTCTTCATCTGTCATTCCCTGAATAATTACATCATTTGTAGACGTTCCTTCGATTGTTATATTATTCAGGTTAGAAGTATAAGCATTGGGTGTATATACACCTGCACTAACTTTTACTATGCAACCATCTGTCCATGCAACCTGATTCAAATTTAACCAAGGCAATTCCGGATTAGTTCCGGGATTCATGTTGCTTGCACTAGGATGAGAAGGATTAACGTAGTAAATAACTTGAGCCATTAAAAGAAACGGCATCAACATCAAGAACGAAAGTAAAATAGATTTTTTCATAATGATAAAATTTAAAAGTTATTAAAAAAATAAATAAATGAGTCTGCTTTAAAAAGTCCAAAATACTGAAAATTAATTTTGTAAAAACCTGATTATCAAGTTAATTTTTTGTTCATTTCCAATAAATAAGACTTATTCAAGTGGACTCAATAAATCAATTTATTTGAAAAATTTTTACATTTTTTTCTTTGATAAATTTACTCATAGGCTCTTTGGATTTTAAGATTAATAATATATTTTGTTTATTTATAAAATAATTTTTTGCATATATTGATGCGTCTTTCCATTCATCGTTAAAACATAAACACCTTGTGGAATATCGGTAAGCGGTAAATATGTTTCCTCATACAACATTGCATTCCATACCATAGTACCCGATAAATTGTACAAGCATAATTTTAGTGGGACATGCGTTTCAATTTCGTTTCTTATTACAAGAATTGGGTCTTTTTTTAAAATTGTTATTTGTGGCAGTTTTGGTAAATAAATTGAAGATGTATTAAGTTCAGTTATGTTACTTGTCCAAACATCAACTGTATTGCTTATCCCATATGTCGAACCATGTTGCCTGACTAAATTTTCATTAGGTTCAATCATGTTTCGATAAAAAGAACATTTATTTATCGAAGTTAGAACAACAGATGAACGAGGACAACCTTGAATGATATTGTCGTGAATATTAATATTTGAAAAAACACCGTATTCGGAAATATTACCTGCACCATTTATTGAGATTACCGTTAAAGCACCGGGCTGTGCTATTCCCGGATTTGAAGCAGTGAAGAGACAATTTTTTATTTCGTTGTTACAGATTTCGATATTACTGGAACATCCGGCTTCCATCCAGAAAAATTCAGGTGCAAGGACAATCCCGGCCAGTTCACAGTTTTCAACAATATTATTTTTTATATAGCCATCTGAAGCTTTGATTAATATTCCCCGAGCTCTGGTAAAACCAACTGTATCGTTTTCGACTTTGAAGTGATTTCCTGTCCTTTGTTTTGAGTAAATTAAATCTCCAACTTTTAAATTTGTTATCCATTTGCTCAATTTAATTTGAACTCCTTTGTTGTAAGAGTCTGCTCCATGTATTCCTTTTTTAAATTTGGCAACACAATTTTCTATTTCTATTGTAGTTGGTGATGCATTTTTTAAAGACACACACCGAGCTAAGTTTTTAACAAACCCATTGTTGTCCACGATTGTTAAACTATCGTTAACTTGTATTTTTGAGGCAGTTTCATTTTGCAGCAAATAAACGTAGCCATTGGCTTCATCGATTTTGTACACAGGATAGAATCGACCGTTTATGGCAATACAATCATCTCCATTGTGTTCGATTCTGCAATTTACAATGGTTGGACCAATTGTTGCATGTTTACTGTGAATTCCGTCGGCATTTCCCGAACGCAAGCGAGGAAAACCAACATTTGGATCGTTTTTTTTTCGAATAATTTTACAATAATGGTAAGAATTATTTTCACAATCGGTTTCAAAAAAAGAAAAGGAATTTGATCCATAAATTGTGACATTCTCAAAATGAATGTTTTTACAAGAACCCAAATAAATTGTATGTGGTAATGTATTCCCATCGGCAAATACATCTAACACAACTAAATCGCCTATGTTTTCGAGAGCAGGATACATAGGTTTTTTCTTTATTATTCTGAATGTGCTGTCGGAGTAAGTACCAATTGGAATGAGCGTAAAATTATTTTCATAAATAGTGTAAAAATTTTTTTTTAATTCCAAAGTTTCGGGATCAAAAAGTTGTAGTTTTCTGTTGGAAACATTTTTTACCGGATATCCAGGTAATATTTTAATATCCCATTGCATTTTATCTTCCGATATGGAAACAATCCGACCTTGTGTAAAGCAAAGGGGCTGATAATCAATGCACAGGTTTTTAATAATTATATTTTCACATAAATTAAAGGTAAATGCCCGGGTTTGTTTGTCGCAAATAATTTCTGATCCATTTCCTTCTATTGTTACATCTTTTAATCCGGAAAACAAATACGGACCTGCACTCAAATTAAGTATATATTTCCCTTTTGGAATAATTATTTTCTTATTTCCCAATTGAGCATTTAAAGTTTCTCTTAGATTCAAATAATTTTCACTTTTCAGGAAAGAATGAAAAATAAACGTCAAACAAATCAATAAGATTATTTGCTTTGTAGTTTTCATGGTATGGGAAATTCGAGTTGTTAATAAAAAATTTGAATTATTTGAATATATTTATAAAACCTTTTTGAGTGACTTTATCTTGGTAATTTACTTTTTGGAATAGTTGAATTTCTTATATTAAGTTGAGCCGGTAAAGTGATAATTTCACAAGGTGAATCAGGGTTATTTATTCTTTTTATCAATAATTCTGCAGCAGCTTGCCCCATTTTAAAAGTAGGCTGAGCAACACTGGTTAATTCCATGATACGTCCAATAGGGGACTCGGTAAAACCAATAATAGCAATGTCGTCAGGAATTCTTAATCCTCTTTTTTTTAATTCAAGCATACATCCAATAGCTATCGGATCGTTCACAGCAAATATTGCATCCGGTTTTTCCTTTAAACTAAGAAGATAATCTATGCCAATTTTAGCCCTGTCTTGTTGAACCCCAACATGCATCACCCAACGCTGTTGAAAAGGAATATTATAATCGTTCAGAGCATCTTTATAACCCTGCAAACGCCTTTGTGTTACCGATAGGTGCTCATTACCTGCTAAATGAGCGATTCGTTTGTATCCACATTTTATGAGATGTTCTACGGCTTTATAAGCCCACTTGTGATCATCAATTATTACTTGACATGCTTCTACTTCAGGCAAAATCCTATTGACGAAAATCAAAGGAAAATGATCATTTACTAATCTTTGGTATAAATCAAGATTTTTTGACTCTTTAGTAACTGAAACAATAAGTCCTTCTATCATATTGTATTCGAGCATTTCGATATTTTTCCTTTCTAACTTGCTGGATTCATTTGACTGGCAAATTAAAACCTGATAGCCGGCATTATTCATAACTTCCTGTATCCCTATGATAATTTCAGGGAAAAAAAATGTTACAAATTCCGGTACTACTACACCAATAAAATTGTTTTTCTGTTTTAGTAAATTTCTGGCATATACATTTGGTTTATAATGAAGTTCTCTAGCTTTTGACAATACTTTTTGTCGAGTTTCATTACTTACTTCATAGCTGTCGTTCAATGCCCGAGAAACGGTAGCTACCGAGATACCCAATGACTTTGCAATGTCTTTAATAGTTGCTTTCATAAAAAATAAGTATTAAATGTTCATTGAAAAACAACTACTTGTTTATCATACAAAAATCTATATAAACAAGCGATGTAGTTATTATATAACTGTTAATTATACGTAAACGTTTACGTATAATAAAAATATTGACTTTTTAGCAAAAAGCAAAGTTAAATTTTATTTGCTTCATCATTTCACGTCAACGTCAAATTGTATTTTAGGAAATTCTCAGAAAATATATCTTCTGTTTCAAATAATCATTTCTGGAGTAGAAAATATCTTAAAAGTATTTATTTACAGACATTAAAAAATATAAATAAAAATAAATTAAAAATATTATTCTTATTATAAATTAACGTGAGTTCGATATAACGATTATATATTTTAATCATATAAAAAGTCGATAATCAATAAGTTAATAAGGTTTATTCTTGTTGTTGATTATGGTTACTAGGGTTTTATAAAAAACAAGGTTCGTTTTCTGAATATAAAGACCATATTTGACACAACTAACCTTAATAACATGTGAATACTTCCTTTTCATCAACCTTATTAACCTTATTAGAGCTTATTTATAATTGCTTATATATATATCGAACTTACGTTAAATTCTAATATATTTATTAAACATGCCTTTCGTAAACGTTTACATATTTTCCGATTTAATTAAGATTTATGTAATTGATTTTTTCTTTCTTTTGTACAATAAAGTTTATCGTGTGATATACACCTTCAATTTTTTATAATCCACACCGTTAAAAAATCTCTAACATTATGAAAATGAACTTTAAAATTAAATGCGCAATTTATTTATGTATGTTTTGTGCTTCCGACTTGATTGCCAAAGAAACCATCCCTTTCAATGCTAATTGGAAATTTACCAAAGAAACAATAGAAGGTGCTGAAAGTATAAATTTTAATGACGATTTATGGGAAAACATTCAACTTCCTCATACATGGAATAATTTGGATGGACAAGATGGAGAAAATAATTATTATAGAGGAACAACTTGGTATAGAAAGTTTTTTACGGTGTCATCGAGTCATAAGGAAGAAACTGTCTATTTAAAGATAAATGCTTCAAATACAGCTTCTAAAGTGTATATAAATGGTCAATTAGTGGGTTCGCATATTGGTGGGTATGCTGCCTTTATGTTTGATATAACGAATAAGATTATTTTTGGAGCGAATAATTTGGTTGCCATTCAAGTGGACAATTCCGAAAAAATTATATGTCCCCCTTTGTCGGCTGATTTTACATTTCATGGAGGTATTACAAGAGGAGTAGAATTGATTTTTGCACCACCCGTTCACATTAATCCAAATGAATATATATCCAACAATTATACGAAAGGTATTTGGGTTGCACAACCGGGTGTAATTATTAAACAAAATAATGTTTCAAAAAAATCTGCTGAGTTAAATATCACAACAAAGTTAAAAAACAATAGTAAAGATTCGGCTCAAACTGAAATAGAATTAATGATTAAAGATTCTCGTGGAAGAATCGTAAAAAGCATTACAGGTTCAAAAGATATTGCCGCTAAAGATACTACCAGTTTAGTTATAAATACTGTTTTTGAAAATCCACATTTATGGAATGGAGTAAATGACCCTTATTTATATCAAGTGGAAATTAATTTAAAAGTAAATGGAGATATTGTAGATACCAGTATACAACCACTAGGGTTCAGGTATTTCTATGTTGATCCGAATAAGGGGTTCTTTTTGAATGGTGAATCTTATCCGTTAAGAGGAATTTGTATGCATGAAGATTATATTAATAAAGGAAAAGCACTTTCTGATAAAGATAGAAAAGAAACGATAGATCTATTGCGAGAAACAGGATGTAATTATTTTCGACTTTCCCATTATCAACATGGAGATTTTACTTATAACTACTTGGATTCATTAGGAATTATTTGCTGGACAGAAGTTCCTGTGGTCAACACAGTGGGAATAAACAGTGAAGATAATGAAGAATTCAAAAAACATGCTGTTTCTCAAATGTATGAATTACTCAGACAGCAATATAATCATCCCTGTGTTGTTTTCTGGGGATTATCCAATGAAGTGAAAAACAGACCTACTATTGAACCTGTAAGTACTCTTATGCTTTTAAATTCAGTAGTAAAGTCCGAAGATACCTATCGTTACACAACCATTGCAGTTACTCCTTCAGAATTGGAAACAAATGGTATTCCTGATGTATATTCTCATAATCGTTATGATGGTTGGTATTATAATTCGATAGAGGATTTTGGGAAAAATATGGATCAACTTCATTTAAATCATCCAACACGAATAATTGGCGTTAGCGAATATGGAGTGGGAGCGAATCCTCAACATCATCAATGCCCTGTGGTTCGGCCCAAACATAATGGTCCATTTCATCCTGAAGAGTACCAAAATTTATTTCACGAACAATATTTGAAAATGATAAATGAAAGACCTTATTTGTGGTCAACTTCTGTTTGGATTGGAGTAGATTTCTCTTCTGACAGCCGTAATGAAGGAGGAAAGCCCGGTATCAACGATAAGGGATTAGTAACTTATGACAGAAAAATAAAAAAAGATGCCTTTTATTGGTACAAAGCAAATTGGAATAAAAGGGACCCTTTTGTTTATATAACAAGTCGAAGAGATATTAATAGAGAAACGCAAATTATTCCTGTGAAAATTTATTCAAATTGCGATACAGTAATTTTGAAAGTTAACGGTAAAATACTTGATTCAAAACAGGCGAATGATCACATATTTTTATGGGAAGAAGTTTTTCTGAAAAAAGGGAAAAATAAAATTGAAGCCATAGGTATAAAAGATAATTCGGAATTTTATGATCAAACTATTTGGAATTATAAATAACAGTATTGGATTTTATATGAAAATAATTTCAACAACCATTGCGATTCTTTTTTGTACGGTTGCTGCTCACTCATCAATATATGTTTTATCAAGTCCGAGAAAAATAGTTACTGCTACCCTCTCACTTGATTCAATAGCTGGAATAGCATATAGCGTTAAATTTCATGAAAATAAAGTAATAAGAAATTCAGTTTTAGGTATTATAAGTGATTATGATTCGCTGGGAAAGAATGTTAAGTTACACTCTGTCAAAAAAGAAAAATTAAAAGAGAAATACAAAACTCGTGGTTTTCATAAAAATGCTATCAATTACTGCCATCAGTATACATTTGAATTAAGTTCACAAGGAAAAATTTTTTTATTACAATTTCGACTTTATGATGATGGAGTTGCTTTTAGATATATTGTAAATAGGAATAAAAAACAGCATATAAAAGGTGAATTGTCTTCTTTTTCATGTCCTCTCAATACTCCTGTTTGGTATTTTGAACGGCCTAACGAATGGAAACTCAAGTCTTATGCGGGATTGTGGACTAAAACCATGTCAGACAGTTTACATCTGATTTCTCCTACAGGTCCCATTCAAGGGGTGCCTTTAGTGTATGAATTAGGTAATAATAAATATATGGTAATAACTGAAGCGGCTCTGTATAATTATAGTGGCATGAGACTCGAAGCGAAGAAAAATGCCGAATTACAGGTTAATTTTACGGAAAAAGATGGATTCGATATCAATGGGGATGTGATTACTCCATGGAGAGTCGTTTTGTTGACAGACAATTTGAATAAACTTGTTAACAGTGACTTAATTTCCAATCTAAATCCTTCACCTGAAAAAAAACTATTCTCAAATTTTAACTGGATCAAACCCGGAAAAAGTGTGTGGAGTTGGTGGAGTGAACCAACAGATTATTTAAAAATAAGTTTAGAAAAACATTTTGTTGATAGGGCTGCAGAATTGAATTTTCAGTACACTACATTGGACGAAGGATGGGAAAAATGGGATAAAAAATGGAATGTTCTTAAAGAGTTTTGTTCGTATGCCAAAGAAAGAAATATTGGAGTATTTGTATGGAAACACTCTAAAGAATTAAATTTTCCGAGAAATGATTACCAAACTATGGAATTATTTTTCGATAGCTTACAACAGGTAGGCGTTAAAGGCATTAAGATTGATTTTATGAATGGCGAAACTAAATCGTTGATTGACTTTGAAATTCGAGCTCTTCAACTTGCAGCCGAACGTCAACTGATGATTAATTTTCATGGTTGCCAGAAACCAACAGGAGAATCCCGAACGTATCCTAATGAAATAACTCGTGAAGCAATACGAGGATTGGAGTTAAACAAAATGAATCAACCTATTCCAGGTTCACATAATGTAGCGTTGATTTTTACACGTTGTATCCTAAACAACAGTGATTACACTCCTGTGGGTTTCTCTCGCCCCGGAAATACAAGTTGGACACATCAATTAGCAACAGCCTATTCTTTCACTTCCCCTTTGATTACATTAGCCGAACATCCTGATACAATTTTTTATAATAAGGAATTGGTTGCAATCATTCCTTTCTTAAAAAAATTGCCTACAGTATGGGATGAAACCATAGTTCTTGATGGAAGTTCTATTGGAGAAATTTCCATATTGGCCCGAAGATCGGATCAAAAATGGTATTTGGTAATACTAAACGGACAAGGAAACAAAACAATTAACGTAAAACTTTCTTTTTTGAAAAAAGGAAAATGGGCTATGACATCTGTAAAAGATGATATGAATATTAAGCGGAGAATGATTGTTGAAAAATCTGCTGTAACTTCTACTCAAACTTTATCGATTAATTTAATGTCAGAAGGAGGTTTTTTAGCCGAATTTTCACAAGATAATTTTTGAATATGAAGAATACTTTATAAAAGTTAATTTTTAAATCCTAAAAATTAAAATTCTACGTAAACGATTACGTAAATAATCAAGATATTAACTAAAAAGGCAATTTATCGGATATAACTTTGCTGTAAATCAAAAATTCAAAAATCTATGCCCAGAAAAACATTTTTTCTTTCGATAATACTATGTTATGTATTCATAATCAATATTTATGCCCAAGAAACCATAACGCTTGACAATAAAATGTTTCAAATGTCATGGGAAATTTCTTCAAATGGTTATCAACTAAAAGAAACTATTATCAAATCTTTTGATTCTCAATACAAAGTAACAAATTCTACTCAGCAACAAACAATTATTTACTCTCCAGAGAAGCCTCATTTGCAGGCTGTAGATTCTTTTTTTACCAACAAAGGTTTCATTTTTCCGGAAAAATCTTTTCGTAATACAAGAAGAACATGGGAAAGCAATATATCTAATATTGCTTTTAATAAAGTTGGAGAGCAGTCTCTGACATCTTTCTTCAAATTAGTAAGTAAAAATCCTCTCACATTTCAGTCTGAAAATAAATTCGGTAGCATTACATCTACATGGAGTATAGATTCAAATAGTATTATAATTAAACAAACCCTGACAGCTAAACGAAATGGATATTTTTCGGTTACAACACCCTCAATATTTTATTCAGAAATTAATGATATTGAACAAGTAGTTATCCCGGGATATATTTTTGCCAAACAGATCAGCCCTGATTTTGTGTCTGCTCATGCGTATGGTCATTTTATACCGGACAGGCCAGTTATATATAGAGATCGTTGTGCTACCACACCAACCGTAATTCTATCAACCAAACATTATACCGTGTCAATTGTACCTGAAGAAAAATTTGTACGTAAACCCCATGATAAAATGAGGGATACACATGAAAATTGGAACGTTGGTCTTTCGATAATGAATTTAAATTCGGAAGTTGCACCAACTTTATATTATCCTGTTTTAGGACAAGAAAATTCTTTTTTACATGAAGGAGAAAAACTTGAATTTGGTTATCGTTTTATTGTGACCCAAGATGATTGGTATACAGCATATAAGCAAACTATATATAATGTTTTTAAATTTGATGAACAAAAAAACATTTATAACAGACAATCTCTTACCAGTAGGATTTATCAAATATACCGGTATTTGACCAATCCGACTACTTCCAGATTTAGAGTTGTCGATAATGGAAAAGGTTTACTTATTGGAGCTCACGATTATTTAGGAAGTGTATTGGGTAAATCAGACGATGCAATGAAAAATTCCGATTACGGAGCAATGTGGATGCTTGCGAATTTGACAAGGGATAGTATTTTACTAAATAATATTATTCCCTATGCTCGAAACTTCAAATTAGACCAGATTTATTCTGATAAGGAGAGTAAAATGCTTAAAGGAGCTGTGAAAGGTCAGTATTTTTTGTGGAAAAGCAAGAAATGGGTAGAAGAATGGGGTGAATATATTGAACCAATAGGGATAACGTATTATGCATTGGCAGACATTGGAAATATGTTGCTTTTTCAACCTGATGATACAGAATTGCTTTCAAGATTTAAGTTGGCTGCAGAATATCTATTAAGTCTTCAAAAGAAAGATGGCAGCTGGGAAGTTGGATATAACATTAATGATATGACAATAATTTATCCTGATTTGAAAGATTATCGTCCAACTTTTTATGGAATGCTGATAGCTCATGAGATTTTAAAAGACAAAAAATATTTGGAAGCTGCAATTAAAGGTGCTGATTGGTTTGTAAAAGAAGCAGTGGAGAAAGGTAGATTTATTGGTGTTTGTGGAGATGCTCGTTTCTCTCCTGATTTTGGAACGGCTCAAAGTGTTCAGGCATTGCTGGATATGTATAATATAACAGGGAATTTAAAATATAAAAATGCCGCTATAAAAACCGCAAAAATATATACAACCTATATTTATACTTATCCTAATGGACAATACAGCTTAATGACACATAGTAAACAAACTTTACCCGGTTGGGCATTCAGTCAATCTGGACTTTGTTTTGAACATGCAGGAACAATTGGCTCTTCCAATACAAGAGGCCCAATTATGCTTTCTAGCTTTGCAGGTATGTTTGTAAGGATGTTTAAACTTACAGGCGATAGTCTATATATTGATATGGCTCGAGCGTCAGCAAACGGTAAAGATGCTTATGTTGATGACAAGACCGGAGTTGTATCATATTATTGGGATACTTTCAATACAGGAGCCGGTCCTTATCCACATCATGCATGGTGGCAAATTGGTTGGATATTAGACTATCTGGTAAGTGAAGCGGAATTAAGAAGTAAAGGAGGTATAACCTTTCCAAGAGGTTTTATTACGCCAAAAGTTGGACCTCATCAATGTTTGGGTTTTAAACATGGCATTATTAATGGAGAAAAAGTACAATTAATTATGAATCCAAAAATTGTTAAGTGTAATCATCCAATGTGTGAATATTTAATTTTTCTTTCTGAATACAATCTTTATGTTATTGCTATGAATAGCTGTTCCAATACCATTATTACTGATTTAGATGTTGATTTTAAAAATAAAGTTAATGAATGTTTTACAAAAGAATTTAAAAACATAATGATTGAACCTTATGGATTGAAAATATTGAAATTAAACATTTCAAATGCATCAAAAAGTGAATGAATTAGATACTTAAAACAAATAGGGTAAAGCTCAATTTCTAAAATCCTATATTCAGTTATGTTTACTAATTAATAATTAATTAAATTTAATGTATGAAAAAAATCAATTTTAAAATTCTTTCTGTCAGTGGGAAGAACAAGGTCGATAAATTAAGAGCACTGACGTTGTTGTTTTTATTTCTTATAGTTGCCATGTTCGGAAATAAAATTTTTGCTCAAAAGTTTTATTTAAATCAGAAACTGTCACTTCAACATCAGGTTGTAAATGTACCCAAAACGAATGCCCAATTTGCTGTTTTGGATAATTCTTCTAATGTTTTACAGTCCAACAGTTTTAATAAAACTAATCAACAAATTCCAAAAAAGCGTCAGATAAGGGGTAACATAAAAGGAGAAGATGGGAATCCACTGATTGGAGTTGGGGTATTGGTAAAAGGTACAACAATTGGTACCACTACAGATTCAAATGGTAATTTTAGCATGGAAATACCCTCTGATGCCAAAACATTAGTATTTTCTTATGTTGGAATGAAAACCATTGAACTTCCTATTGATGGCAAAACAGTTTTTAACGTTGTAATGGAAGAGTCAGCTATTGCCCTTGAAGAAGTTGTGGCTATCGGATATGGTACTGCCCGCACGAGAGATTTGACTGGATCGATTAGTTCATTAAAAACTGAAGACTTACAGAAATCTAAAGGTGTCTCTTTTATGGATGCTTTACAAGGAAGAGTGGCAGGTGTCCGCGTTACATCCAGCTCAGGTGAGCCAGGTGCCGGTCTTGATATTTCGATTCGTGGATCCAATTCAATTAATGCAGGAACACAGCCTTTGTATATTATTGACGATGTGCAAATTGATATAAATCCTAATGAAATTGCAACTCACAGCTATACCAGTTCTTCAGTTCAATACAATCCTCTTGCCAGTATTAATCCTTCGGATATTTTATCTATTGAAGTATTAAAAGATGCATCTGCAACTGCAATTTTTGGTTCAAGAGGAGCTAATGGAGTAATTATTGTTACAACTAAACAGGGAATGAAAGGAAAAACTACTGTTGACTTTGATGCTGGTTTTGGTGTGTCATCAGCTACAAAAACATTAAAAGTGCTTCAAGGTCAAGATTTTGCTAATTATAGATTTGCAAAAAGCCCCTACGATACATGGGGTGTCGATACCGATGGAGATAATGTACCTGATACACCTCGTGACGTGTCCGATTTGGAAAGTCATAATTGGCAGGATGAAGTTTTAAGAAATGCCATATCACAAAATTACAATATCGGAATCATGGGAGGAACTGATAAAACACGATTTACTGCAAATTTCGGCTATTTGAATCAAGAGGGTATCGTGATTAAAAACGGATATGAAAGATATACTGTGCGTGTTAAAGCCGATACTGATTTAAACTCTAAACTTACATTAGGTGCAAATATCAATTTTTCGAATGCCATTACCAATGGAGCTGTGACTACCTCTGGTAACCAGGCTTATAATGGATTGATTCAATATTTTATCCTATACAGACCAGTGATTTTACCTGATGAGCCTGATGAAATGGGAAATCCAGAAAATGGCGGTATGACCAACCCTATAACTTTTTTAAATGATGCCTATAAGTCCATTCCTTCATCCCGGACAATGATTGATGGATATTTACGCTATAAGTTGACAAATAATTTAAGCCTTCGAGTAAGTGCAGCATCTACAATGACACATTCAAAAGGAGAAGAATGGTATCCCCGTACAACTTCATGGGGTTATGAACAAAATGGAAACGCATATGTTTCCGAAACTAACACCAATTCATGGCAATCTTCCAATACTTTGAATTATGCCAATTCCTTTGCCGGTGGAAAACATTATTTAAATGTCATGCTTGGTTTCGAATTAAACGAATATACCTACCATAATTGGAATACACGCGCACAAGGATTTATTGATCAAAGTTATATGGGTATATATGATATGAGTCAAGCATCAGTATTTCCAGACAAAGTCAGGACATATAAGGAAAGTAACAGTCGCGAGTCTGAGTTTGGCCGTCTTAATTATACTTTGCTCGAAAGATATTTATTTACCGCTTCCTTGCGCAGGGATGGTTCGTCCAAGTTCGGGAAAAACAATAAATATGCCTATTTCCCTTCTGGTGCTTTTGCGTGGAAAATGGAAAAAGAAAACTTTATGCGAAAGCAAAACTTATTTAGTGAGTTCAAGTTAAGAGCAAGCTATGGAGTAACCGGAAATGACAGAATTGAGAATTACAGAGCATTGGCCAGAACTGAAAAAACGTATTATGTTGGATCAACTAAGAATGCTGTTGAATTGGGATTATCACCTGCAGAGATTTCAAATCCGGATTTAAAATGGGAAACTACCTATCAAGTTAACTTTGGCACAGATATTCAAATGTTTAAAGATAGGTTAGGAATTGTATTCGACTGGTATGACAAAAAAACAAAAGATATGCTTCTTCGTGTAGGTGTTCCAAGCCAAATTGGTTCATACAGGCAATGGCAAAATATCGGACAAATTGACAATACAGGGATAGAATTGCTGATTAATACGGTAAATATCAAGACAAAAGATTTTACTTGGTCTAGTTCATTTAATTTTAACATGAATCAAAATAAAGTAAAATCGTTAGGTAATTTATCTTTCATATCAATTCATGCTTCCGGCGGACACTTTTCTGAAGTTGCACGAGTAATAGTAGGACAACCAATTGGTACTGGATGGGGATATGTTTATGATGGCGTATATCAAACTGATGACTTTAATCCAGATGGAACTTTAAAAGAAGGAGTTGTTAAACCTTCAACTAGTCTCCCAAAACCAGGTGATATGAAATTTAAGGATTTATCTGGTGATACCATAGTGGATCCTGTGAATGACAAATCGGTGATTTCCAATAGTGAACCAAAACATTTTGGAGGATTGACCAATAATTTTAACTATAAAAACTTTGATTTTAGTATATTATTTCAATGGACATATGGGAATGATATTCTTAATCTTGGTCGATATCGTTATGAGGCATTTAATGGGTATAGTAATGTGTCGTATGATTATTGGAATAATCGTTGGTCTCCTGAGAATCCTACCAATAAATATCCTGGTTTGAATGGGGAAGGAAAGACCGAATCTTCATCCTATTATGTAGAAGATGGTTCTTATTTGAGACTGAAAAATATTACTATAGGATACAATTTGCCTGAAAATGTTTGTAGAAGCCTCAAAATTCAAAATTTAAGGATGTACTTGACGGGTGAAAATCTGGCTACTTGGACCAACTATAGTGGATATGATCCTGAAGTTTCTTATTATAATAAACTTATCACAGGATTGGACTATACTTCTTATCCACGTTCCAGAACGTTCACTTTTGGTCTTTCAATTAAATATTAACATTAAAATCATTGTTTAAAAATGAAAAAAATAAATTTAATAATTAAATTGGGAACATGCTTGATATTTTTGTTTTCAACTTTATCATGTTCCGATTTTTTAGATGAAGAAGTATATTCATTTTCATCAGCAGAAAACTTATTCAGTACTGCTGCAAATACAGAATTAGCATTGACTGGCGTTTATGATGCCATAAATGCCGGTAGTATTCAAGGTTCTAGCAATCATCACATGTGGGGACGAGGCATGCATTATTTATTGATGTTGGGAGATGAAATTGCTCCGAAATTGACTGGTGCAATGAATGACCCCCATCACCGTACTATTGCTACAGTTTCCTATAATCCTGAAGCAGAATTTGTTACCTATGCATGGTTTGGACATTATGTCGGTATTGACAGGGCAAATTGGGTTATTGAAAACACACCCAATGTGCCTGATATGGATGAAACACGGAAAATCCAAGTAATTGGAGAGGCTAGATGTTTACGTGGTTTTTATTATCTTTACCTGACATGGTTATTTGGCGATGTTCCTACTCCTACCAAACCAAATTCCGATCCGTATGCTACAAGAAGTCCTCTTAAAGATGTTTATAAAATTATTGAGGAAGATTTGACGTATGCATACGAAGTTTTACCGGATAGAAACCCTAAAGCCGGAAGAGTAAACAAATGGACAGCAGCTGGTTTTTTGGTGAAAATGTACACATATTTAGCTGCTTGTAAAGAAAATAATGTAGGGAAAGAACTTAATTCTACGTTAAACAATTTTGATTGGGTTAATAGTTCCGAGTGCTACAGAAATGCAAACCTTATTGCAAATGAAATTTATGAAAATAGTGGTTATAAAATGATTGTTCCATATCAGTATAATTTTCTCGAAGCAACTAAAGATCAACAAAAAGAAGAATGTCTAATGCTGGCTATGACTGGTGTTGGAGGAAACAGCGATTATTATCTGTTTTCATATCTTACTGGTCCTCAGGGAGGTGCAAATACCAATGGAGGAAATTATGGCTGGTTGCGATCATCAGGAGAATTGTATAGTAAGTATTTCAGTACAGATCCACGTTTAAGATGGAATATTACCGGTTCTATGTCAAGTACTGATTTTGAGACTATAAATGGAGTAAAGTACTTTAAAACAGTTCCACTATACTCAACTGGTAGTAATGTATGTTTGGGTAAATTTCGACAGGCAGATCCATTGACAAGAACCAGTCAAGGAATACCCAACTGGGCTGGAATCATAGATTTTCCTATTTTAAGATTTAGTGATATTGTTTTATTATATGCAGAAACAAAATTTAAGAGTGAAAACGATGAAGCTGCAGCTAGAAATTTACTGCAAGAAGTAAGGAGACGTGCTTGTACCGGCATAAATGGAGAAATTGATGAAATAGCATTACAAAAAATGGATTCAGCCTATTATAAATCCGATTTTATGGAAGAATTAATGGATGAACGTTCCCGTGAACTATGTGGAGAAAGTTGGAGAAGAATTGATCTGATTCGTATGGGAAAAATGACTGAAACAATAGCCAATTTAAAGACCACTATTGAAAATCAGTATTATTTTTACAACACTGAGTTAAGTACCATTAAAAGTAATTATCAGCCATATAAAATTTGGTTTCCAATACCCAAGCGTGAGATAGAAGCTAACCAAAATTTAACTCAAAATCCGGGTTATTTGAATTAGCTTAGCCTTATATTTCGAGGAACGTAATTAATTTTTAGTTCGTTCCTCGAATTTAAGCCTTGAGAAGGGACAAAATTTATATCGTTGATCTAACATTTAAATTATATTTTTAGTTATTTTTTGCAAATGTTACTTTGAAAAGTTTTTATACATGAAAAAAATATTTTTATTTGTTTCTTTTATATTTTTAATAAGTTTTATTCGATCAGAAATTTTACCTGATCTAAAGCCCATTTTAGATGCTCAAATGGGAAACAGTGTTATCGAAATTCCCAAAGGCAAATACCTACTGAATCTGTATAGCTATAGAACGTATCGTTTTAACAACTTAACAGATGTAGTGATTAATGGTAATGGCTCAGAAATTATTTGCAATTCACAAGAAAGAGCTATGGGATTCTATAATTGCTCTCGTGTAAAAATTTCGGATTTAACGCTCGATTATGACCCTTTGTGTTTTACTCAGGGTTCTATAGTCAACATGAACAGAACAGAAGGATGGTTTGAAGTTGAAATAGATTCAGGTTATCCTATTGAAAATCTATCTACTTCAAAAGTCCAATTTTATGATCCACTAACGAGAGAAATAAAAAAGAACAGTATTACAACATATTCAAGTAATTATTCAGAATTAAGAAAAGTAGCCGACAGACGTTACAGGGCAATAAAAAATGGGAGTTGGACAGCAGATGAAAAAATTGGTGATTTGGTAGTTTTTAATGTTATTACAACCAAACCTTATCCTGCACCTCATGCTTTTTATTTGGAAAATTGTACCGATATGGAAGTGGAAAATATTACCATATATGGGTCAAACAGTTTTTCTTTTTTCGAGACTGGTTGTAGTTCAACCCATTACAACTACTGTGTTGTCACAAAAAGGAGCTCACCGGCTGGGGTAGCACCACGTTTGCGTGCAGGGAATGCTGATGGTATAAACTGTAACGAAGCACGAATAGGCCCATTGGTTGAAAATTGTATGGTAGGGTATAATGGAGATGATTGTATTATCGTCAATGGACGATCTTATCCAATTTGTAAAACCGATCAGGTTGCAAAATCCATTTATATTTTAAGTCGAGTGGATAATCCATTATTTGAAAGCGGAGACACTTTGCAACACGTTAAGTACAATGGGGTTAAAAATGATACCATCATGAAAATTGTTTCCTTACAGCCTTATACTCCTACTCAAGAAGACATTTCTTTTGTTTTGTCAAAGTATCCTAATCTGCTGAGTAAAGAAAGTTATACCAAAGGATTGTGTATTAATGTTAATAATTTTCCGGCTAATATTAATAAAGGAGACATCGTTTATAATGCCAACCGAGTAGGGAGTGGGTTTATTATCAGAAATAACAGAGTGGGAAATAACCGTTCAAGAGGGTTACTGATCAAATCAAAAAACGGTTTGATAGAGAGTAATGAAATTAGTAATTGTGCCATGAACGGCATATTAGTATCGCCCGAAATCAACTGGATGGGTGGAGGATATGCAGATCACATTGAAATAAAAAATAATACCATTTCCGGTTGTATGTATGAACGATCCAATGCTGCAATGCCTCCTGGCGCTTTGTCTGTATTTTGCGAAACAGGAGATAGAAAAGTAGCTCTAACAGGCGCCTTCTCGGAAATTAATATTCATGATAATACTATAAAAGATTGTCCTTACCCCAGTGTAGTATATACTTCTATTAATGGAGTAACTTATGAAAGAAATGAAATTATTAAAAATATTAATATAAATAGAACGCATGGTCAAAAATTTGGTGTTTCTTTTACTACGCCTGTCTGGGAAATTAATAATATCTACAGTATTGTTAATGATACTACAGTAAATAATGAAACGAAAAATATCAGTCTTTACCCCAATCCAGTAGAAAATAATCATTTTACAATAGAAATTAAAGATCAAGAATTAAAAGGAATTATTATTTTTGATGTTCATGGGAAAAAGATTTATCAACAGAAATTTCAAGTTCCTGTAAAGAAAAATAAATTTACTCTTGACTTTTTACAAAACGGCATTTATCTGGTTAAATTGATACTGAATAATAATACGGTTGAAACGATAAAAATCATAAATTAAAATAATATATGCCACTTTTTAAATGCTGAATTTAAATTTTACATGGAAATAATAAGATAAACAAAATCTGTATGAACAAGTATATTACTACCATATTTTTTTTCTGTTTTTTCACTCTACTAATAAAAAGTGAAAATTTACCTGATCTAAAGCCCATTTTAGATGCTCAAATGGGAAACAGTATAATTGAAATTCCGAAAGGCAAATATATGCTTAATTTACAAAGCTATAGAACGTATCGTTTTAACAACTTAACAGATGTAGTGATTAATGGTAATGGCTCAGAAATTATTTGCAATTCACAAGAAAGAGCTATGGGATTCTATAATTGCTCTCGTGTAAAAATTTCGGATTTAACGCTCGATTATGACCCTTTGTGTTTTACTCAGGGTTCTATAGTCAACATGAACAGAACAGAAGGATGGTTTGAAGTTGAAATAGATTCAGGTTATCCTATTGAAAATCTATCTACTTCAAAAGTCCAATTTTATGATCCACTAACGAGAGAAATAAAAAAGAACAGTATTACAACATATTCAAGTAATTATTCAGAATTAAGAAAAGTAGCCGACAGACGTTACAGGGCAATAAAAAATGGGAGTTGGACAGCAGATGAAAAAATTGGTGATTTGGTAGTTTTTAATGTTATTACAACCAAACCTTATCCTGCACCTCATGCTTTTTATTTGGAAAATTGTACCGATATGGAAGTGGAAAATATTACCATATATGGGTCAAACAGTTTTTCTTTTTTCGAGACTGGTTGTAGTTCAACCCATTACAACTACTGTGTTGTCACAAAAAGGAGCTCACCGGCTGGGGTAGCACCACGTTTGCGTGCAGGGAATGCTGATGGTATAAACTGTAACGAAGCACGAATAGGCCCATTGGTTGAAAATTGTATGGTAGGGTATAATGGAGATGATTGTATTATCGTCAATGGACGATCTTATCCAATTTGTAAAACCGATCAGGTTGCAAAATCCATTTATATTTTAAGTCGAGTGGATAATCCATTATTTGAAAGCGGAGACACTTTGCAACACGTTAAGTACAATGGGGTTAAAAATGATACCATCATGAAAATTGTTTCCTTACAGCCTTATACTCCTACTCAAGAAGACATTTCTTTTGTTTTGTCAAAGTATCCTAATCTGCTGAGTAAAGAAAGTTATACCAAAGGATTGTGTATTAATGTTAATAATTTTCCGGCTAATATTAATAAAGGAGACATCGTTTATAATGCCAACCGAGTAGGGAGTGGGTTTATTATCAGAAATAACAGAGTGGGAAATAACCGTTCAAGAGGGTTACTGATCAAATCAAAAAACGGTTTGATAGAGAGTAATGAAATTAGTAATTGTGCCATGAACGGCATATTAGTATCGCCCGAAATCAACTGGATGGGTGGAGGATATGCAGATCACATTGAAATAAAAAATAATACCATTTCCGGTTGTATGTATGAACGATCCAATGCTGCAATGCCTCCTGGCGCTTTGTCTGTATTTTGCGAAACAGGAGATAGAAAAGTAGCTCTAACAGGCGCCTTCTCGGAAATTAATATTCATGATAATACTATAAAAGATTGTCCTTACCCCAGTGTAGTATATACTTCTATTAATGGAGTAACTTATGAAAGAAATGAAATTATTAAAAATATTAATATAAATAGAACGCATGGTCAAAAATTTGGTGTTTCTTTTACTACGCCTGTCTGGGAAATTAATAATATCTACAGTATTGTTAATGATACTACAGTAAATAATGAAACGAAAAATATCAGTCTTTACCCCAATCCAGTAGAAAATAATCATTTTACAATAGAAATTAAAGATCAAGAATTAAAAGGAATTATTATTTTTGATGTTCATGGGAAAAAGATTTATCAACAGAAATTTCAAGTTCCTGTAAAGAAAAATGAATTTACTCTTGACTTTTTACAGAATGGCATTTATCTTGTTAAATTGATGCTGAATAATAATACGGTTGAAACGATAAAAATCATAAATTAACGTGAGTTCGATATAATGATTACATGTTTTATAAAAAGTGATAATTAATAAGGTAATAAGGTTTATTCTTGTCGTTGATTATCGTTACTAAGGTATTATAAAAAAAAGAAGGTTCGTTATTTGAATATAAAGATCTTATTTGACACAACTGACCTTAGTTACATTGAATACTTCCTTTTTATCAATCTTATTAGCTTATCTATAATTGCTTATATTAATATTCATATATCTAACTCATGTTTAATAAAATATATGCCACTTTTTAAATGCTGAATTTCAATTTTATATGAAACCTCCATGTTTGCATTTAGAACACCCAAGCGGATGAAAATTTAGCAGGTTCGCTGATTCCATATTGACT
>DAOOVG010000021.1:0-28598 GCA_035369865.1 Paludibacteraceae bacterium | reverse complement strand
TATTACGATTATCTTATTCAAAAAATTAACCTATGATTTATAGAGGAAAGGTACACAATTTGGTCAGTGATACAACAAAGATTGAAACAAAAAGATATAGCGTTAGCTATCGGAAAAGATAATGTGAACTGAGCCGAAAGTGTGATAATCGACAATCACCTCCGATAACGGCAAAGAGTTTGCCGAACATAAAATGATCAGTTCGGAATTGAAAGTAGACTTCTTTTTTGCCAAACCCTATCATTTATGGGAAAGAGGAGCTAATGAAAATACAAACGGACTAATTCGTCAGTATTTCCCTAAAAAATTTCTTTTGAAAATCTTTCTGATCAGGATATAAAGCGGATAGAAGATATTTTAAATAACAAACCAAGAAAAAAATTAAATTTCTTAACACCAAATGAATCTTTATTGCGAAATTTGTCTAACCCAAAAGTTGCATTTGTAACTTGAATTCAACCCTCATTGGACAAGTGTATTTTGAAAAACTTCTTGGCCATCGTATCAACAAACATAAAAACATAAACTTTCTGACATTATTTGCTAATAATCAAATGGCTACATTCTAAATGAAATTCACTCAAATTTTCTGAAAAATCACAATTTTTTTCTATCTAAAATAGAAAAAGATCGTATTTCTCCCTTAAGGAAAAAGAAAATTAAGCAAAGATCAAATAAAAAAGAAGAAACATTTTGCAATATTTCTTCTTTAAAAGTTGCGGAGGCTCGATTCGAACGAACGACCTTTGGGTTATGAGCCCAACGAGCTACCACTGCTCCACTCCGCGATTTTATTTTGCAAAGATAATATTTTATTTTGTAAATAACAATAGAATATTCTTTCTTCGACAAAAATAATCACTTTGAAACGTTATAAATGTTTTTAAATTTTTTGCTGTCCTAAATCATTGTGATTTTACATCTTCACAGATTATTTTGAAATACAATAGAGAACTAAATTATTTTAAATGTTATTTTTTTACTACTTCAAAATATAGTATATTTGCAACGTTAAATTTTGTATTCTATACTTACTTTTAAACTTAAAATAATTGTCAAATGCAAAATAAGGGACTTGTTAAGGTTTTTTTTATCGCCTTGTCGTTAGTATGTTTGTATTATTTATCCTTTACTATTGTAAGTAGTCACTATTCAAGAAAAGCGAAACAATATGCAGGTGGTGATCCCCTAAAAGAATATGCTTATCTTGATTCTTTAGCTACAAAAAAAGTTTGGTTGGGCTATACTTTAAAGGAATGTCGAGAAAGGGAAATAAATTTAGGACTTGATTTAAAGGGTGGCATGAATGTGGTACTTGAAATATCTGTCCCGGATATTATACGTGCTTTATCTAATTACAATACGACTCCAAATTTTGTAAAAGCCTTAGAAATAGCTACTGAACGACAGAAAAACAGTCAAGCAGATTTTCTGGACTTATTCGTACAAGCATATAAAGAACTCGACCCTCATGCTAAACTGGCTTCTATTTTTAGCACTTATCAATTGAAAGATAAAATCTCCTTAAATTCTACCAATGAGGAAGTAATTACAGTATTAAGACAGGAAATTGATGATGCCATTAGCAATTCATTTAATGTTTTAAGAACTCGTATCGATCGTTTTGGGGTGGTTCAACCCAATATTCAAAAACTGTCAACCACGGGAAGAATTTTAATAGAATTGCCAGGGATAAAAGAACCCGAACGTGTTCGCAAACTTTTACAAGGTTCAGCTAATTTGGAATTTTGGGAAACTTATGATTTAAATGAGATTTTTAATAATTTAATGGAAGCTAATCGTATTTTAGCAAGCATTCAAGTTGTTGATAATCAAGCAACAGAAAGCAAAGATACGGTTCAAACAAAGATTACTCCGACACAGGAAAAACAATCTGAAGTAGATAGTTTGAAAGCTATTTTGGCAAAAAAAGCTGAAATAACTTCTGATTCACTTAAAATGTTGGAACAAAGAAAAAAAGAAAATCCTTTATTTTCTGTAATACAACTCAACACTATCAATGGTCAGATCGGACGAGGTCCCCTTGTTGGATTGGTTCATAGCAAAGATACAGCTTTGGTGAATTATTATTTTAGTCTTCCTCAGGTTAAAGAAGTATTGCCGCGTGATTTGAGTTTTCGTTGGAGTGTCAAACCTCGCGATGAAAAAGGCGAATGGTTTGAATTAATTGCTATAAAAGTTACTAATCGAGATGGACGGGCTCCTTTAGGAGGTAATGTTATTACCGATGCTCGAGTTGATTTCGGTCAAACATCAGCTTATGCCAATGTTAGCATGTCAATGAATGCTGAAGGTTCCAAAATTTGGGCTCGATTGACAAAAGATAATATTGGTAAATCAATAGCCATTGTGCTGGATGGTTATGTATACTCTTACCCTACTGTACAAAATGAAATTAAAGGAGGTCAGTCTCAAATTACAGGTAATTTTACCATTGAAGAAGCAAAAGATTTAGCAAATGTATTAAAGTCAGGTAAAATGCCTGCACCCGCTCGTATAGTTCAAGAAGATGTAGTGGGACCATCATTAGGACAAGAAGCTATTCAGAGCGGTTTCATTTCATTTATCATCGCTTTTGTGATGGTATTGATTTACATGATATTCTTTTATGGTTGGATTCCCGGTTTAGTAGCCGATATTGCCTTGTTTGCCAATGTCTTTTTCCTTCTGGGAATTTTAGCTTCCTTTTCGGCGGTATTGACATTACCTGGTATAGCAGGTATTGTGTTAACATTGGGTATGGCGGTTGATGCCAATGTAATTACCTATGAACGTATCAGAGAAGAAATGCGAGCAGGGAAAAACATGAAACGAGCCGTACAGGAAGGTTACAAAAATGCACTTTCAGCAATTATTGATGGGCAAGCAACAACTTTAATTACAGGTATTATTCTTGCAATTTTCGGAACTGGACCTATTAAAGGCTTCGCCACAACTTTAATTATTGGTATTATTACTTCTTTCATAACAGCAGTGTTTTTGTCTCGTTTAATAATTGAATGGTACGTAAGTCGCGATAATGCTAAGGAAATTTCATTTACTACCAACCTTACTAAAAACTTTCTCCAGAATACACATATTAATTTTATTGGGATACGGAAATATGCCTATACTTTCTCAGGTATCTGTATATTTATTGCTTTAATTTCTTTTGCAGTTAGAGGTTTCGATATGGGTATTGATTTTACAGGCGGACGAAATTACATTGTGCGGTTCGATCAGCCTGTGCAAACCGACCATGTGCGTTCTTTATTGGAAAATTCTTTTGAGGAAGCTGGCGTACAAGTCATCACAATTGGTTCAGAAAATCAAGTGCGCATTTCTACTAAATACAAAATTGATGATAACTCTGAAAATGTTGAAAATGAGATTGAACAACGATTGTACACTGGTTTAAAACCTTTGTTAAAAGAAAATGTAACTCAAGAACAATTTGTTCAAGATTATATTAAAAGTTCTCAAAAGGTTGGTCCTACGGTAGCGAGTGATATCAGAAACGCTGCCATTTGGTCGATTGTTTTCGCTTTATTAGCGATAGGTTTGTATATTTTAATACGTTTCCATGAATTAGGATATGCATTAGGAGCTGTGTTGTCCCTGCTTCATGATGCTATTATCACAATAGGACTATTTTCATTATTCTACAGTGTTATGCCCTTCTCGATGGAAATTAACTTATCATTCATAGCGGCAATCTTGACAGTTTTAGGATATTCTATAAATGATACCGTAATTATTTATGACCGAATCAGAGAATACATCAAATTATATCCTAAACGAGATAGATTAAGCATAATGAACAATGCCATCAATGCAACATTGAGCAGAACTTTTAATACTGCTATGACTACATTATTGGTATTGATCATTATATTCATTTTTGGTGGTGAAACCATTCGTGGATTTATCTTTGCTTTATTATTTGGTATTGGAATAGGAACTTATTCTTCTGTTTTTGTTGCTTCTCCTCTTACATACGAATATTATAAATGGAAAACAAAAAGAGAAGCAAAAAAAATCGGTGGAACAAAAAAGGTAATTGTCAAAACGACTTAATAAATGCTAAAAAGCCCTATTGAGAAAATCTTGATGGGGCTTTTTTTAATGAAAAATAGATAGAAATTTACATCAGTATTTTAAATTGTAGAAATTTCTTTCCCAAAGGGTGTAAGTGCTAATGCCGCGAGTTTAAAATGCTGTTTTGCAAAGGGAATGCCAATAATAGTAATGGCACATAAAATACCAAAAACGATATGCGTTAAAGCAATCCAAATGCCACCAACCAGTAACCAGATTATATTCATCAGGACAAATAAAAAATTGGTTTCAGCAGAGGTTGATTGAATATCGCTTCCAAAGGGCCACAAAGCTAAAACGGATAATTTTAATGTTTGAATTCCAAAAGGAATGCCAACGATGGTTACCATCAATAATAAGCTGGAAATGAGATATTCAGCAGCGATAACCAATCCTCCCAAAATTAACCACAGAATGTTTCCAATTATTTTCATTGTATTTTGATTATTTATAAGTAATTCTAAATCAAGATAATTTATTCTTATAATCTTCGTAAGTAAATTCTCTGATAAGTTCGAATTGATTGTCTTTTGTCCATAAACTTATACTGGGATGTGTTACTCCATTGAACATCGTCGTTTTTACTATTGTATAGTGAATCATATCGTCGAAAACAATGCGGTCACCAACTTTTAATTCTTTATCAAACGACCACGAACCGCAGAAATCACCTGCCAAACAACTGTTTCCTCCCATGCGATAAGTTGGTTTACCTGGAATTTCGTCTGTTGCACCTATGATTGTCGGTTTATACGGCATTTCCAGACAATCGGGCATGTGACAAGAAAATGAAACATTCAAGAGAGCTGTTTTGATGCCTTTATTTTCTACAATATCTGTAACGGTGGCTACTAAAACACCTGCTTGCCAGGCAAATGCACTTCCTGGTTCGAGAATAAGCTGAATGTGAGGATATTTTACCTTGAAACTTTTCAGAACAGAAACAAGAAGCTCTATATTATAATCTTTTTTTGTCATGAGATGACCGCCGCCCAAATTCAACCATTTCAGTTGTGAAAAATATTTACCAAATTTATTTTCTATCACTTGAAGCAATTTTGCCGAATCTTCTGCATCAGATTCGCATAAAACATGAAAATGCAAACCTTCAATTCCTTCTGGTAATTTTTCTCCCAATTGTTGAGCAAGTATTCCCAACCTTGAACCCGGTAAACAAGGGTTATATAAATTTGTGGTTACAGGTGAAAACTCAGGGTTAATGCGTAAACCGCAGGAAATATTTTTTTCTTTTGTCTGAGAATGAAACTTGTAAAATTGTGATAATGAATTAAAAGTAATATGACTGCTATAATTTAAAATTTCAGGAAATTCTTTTTCTGTATAAGCTGGCGAATAAGTATGGGCTTTCGTTTTCATTTCTTCAAAAGCAAGACGGGCTTCCCACAATGAGCTGGCTGCCGCTCCCGAAATATATTCTCGAACAATGGGAAATACACTCCACATGGCAAATGCTTTGAATGCCAAAATAATTTCAGCTCCACTACGATCTTTTACAGACTTTATCAATGCCAGATTTTTTCTGAATGCAACTTCATCCAACACAAAACAAGGAGAAGGAACCTGTGAATAATCTATCATTGAAAGATATATTTATGAATAATGAAAAAGAGTTTGATTAGAAATTAAGCTATAAAAATAAAAACATTGGCGTTTTCTACAAAAGTAGTAACAATTTTTTTAGTTCAAAAAAATTTTGAAAATAAAGAAAAAACAATTTATGTGTTAGTGGAATGAATTTCAGATAGATATATTTGTTCTGTTTGTCCTGGTGTAGGGGAAAAAACTGCTTTTGACAAACAATTCAGTGTAAATAAATCCATAATAGTGGAATAACCAGAACGAGCAAAAATTTTATCAGCATTTTTCAACAGACTTGCCATTTCAATAGCAGGAAGATGAGAAATAAGGGTAATATTGCCAATTTTCTGGGTCGTAATTTTTTGCTGTGGTTGTCCTTGAATTATCAATGTTTGATAAGGATTTTTTTTGTGAAGTTGAATCATTTTTTGTTCAAATAAAGTTCTTTGCGGTTCCAATCCTGAAACAATTACAACTACTTCAAATTTTTTTTGAGAAGGAATATATGGTAAATTTTGAAAACGGGAAATTGGACCAATAAATTTTGCATTATTAGGAAGAGGATATTTATGAGCCAGATCGCCTGATAAGCCTGGAGCACTTTCAGTATCAGGAATCCAGCATTCGTTGTAATTTTGAATAATGAAACGATGCAATTTCCACGCTATCCATTCTAACATTTTGTTGTTTCGAGGCATTTTTATCATGAGCTGATGAGTTATATAAATGGAATGAATTTTCCGATTCCATAAACCAAAACGATTATCAGAAATCACCTGATCAAAATGTTCTTGAGCTATTATTTTCTTTAACCAGTAATGTTCTTTGACAATTCCATATAAAATAAAAGGTAGCCATTTGAGGATAGTTGCAATTTGAGAATTTTTAGAACTGTATTGAACCTTGTAGGAGGGAAATTCTATCCATCGAAGAGAAGGAAATTCTTGTCGTAACAGTTGAAGTGGAGAACCATCTGCTGCAATGATCACCTCATTTTTTTCAGCAAGCAATTTTTGAATAATCGGTATGCATCGGGTAGCATGACCTAATCCCCAATTTAAAGGACAAACCAAAATTTTCATAACAATCTGGAGTTGTATATTTTCCGTTTTTTTATTAAAGCAATAATAAACCAGCTTGTTTTTTTAAAAATTATGTGGAAATAGAAACATCAAAACCATAATTACGAGCTTTTTCGGCAATAGTATTTAATTCATTTAAAGGAATTTTTTCAAGATTTTTTAGAGGTGTTTCTCTATCGATAGTATAAATCATTATCTGAGTTGCATTCATTTCACGAAGAGCTTGTAACCAGGCATTAATCTCTTCATCTGTAGTATTATCCACTTTTTCTCCGTTATATTCACCTCTTATAAAAAGAGTTTGAATAATCATTTTTCCTTCAAATTTTTTTAAATGTTCAATCAGCCATTTAACTGTAATATATTTCTGTGTGGGTCGGTTCAGCAATTGCAAAGTATGGTCGAAGGCTGTATCAAATTTCAAAATGTTATCATCTACTTTATTTAAAGCTCTGAAAACTTGTGGTTTATGAATTTCAGTTGCGTTAGATAAAACTCCCACTTTTGCAAGGGGACAATAAATATCACGAAGTTGCAAAGTATCTTCAATTATGTTTTCAAAGTCAGGATGAATGGTAGGTTCACCATTTCCTGCAAAAGTTATGATATCAGGAATTTTCTCAAGTGAAATCATTTTTTGCAATTCAGCTTCAAGTGCAGCCGACACCTCTTCTCTTTTTGGAAGAGGGGATTTTTTCATTCTTGTATTGAAGCCACATTCACAATAGAGACAATCGTAAGTACAAATTTTTGCATCAATAGGTAATAAATTAATTCCCAGCGAAATACCTAACCTTCTGCTATGTACGGGACCAAAAACTATTTTATCAAATAAGATCATTTTACTAATTGAATATTTGTTAAAAAAACAGATGATAACAAACAAATAATAGAAAGAATTGGTTTATCAGCGACTGCTTAATTTTTAATATTAATTTTGTTTTTTCTTGCCATAAAAATAAGTTTTTTGTTCTTCTTTAACATCGAAAGTTACAATTTCCCAATCAGGTCGATTTTGAAAAAAACATAACAAGCCAAAATCTCCTGCTGCAAAAAGACTATGGAGCGAGAAAATAGGAAGAAAAAAATAAAAAAGTTGTTGTTGATAAAATAAAATCATTCCTAACAGTGATAAAATGGTAACAGCAATAGTAGGAGCCAGAGCTATCTTCTTAAATTGTTGATAATTAACAACTTCTCTATCGCATTCGACGTAAAACAAAAATTTTTTTAGTTGAAAACCAAAGGACAAATGACGGCTGCCAATGCACCAATAAGCAATGGCGTGAATAAATTCATGCAAAATGATCAGGAAAGTAAAGGTAAAAACAGTTCCCAAACCAAGCCAGATTAAATAATTAACTTCACGATAAACAAAAAAAGGCATAAAAGCTTTGAACAAACCAAGCATAAAAGCAAGTAAACCAATTAGCTGATACATATTTGCAATGCGTGCCCACTTAGGCATTTCGCTTATTTCATTTTTTATAAAACTTTTAATTTCACTATGAGGAACAGAGGCAAGTTGAACGTAATCGGGTTGTTGGATTAATTCCTGGTAAGTCATTTTATTTCAGCGTAATAATAGTTAAATTTTAATAATAATGCGTTCACCCAAATTTTTTGACAATTGATTTTTTATTTCTTCCAGTTGCTCAATTTCTTTCATTAATTGTTTAACAAGTTCTTCGTTTTTGTCTTCCGTTGCTTTTTTCATTTCTATCAATTTTTCCCGCAATTGAGATACAACAATGCTGTTTTTATATTCTAAAATCACACGTTCCACATAGTCCCTTAATTTTTCTGATTCAGCATCAATTTTTTTGACTTTTGAATAAATTTTGCTAAGCGTATATTTCTGGGAAATCAAATTGGCTACTAATTTACTAATTTCACTATTGGTATGATGAAGAAAATAATTTTCAGCATTAAAGTTTTCCTGTTGACTATTTTTATGATATTCATCCAGCACAAGAGCATAAAGAGCATTGTTAAAGTGAAGTTGATCTTGTTCTAATTCTTTTAAAATATAATCTTCAACCGTAACAGGTAATGTATTTTCTATGTCTTCATAATACAATACCCATTTCCCATATTTGATTAAGACTTGAAGAATATTGCGTTCTTCTTCATCAAATTTTTGCTCATTTACATCAATTGGTGGTTGAGAAGAAGAAATTTTAGTAGTTGAATCGCCGGAAATGAGACTGGTAGATTTTATGTTTTTTTCTCTTTGCTTTTTAATCAATTTATTGATTTCATGGTAAAGCATCTGTTCTTCAACCGACAACAAGTTGCTGCATTCCTTCACATATTCAGCTCTTACGATCGGATTTGGGATAATAGCAATGCTTTGCACAATATCCATAATCAAATTGGCACGTTTAAAAGGGTCATTACCAGCGTCACTCAATAATAAATTAGCTTTAAAGCGAATAAAGTCAACTGAGTTTTGTTGGATAAATGCTATTACATCCGAAGCATTGTTTTTATGGGCAAATGAGTCAGGGTCTTCTCCTTCGGGAAGCAACACTACTTTAATGTTCAAGCCTTCTTCCAAAAGAAGGTCTATTCCTCTTAATGAAGCTTTGATGCCAGCAGCATCGCCATCATAAATTACTGTTACATTTTCTGTGAAGCGGTGGATAAGATGAATTTGTCCAGGCGTCAGCGAAGTACCCGACGAAGCTACTACATTTTCAATTCCGCTTTGAAAAAATGAAATTACATCTGCATAACCTTCTACCAAATAACACCTGTTTTCACGGACAATGGCTTGTTTTGCAAAATAGAGACCATACAGTTCATTACTTTTATGATAAATTTCCGATTCAGGAGAATTAAGGTATTTGGCAGCTTTTTCCTCCTTTTTTAAAACCCTTCCTCCAAAAGCAATTATTTTACCTGATAATGAATGAATGGGAAAAATTACTCTTCCTCGAAACCGATCTAAAAAATAATTATTTTCTGATTCTATCGTCAAACCCGTCTTGATGAGGAATTCTTTTTTATAACCTTCTTTTAAAGCAGCTTGCGTAAAAGCATCGCGAGAATCGAGACAATAACCCAGTTGAAATTTTTGAATAATATCTTCGCGAAAACCGCGTTCCTGAAAATAACTAAGACCGACAGTCCTACCCTCGTTGTGATAATGCAGAATGTTTATGAAATATTTATTGGCAAAATCGTTGACCAGCAATAAACTTTCACGTTCATTATGAGCTTCTATTTCCTCAGGAGTAAGTTCTTTTTCCTGAACTTCTATGTTGTATTTTTTTGCCAGAAATTTAAGAGCTTCATAATACGTCATTTGTTCGTGTTCCATAATAAAATGAACCACGTTGCCACCTTTGTTACATCCGAAACATTTAAAAATTCCCTTGCTGGGCGAAACTGTAAAGGAGGGTGTTTTTTCGTTATGAAAAGGACACAATCCAATTAAATTGGCTCCTCGTCGTTTCAGGGTAACATATTCCGAAATAACTTCTTGAATAGGTGCAGCCTGAATAATTCTATCAATGGTAGCTTGATCAATCATGATTAAAACAAAGGAAGAGAAATGATTAGTTAAATTATTGCTCGATAGGTTTATTATTACAAAGCTAATGAATTTATTCTACAAATTATTTAGTAAAATTCTAAAAAATGAAAATTAACCAATATTTAGTTGGCAATCAGGAGTTTGAAAGATACGAGGTGCGAGGTTCAAGGTACGAGTAGAGACATTTCAAGAAACGTCTATCAAGTTTTGAGTTTTGAACGAATGAAGAAAGAATCTCTGTGTTTTTCTTGTTCGGTGCAGCCTCCAGGTTACGTCGCGTAATAAATATAATTTCCTGATTTTAAGTTGGTCCTTTAATAAGCTAATAAGGTTAACTTTTTGGAGGATTTGTTTTGTTACTAAGGTTGTCAGCAAAATAAGGTTGAATAAAACAACGTCACAGGATAGTCATATTCTTTGAATTGACATGAGCCGGTGAGCCGAAAAATCAGAGAAGTTGGCGTTAAAAAATCTTTTTTGTTTGAGCTCCGCAAGGAGCGAGTTTAAAAGATTTTAGCCAACGAACGCCAATTTTTCGTGCGAAGCGGGTAGAGTCTTGACCTTTTTTGCTTACTTTTTTATGTCAAGATAAAAAAGTAAGTGGGGTTTGGGGCAAAGCCTCATATCTTTGTTCGACGCATTCTCCAGTCTACGTCACATAAAAAATAAAATCTCCTGATTTTAACTGCTAATAAAATCAAACATTTCGCTAAATCAATATTTGTCATAAAAAACCTTATCGAAAACCATTAACTTCCTAACTCCATCAAACCTTATTACCTTATTGTATCGAGTTTACGATTGATTACACAAATGTTTAAAAAATTTTTTTTAATTAAAATTGGAAAAAATCATAATATTTCGACTGATTTTATCCCTATAAATCAGCTATAAGTTTCCAAATAAAATCCAAAAAAATCATTCATTTTGAAAGGAAATATTTCCTAATTATTTTCAAAAAGAATATATTTGTGTAATAGAATTCAGTAAGTAAAAAAAATTAATAAATCATGGAATTAACCAAATGGACACGTCAGGCATTATATCAGGAACAATTACAAGATAAAATAGTTCGCTGCCACCTTTGCCCCCATAATTGCACCATAAGAAATGAAAAATACGGTATTTGCCGAACAAGAGTAAACATAGACGGAACACTTTATACCGTAGCTTACGGCAATCCTTGCTCAGCAAATATTGATCCCATTGAAAAAAAACCTTTGTTCCATTTTTTACCTGGATCAAAAATTTTTTCTATTGCTACGGCTGGATGCAACTTCAAATGTTTGAATTGTCAAAATTGGGAAATCTCTCAAAGTTCACCGCAGGAATTGAGTCATTATGATTTGCCACCAGAAGCCGTAGTGGAATTGGTAGCAAAAAACAACATCACCAGCATTGCCTTCACTTATACCGAACCGACTGTATTTTACGAATATGTTTACGACACGGCAAAACTGGCACATGAAAAGGACATTAAAACGGTGATTGTTTCCAATGGTTACATCAACGAAAAACCTTTACTTGAGTTATGCCAATATTTAGACGCTGCTAATATAGATTTAAAATGCATCGACGATCAAATTTATAGAAAATTAACAGGAGGCAAACTCCAACCTGTTTTAAACTCTTTACAAATTCTACAAAAGCAAGGCGTTTGGCTGGAAATTACCAACCTGATTGTGCCCACTTATTCTGATACCCCAGAAATGATTGAGAATATGTGTAAATGGCTGGTTGACAATGGCTTTGAAAATACACCACTCCATTTCAGTCGATTTTTCCCTGCCAATCAGTTGCCCGATTTGCCGCCAACTCCCATAAAAACATTGCTTGCTGCTCTTGAAATTGCCCAAAATGTCGGGATGAAATATGTTTATGTGGGAAACGTCCCTGCACTGGGTTATGAAAACACCTTCTGTCCTTCCTGCCAGAAATTGCTGATAGAACGGGTTGGCTATGTCGTTAATAAAAATTTTATTAAAGAAGGCAAATGCCTGTTTTGCAACACCAATATTCCCGGCGTTTGGAAGTAAAATAAGCCAGTTTATTGTTTTACTTTTCAATATATCAATCAATTAACAACATATAAATATTTTTTTAATTTGTTTTTGAATTATTAAAATTGTTGTGTAAGTTTGTGAGGAATATTATTAAAAAGCAACTAACAGGCTGGATAGAGAGAAAGATAAAGAAAAAAGGATTGTTGAATATTGTTTTGATTGAATAATTATTTGTGCCTTTCAGAATTGGAACAAGTAGTACTTATTTCCGGCAAGTTAAAAACATCTAAACTTTGATGGCATGGCAACCTCATTTCTTCGTTTCGATAGAAGATGAATTTAAGTATCTTTGTGAAATGTTTTACAGAAGAAAAATCATATTAGCATTATTACAACTCTTTGATGGACAAATTGATAAAATTAGTCTGCAAAAATTACTGTTTTTGTTTTCTCAAAGTCAAGCAAAAGCAGAATATGATTTCATCCCTTACAAGTTCGGTTGTTATTCTTATTCCGCTAATGCAGATTTAACGACTATGGTAAGAAAAGGAATATTGTCAGAAACAGTAAGTCATTTTATTTGTAAAGAAAAAACAGACTTTTTTAGTTTGCTAAAGGAAGACGACAAAAAACTAATGTTGGAAGTCAAAAATAAATACGGAAAAATGAGTGCAAACGCGCTTATGAAATATACGTATATTAACTTCCCTTATTGGGCAATAAATAGTGTAAAAGTAAAAGAAATTTTAAATGCAGAACAACTTAAAAAAATAAATGATATACGTCCAAAAAGCGAAGATATTGTTTTATTTACGATTGGTTATGAAGGAATTTCCTTAGAAGAATATTTAAATCGTTTGCTTCAAAATGATGTAAAACTTTTGGTGGATGTTCGTAGCAATCCGTTGAGTATGAAATACGGATTTAGCAAAAAACAATTACAACGCTATTGCAATAGTTTGGGAATAGAATACATACATTTCCCGGAGGTTGGCATTGCATCCGAACAACGTCAAGAACTTAATACCCAAAGTGATTATGATAAATTATTTGCTATTTACCGAAAAAACACCCTGCCAAAAACAATGGATACGCAATTACAAATATTGAACTTACTAAAAACAAAAAAACGAATAGCCTTGACTTGTTTTGAATCAAATATCTGTCAATGCCACAGAAAACATTTGGCCGAATCAATTGAACATTTACCTGATTTTAAATATACAGTAAAACATATTTAAAAATGGCTCTAACAAAAGTTTTAGTAACCGTAAAAACATATCCGTCCATTTCAAGCAAATATGAAGAATTGGTTTGCACGGCAGGTTTTCTTGAAGATGGATCGTGGGTAAGAATTTATCCGATTCAATTTCGTAAAAAATCTTACGAACAACAATATAAAAAATATGATTGGATAGAACTTGACCTTGTTAAAAACAAAAGTGATTTCAGACCTGAAAGTTATCGTCCACGCTCACATGATGAGGAAATTAAAATTATTAATCATTTGGGAACGGAGAACAATTGGGCGGAAAGAAAGAAATTTGTTTTAGGAAAAGTTTATTACAATTTAACAGAACTAATATCAGAAGCTCATAATAAAGAGATTTGCACTTCGCTTGCTGTTTTCAAATCAACAAGAATTTTAGATTTCACAATTGAGGAAGTTGAACGCGAATGGGATAAGAAGAAATTTGCAAAACTTGAAGCTGAAAGATTACAGGGAAATCTATTTCAACAGCCCGAAAATCCATTTAAGGTTGTAAAAAAATTACCATACAAATTTTCTTACGTTTTTGAAGATAATCAAGGCAAACGAAGTAAAATGATGATTGAAGATTGGGAAATCGGACAACTTTATTGGAATTGTCTTGAACAACACAACGGCGATGAACTAAAAGCAGTGAAAGATGTTAAAAAGAAATATTTCGATGACTTTGCAAAAACGAAAGATTTGCATTTTTTTTAGGAACATCACAAATCCATCATTTTGGTACTCACAACCCATTTATGATTATTGGGACATTTCATCCGAATAAAGAAACTCAAGTTTCTTTATTCTAACAAAAAGATAAAAACCCTGCAACCAACAAGGTTTTTCTCCATGCTGTCTTTTGTCCAGTATTTCGTTCCTTCTTCATCGTAGCCTCCCGGCTACGTTGAGCTAAAATTAAAATTCCTGATTTGAATCTTTTTGCATTTCAATTCTACAGTTACGAAAATTTGGCTTTTCAAGCCTGATATAACTAAAAAAAGAATTTATGGTTTTTGTTTATAACGAAGCCGTTTTGCCTGAAAGGCAATTATTTTCATAACCATAGTTCAACGACCTGCGGACTATTCCAAAAAATCTTTTTCGCTAAAAACCGTAGCCGTAAAAATGTAAATATCGGCTGTTTTCCAGCCATCCCAGCCCAAACCAGCCTTGTCCGCCGAACAGTGTCCGAGAAATTCTTCCTTGCTCCAACCTGTTTCTGTTGCTACCTGAGGCAGAAATACGCCCCTGTGAAAATTTTTCTCGATTAAGATTCCATGCTTCCCCAACTCAATCTCGGAAATATCCTTAATTTTTCGTAAAGGGGAAAGAACAGAAATTTCAATATCAATGTAGGGTAACTCGTCAGCTCTTACGGGATAAAAACGAGTATCGTGAGCTGCCGCAGCTACTGTCATTTCCTGAACCACTTTATACAGCGGATATTCACCTTCCATAATACCAATACAGCCGCGTAATGCACCATTTTTATGCAAGGTAACAAAAGCTCCACATTTGGTTTTTAGGGTTTCTGATAAATTATCTGGATTTATTTTGGGAATTTTTCCCAGTTGACAATATTCTTCCAGCGTGGAACGAGCGATATTCAGTAATTCTTTTTTATCATTGTCCGATAAAGTAAAATCTTCTGCTTTTTCTTGCTTTTCTTCTACAGCAATAGCCCAATATCCAACCACCCTGTCCCGTTCACCATAATATTTATTGTCACCTGAATTGCAATAATCTATGGCATGATAAATAAACCTTTTTTTGCCAGTAGTCATATAAACCAGCGTCAAAACGGATGTCCAGCCACAAAGGCTTGTCAGCAAATTTGGAATTCGTTTTCTTTCGTTTTCAGCCAGTTTTGATAGAAGAACTTCTGGATCGTTGGCACAAATCGCATCTTTGGTGACTGCATCCACAGCTACAGCATCGGAATATTCTGGATAATGAGAAAAATCAGAACTGATCACAAATAAGTTTTCTTCATTCAAGTAAGGTGATAAAACTTCAGCTACTTTTTTACAGACAAAAGGTTGAGCAGTACCCAATACAATGGGAACAATTACATAATTTTTTTTGAGTTGATGATGAAGAAAAGGCAATTGAACTTCAAGGCAATGCTCTCTTGTGTGTGCTGATCGATCATCAGTAAACAAATCAGGATACTTTTCAACCAACATTTTTCCAAAATCAATATCCACTTTCTCTTTTCCATAAGGCATAATAAAATCACCGTCGCAATAAACGGAAGCTTTGTCAAAATATTTGTGATGAGAAGAACCAATGAGAAAAATTCTTTTGTACGATTTATCTGTATCGATCTGATTAAAAGCAGATGCTGCAATTTTTCCTGAAAAAACATATCCGGCATGCGGACAAATAATGGCTCGTACATTATTCAATTGTTTTGGGACTGCTGTTTTAAAAAACATTTTTACTTCTTCTTCCAGTTTAGCGGCATCGGCTGGATAAAATTGTCCTGCTACAGCAGGCAATCTATCTATAGTATCAAATGATTTTCCCATAATATTAATAATTTTTAGTTTTTTACTTAAAATAAGAAAAATTTATACGAGATATTCAAACTATAAACAAAAATACATGAAAATCTATGTATTTCCAAACGTGTGAAAATAAAAATCAAGGGCACAAAACTTTAAAGGTTTACCGTACGTGCTTCTGAGTATAAATGTTACTTTTGTAAGTTGCTTTTTAACAACCAATCAAATAAACTAATTGTTTAACAATTTATTTCCGGTAACTTTTATGAGAAAAGCATGTGTCTTTGACGTTCACAAAAATAGTGTATTTGCTTACATTATGGATGAACAAGGTAAAAAAATTTAGGAAAACGTTATGGAACGCCCACTCTTGATTTGATGACTTTGCGAGATACATTGAATACCTATATGGCAGGTTTTTTTCATCGGATTTTTTGTTAAAATTGGCTAATCTCTATTTCATCAAACAATTGCTTGATCGAAAAAAACGACGTAAAGGATGCACAAAGAATAGCAAAATGTTTTCGTAAAAATTTAATAAAGAGTAGTTCTATTTCCAATAATGTTTTACGAGAAATCGGCATTTTCTCAGTTCCTTATCTTTGTGGCGAAATATTGAAAAATATTATCCCGTGTATACAAAATGAACAATAGACTTTGCCGGTAATAAAAACGCCTATGAGACAGGAAAGCTCGCAGAGAAAAGTATTTTATTTATTCTTACATGTTCCCATCTTTCAAAGAGAAAGACAGATGCTTTCACTTTGTCTTTTTTGTATAGATCAAAAGCTGGCATAACCTTGATTATTAATATAATAAACCTATACGATTCTATGGATAACCTATGATTTATAGAGGAAAGATATTAAAAATTTATTTATAAAGATGAAAAACAGTAAAAATAAAAAAATTAATTTCTTAGCGACCGGCTCATTTAGTAACTATCTATCTCTTTTTGAGAATTAAATAAAACTTACTATTTTTGTTTTTTATAGGGAATATTCTGATTTTTTTTGTTGTCTATTATTTTAAATTTGAATAAAAAAAATTTTTTGAATAAATTTTCATCGTTGAAACATATTAATTTTTTAGACTCTTATAAATCAATTTTTATCATGACTGCCAAGAAAATTTATTTTTATTTAATACTTATTGGAGCAATTACTATTTTTATTTCATGCAATTCACGGAATAAGCTGGAAAAAGAAGCCGATCAACATCTTCAAGAAATTGAACAACTTATCCTGCAAAATGAACTGAATGCTGCAAAAATAACTATCGACAGCTTTCATACCAAATATCCTCGACTGGTGGCTAAACGGCGAATTGCTGAAGCATACAAAGATACAATAAATAGAAGAGAATGTCGTAGAACTATTGCCTATTGTGACAGCCTTTTACCTATAAAAGAAAGGGAAGCAGATTCGCTGTTGCAATATTTTCGCTTGGAAAAAAATCCAAAATATCAAGAAATTGGCAACTACATTTACAAGACCCAATCAACAGAAGCCAACGCCAATCGTACTTATCTGAAAGCTTATGTTGATGAAAATGCTGATTATTACTTGATCAGTCAATATATTGGGCCAAAAATCGAACATAGTTCTGTTGAAGTATCTAACGGACAAGTTTTTGCTCATACTGATACGATTGATACTTCAAGTCCTTTTTATTTAAGTTTTTCAGATGAAACAGGGCGATGGGAAATCGTTACTTTCAAAAACGAAACTGAAAATGGAGTATCTGCTTTTATTTCCCAATATATTAATGAGCCTTTAAAAGTTACTTTGCATGGAAGAAAGAATTATAGCTATTTTTTGCAAAATGCCGATAAAAAAGCCATCATGGAAACTTACCATTTATGGATAGTGAAAAAAGATATCAACCGTTTAAAAAAGGAAATTCAAAAAGCTCAGTTAAAAATTGAACAGATCAACAAAAGAAATTAATAAAATTTTTTAGACGTCTGTTTTGCCAATTACTTATTAAAATTCAATATTGAATATCTTACAAATACTAAAAAAATCCTCATTTTTTTCTGCAACACCAACCGTGAGCCCTGAATATTTTCGGTATAAGAACAAAATCATTTTTATCTGCGTAATTTTGATTTTTTTGTCTTTTATTTTGTTACTTTGCATTAAAAATAATTCATTATGAGCAAAAGATTAACTCGTTCAAACAAAAATAAGTTACTCGCTGGAGTTTGTGGAGGTATAGCTGAATTCTTAGGCTGGGATCCAACCATTGTTAGAATTCTTTATGTACTTCTTTCTATTCTCAGTGCAGCCTTTCCTGGTATATTGGTTTATCTCATTCTTTGGTTGGTGATGCCTTGTGAAAAAGAGATGGAAGAAAAAACGGAATAATCGTTGAACTTTTTCTTGATATGCATGTTTTTTGATAATTATTTCGGAGGAATAATTTAAAAACATGAGTTCCTTTCAAAGATAATTTTATAACTTTTCACTTTTCAATAAACTTTCTTTTTTTTATGTTTTTTAAACTTGAGTCGCCTTATCGTCCCACTGGTGACCAACCGGAAGCTATTCAACAACTGGTTGAAGGAATAAAGGCAAATGTTCCTTACCAAACTTTATTGGGCGTAACAGGTTCAGGAAAAACCTTTACTATTGCTAACGTCATTGAACAGGTACAAAAACCTACGCTGGTATTAAGTCATAATAAAACTTTAGCTGCACAACTTTATAGTGAATTCAAATCATTTTTTCCTCATAATGCAGTAGAATATTTTGTTTCCTACTACGATTATTATCAACCAGAAGCTTATTTACCTCTTACTGACACCTATATTGAAAAAGATTTATCTATTAATCAAGAAATTGATAAACTGCGACTGGCAGCAACTTCCTCTCTCCTTTCAGGACGGCGAGATGTGATTGTGGTTTCTTCTGTATCCTGTTTGTATGGAATTGGGAATCCAGAAGATTTCACCAGTAATGTTATTGAAATTCACAAAGGTCAGCATTTGGTCAGGAATGCTTTTTTAAACAATCTGGTTAATAGCCTTTATACACGAAATGAAATTGATTTGAATCGTGGAAATTTTCGAGTGAAAGGTGATACAGTAGATATTTTTTTAGCTTATGCTGATTGTTTGCTTCGAGTTGAGTTCTGGGGTGATGAAATTGAAGAAATTTTAACGGTAGATCCTGTCGATTTTGACGTAATTGATTCATTTGAAAGTTTTAAAATTTATCCAGCCAGTATTTTTGTTACCACCAGAGAAAGAATCAATGCTGCCATTCATCAAATTCAAGAAGATTTGACACTTCAGGTAGAATATTTCCGCTCCGTTGGAAAAGATTTGGAAGCAAAACGACTTTATGAGCGGGTAAGTTACGACATTGAAATGATCAAAGAATTAGGTTATTGTTCTGGTATCGAAAATTATTCTCGTTATTTTGATGGTCGTGCACCCGGAACTAGACCTTTCTGTTTACTGGATTATTTTCCTAAAGATTTTTTACTGGTAATTGACGAAAGTCACGTAACAGTTCCACAAATTCGAGCAATGTATGGTGGTGATGCTTCCAGAAAGCAAAATTTGGTAGAATATGGTTTTCGTTTACCGGCTGCCAAAGATAATCGTCCGTTGAAATTTGAAGAATTTGAATCACTTGTACCTCAAACAATTTATGTTAGTGCGACGCCTGATGATTATGAGTTGATAAAATCGAATGGCATTGTAGTAGAGCAGGTGGTACGCCCAACGGGATTGCTGGATCCTATCATTGAAGTTCGACCGAGTTTGAATCAAATTGATGATTTAATGGAAGAAATTGCCTCAAGAGTGGAAAAAAATGAACGAATTCTGGTAACCACTCTTACTAAACGAATGGCAGAAGAACTAACAGATTATCTTCTAAAAATGGATATTCGTTGCAATTATATTCATTCTGATGTTGAAACACTGGATCGTGTGCAAATTATGGAAGATTTACGAAAAGGTGTGTATGATGTGCTTGTCGGTGTAAATCTGTTGCGTGAAGGTTTGGATTTGCCTGAGGTTTCGCTGGTAGCTATCCTTGATGCAGACAAGGAAGGTTTTTTGCGTTCTTTTCGTTCATTGACTCAAACCTCTGGAAGAGCAGCTCGCAATATAAATGGGAAAGTTATTATGTATGCTGATACTATTACAGAAAGCATGAAAAGAACCATTGAAGAAACCAATCGACGTAGAGAGAAACAATTGAAATATAATGAAATGCATCATATCACCCCGACTTCTATTGTAAAAGGTGAAAGAAATTCCTTATTAAAAACAGAACCTCAGGCTTACATCGAGCCAGAGCCTCAAAATGCTGTTGCTGCTGATCCTGTGGTTCAGTACATGTCTGCAACTGATTTGGAAAAAACTATAACAAAAACTAAAAAAGCAATGCAAGAAGCGGCAAAAAATCTAGAATTTTTAGAAGCTGCTCAACTCAGAGATGAATTATTTAAGCTGGAAGAATTATTGAGAACTAAATCTTCCCATTCTTCAGCAGCAAAAAAGGAATTTTCAAAAAGAAAAAAATAATTTTTGAAGATATATACCTTATTTTTAATGAATTGTTATCAAATTGAATCTTTAATTTAATAATATTAACAAATTAACCTAATTTTGCAATTTACGTAATTGAAGAAAAAAATTGTTATCTATTCAGTTCTTAAAAAGCACAGTAAATCCATTTTCAATAAACAAAATTTTATTAATCTGACGAATTTGCTTTTCCTGTTCTAAAAAATATGTCAAAATGTCTAATTTATGTTCTGGTATTCTGTTTGTTGAGAAATAGATGAAACATATATAAACCATTAAAAGGAAGGAGGGTTAAATTATGGCAATCACAAGATTTACGGAACAAGTGCCTCAATTTTATGATCCATTTTTCAATGACGATCTTTTTGATTGGATGACTTCTAACTTTTTTGGCAGTGATATAACATTACCGGCTGTAAACATCAAACAAGGTCCTGATGCTTTTACCGTTGAAGTAGCAGCTCCAGGATATAAAAAAGATGATTTCAAAATCAAAATGGAAGATGATGTTTTAACCATTGCTTCTGAAAAAGAGCCAAAAGAAGAATTGAAGGAAGGGGAAAGGTACACGAAACGTGAATTCAATTACGGAGCATTTACTCGTTCATTTGTATTGCCTGACATTGTAGAAGGCGATCATATCTCAGCAAGCTACGAGGACGGATTGTTACGCATTACACTTCCAATCAAGGAAGAAGCAAAACAAAAACCAGCTCGAATAATTGAAATTCAATAAGGAACGAGAAAATTAAAAAGTACAAAAGGGGAAGCTGAAAAGTTTCCCTTTTTTAACAAAAAAATGATTTTATGGAAACATTTCAGCAAATAATTAATGGAGAAAAACCAGTTTTGGTAGATTTTTTTGCAACATGGTGTGGACCGTGTAAAGCAATGAGTCCCATTATTGAAAGTGTGGGAAAAGAAGTACAGGGGAAAGCTCGTGTTTTAAAAGTAGATGTGGATAAAAATCCAGCGGTTGCAGCAAAATACGGAATTCAGGCAGTTCCAACAATTATCTTGTTCAAGCAGGGAAAAATTCTTTGGAGAAATGCGGGTGTTACGGATAAACAAACTTTACTTCAACAAATTCAGGCTGCCATTTAAATTCAAATTTGTTGGTAAGTAGAAAATTCTCCCAAAAAAATTCTACTTAGTATAAATCGAGAAAAAATAAGTATCTTTGTACTTACAAAAGGCTCCGTAGTTCAGTTGTATAGAACGTCAGATTCCGGTTCTGAAGGTCTTGGGTTAGAATCCCAACGGGGTCACATACACAACCAACTTCAACATTTTTGTTTGGGTTGGTTTTTTTGTTATAATAAAAAATTTTTATATCATTAATTATCAGCTGATTAACTTTCTATTTTTATTTCTCCTATCCGATTTTCAACCAAATTCATTAATTTTGCAGAAAAATTTGGATTTTGAATTCAGCATAACTGATGAAGAAAAAAAAGCAGCTTCCCATTCTTGAAAAGGTAACGATTACTGATATTGGTGCCGAAGGTAAAGCTATTGCAAAAGTGAACAATTGCGTAGTTTTTGTACCTTATGTAGTGCCGGGTGACGTGGTCGATTTGCAGGTTACACAGAAGAAAAAAAGTTACATGGAAGCCCGAGCTGTGAAATTTCATCAATATTCTGAAAAACGTTGTCAACCTATTTGCCAACATTTTGGCGTTTGTGGTGGTTGTAGTTGGCAAATGCTTCCTTATTCGGAACAATTATTTTATAAACAGAAACAGGTGGAAGATCATTTTTCACGCATCGGCAAAATTCAATTTCCACCTCTTTTACCTATTTTATCATCTGATAAAACGGAATTTTATCGAAACAAATTGGAATTTGCTTTCTCGAATAAGCGATGGAAAACTTCAGAAGAAATGCAGCAACAAGAAAAAACTTCAAAAAATGAAAATGCTGTAGGATTTCACATTCCAGGAAAATTTGACAAAGTACTGGACATTGAAAAATGTTGGCTGCAAGATGATATTTCCAACCAAATCAGAAATGAAGTCAGAAGATATGCAATGGAAAAAGGTTTTAGTTTTTTTGATCTTCGACGTCAGGAAGGTTTTTTAAGAACAATGATTATTCGAACTTCTTCGACAGGAGAAGTAATGGTCATCATAAGTTTTTTTCAAGAGAATAAAAAATGGCGTGAAGATTTACTGCAACATCTTGCGGATACTTTTCCCCAAATTACATCACTTTTGTATGTAATTAATCCAAAAGCTAATGACACCATCGCCGATCAGAAAATAAATGTTTTCAAAGGCAATGAATATATCTTTGAGGTAATGGAAGATTTGAAATTTAAAATTGGTCCAAAATCTTTTTTCCAGACTAACACAGCTCAAGTCTGTAAGCTTTATCAAGTAGTAAAAAATTTTGCTCAATTAACAGGTAAAGAACTGGTATATGATTTATATTCTGGAACTGGAACCATTGCCAATTTCATTGCTCGGCATTGTAAAAAAGTCATTGGAATTGAATACGTTCCCGAAGCAGTAACAGATGCCATAGCCAATTCTGATTTGAACCAAATTAAGAATACTTCTTTTTTTGTCGGCGATATGAAAAAAATTATGACACCTGAATTTATTCAACAACAAGGTCAGCCAGATGTAATTATTACTGATCCACCACGTGTAGGTATGCATGCGGATGTTATCAAAGCCATTCTTCAAACGCATACTCAGCGAATAGTATATGTGAGTTGTAATTCTGCTACGCAAGCTCGTGATTTGAATTTAATGGATGCACAATATCATATTGTTGCTATTCAACCTGTGGATATGTTTCCTCATACCCATCACGTTGAAAATGTAGTGTTACTTGAACATCGGTAAACAAAATATTTTAAAAATATATTTGAATAAAAACTCATAGCTTAAATTTTAAATTATCATGATTAGTTTTTTTATTTCTATTGGACTTTTAATAGCAGGTTATTTTATTTATGGAAAAATTGCTGAACGTATTTTTGGCATTGATCCCAACAGACCTACTCCTGCTCTTGCCAATCCTGATGGCGTAGATTATATTCCTTTGCCTTGGTGGCGAGTGTTTTTGATTCAATTTTTAAACATTGCTGGTTTAGGACCTATCTTTGGTGCAATTATGGGTATTATGTTTGGTGAATCAGCTTTTTTATGGATCGTATTTGGAACCATTTTCGCTGGTGGAGTTCATGATTATCTTTCTGGCATGATGTCCATTCGTAACAATGGTGCAAGTCTGCCTGAATTGGTGGGAAATGAGTTGGGAAATGGTATCAAGCAATTTATGAGGGCTTTTTCGCTGGCTTTGATGATACTGGTAGGTGCAGTTTTTGTTTCAGGTCCTGCACAACTTCTAGCGAATCTTACTCCTCATGCTATTAACATGAGTGGATGGATTGTAATTGTATTTACCTATTATATTTTAGCTACTCTGTTGCCCATTGACAAAATTATTGCTAAAATTTATCCATTTTTTGGTTTTGTATTATTATTTATGGCTGTTGGAATTTTTTTGGCTCTTATACTCAATAAAGCTCCTATCCCAGAATTCACCGAAGGATTTGCCAATCTTCATCCCAATAAGTTACCTATTTTTCCTATTATGTTCGTTTCCATTGCTTGCGGTGCTATTTCAGGATTTCATGCAACCCAATCTCCACTTATGGCTCGCTGCATTCAAAATGAAAAATTAGGACGTCGTATTTTTTATGGTAGTATGGTTGCCGAAGGAATTGTAGCCTTAATTTGGGCTGCAGCAGCTTCCAGTTTTTTTGGTTCCATTCAAGGATTACAAGAATATTTGGGAACTCTTCCTGCTACTGCTAATAAACCTGCGGTGGTGGTAGATCGCATTTGTAGAGATTGGCTGGGAAATATTGGAGGAGTTATAGCATTGTTAGGCGTAATAGCAGCTCCACTTACTTCAGGCGATACGGCATTGCGTTCAGCTCGACTAATTGTAGCTGACTTTATTCATCTGGAGCAAAAATCCTGGAAAAAAAGGTTGATTATTTCTATTCCTATTTTTATTTTGACTTTTATTGTGCTGCAAATTAATTTTGATGCTTTGTGGAGATATTTTGCCTGGTGCAACCAAACATTGGCTGTTTTTACACTTTGGTCCATCACTGTTTATCTGGCAAAAAGGCACAAGGGTTATTGGATTTCTCTTATTCCAGCAGTATTTATGACTTGTGTTAGTGTAAGTTATATTTGTATTGCACCTGAAGGATTTCAGTTACCTCAGCATCTTTCTTATCTTATCAGTGCAATTGTTTGTGTTGTGATTATATTTCTCTTTTATCGTTTTATTTACCTTAATAAGGAAAAATTATTAGCTGAAAATCAATTATTTAATAAAAAATAATTCAAAAAAATTTGAAATTGAATCTTTCCCGTTGAAAATTGTGTAATTTTACACGTTTTTTAACAAACAAAAAGTACTTTTTTAAAAGCAGCATTCTTGTAACTGCTTATTTTTTTCATAGAATGAATAATTCATTCTATGAAAAAGCAAATAAAATAATTTATTAAAAACCTAAATGGATATGGCGATAACTGTTCGAGAAGTAACTACTAAAAAACAATTAAAGCAATTTGTATGGTTTGGTATCAATTTGTACAAAAACAACAAGTATGCTGCTCCTCCTTTGTTTATCGATGATTATACTAATTTAACTAAGGGGAAAAATCCTTCATTAGATTTTTGCGATGCTGCTTATTTTTTAGCTCACGATGAGAGAAACAAAATAGTAGGTAGAATTGCAATGATTATTAACCCCGTTGCCAATGAGACCTGGAATCAAAAAAATGCACGTTTTGGTTGGATAGATTTTATAGACGATTATAATGTTTCCAAAGCTCTGTTTGATACTGCTGTAGCCTGGGCAAAATCCAAAGGGATGAAAGCTATTCATGGACCTCTTGGTTTTACTGATTTTGATCACGAAGGAACATTAATTGAAGGTTTTGACCGTTTAGGCACATTGGCAACTATTTATAATTATCCTTATTATCCCAAGCATATTGAACGATATGGCTTTGTGAAAGATGTGGATTGGCTGGAATTTTTAATTACTATTCCCAATAAATTTCCTGAAAAATACTTTAGAATTGCTGAACTTGTTAAAGAAAAATATCATCTTACTCCCAAACAATTTAAAAATCGCAAATATTTAGTTGAAAAATACGGAGAAAAAGTTTTTGACTTACTCAACACTTGTTATGAAGATTTATATGGTTTCACAAAATTAAACGATGCACAAAAGAAATTCTATATCAAACTCTATTTTAGTTTTTTCCGATTAGATACGGTTTCTATTGTCACTGACGAAAACGATGAAGTGGTAGCATTGGGAATAGCTATGCCCAGTTTGACAAAGGCTCTTCAGAAAGCAAAAGGAAGACTTTTCCCGCTTGGCTGGTTCTATCTATTAAGAGCAATTCAAAAAAACGACATTGTTGATTTATATTTAATGGCTGTACATCCTCGTTATCAAAATAAAGGAGTCAATTCAATAATATTTGCTGAATTGATGCCAAAATTTGCTAAAAATGGTTATAAATTTGCTGAAAGCAATCCGGAATTAGAAACAAATGTACGGGTTATGAATCTATGGGAAAATTTTGAATATATCAATCACAAAAGAAGAAGAGCTTACAGACTTGAAATATAAAATCTTTCTTATGAAATATTTTTTTCTTTATCAACCCAGAAAATTTTGATGAAGACTCCACACGTCCACTTTAACTTTAAAAAGTTTGAATGTGGTGAAGCCCAATTATAATGTACTTTTGATTTAAAATTAAATTATTATGACACGTAAATTCGATTTTTTAGTAATTGGTGGAGGAATTGCCGGAATCAGCTTTGCTCTTAAAGTTGCTCCTTATGGAAAAGTAGCCTTGCTTTGTAAAACAACATTAGAAGAATCTAATACGTCGCTTGCCCAAGGAGGAATGGCGGCCGTTTTTTATCCTCCCGATAGTTTTGAAAAACATATTCAAGATACTTTAATTTCTGGAGATGGACTCTGTAATATTGAAGCTGTGAAAAAAGTTGTTTATAATGCCCCTGAACAAATCAAACAACTGATTGAATGGGGTGTACAATTCGATAAAACAAAAGATGGAAAATTTGATCTTCACCGAGAAGGTGGACATTCAGAATTCAGAATCCTTCACAAAAAAGATTATACAGGTTATGAAATTCAAAAAAAATTAAACGAACGGGTTCGAAATACTCCAAACATTGAAATTTTTGAACATCATTTTGCCATTGATATACTTACACAACATCATTTGGGCGAAATAGTGACTCATCATACTCCTAATATTGAGTGTTATGGTGCTTATGTGCTGGACGAAACCAATGATGAAATTCATACGTTTTTATCTAAAGTCACTTTGCTGGCAACAGGAGGAATTGGCGGTGCCTATCTTACATCTACCAATCCACCTATTGCTACAGGTGATGGAATTGCTATGGTACATCGCGCCCGCGGAGTAATCAAAGATATGGAATTTGTTCAATTTCATCCAACTGCCCTTTATCAACCAGGTGTAAAACCTTCTTTTTTGATTTCGGAAGCTATAAGAGGTTATGGTGCTGTGTTGCGTACCAAAGATGGAAATGAATTTATGTATAAATATGACGAAAGAAAAGAACTAGCACCGCGCGATATTGTAGCAAGAGCTATTGACAATGAAATGAAACTCCGTGGAGATGAATATGTTTATTTAGATGTGACACATAAGGATCCAAAAGAAACAAAAAAGCAGTTTCCGCTTATTTATAAACGCTGTCGCGAATTAGGCATCAACATCACGAAAGATTACATTCCAGTAACCCCTACCCAACATTATTTATGTGGAGGAATCGCAGTAGATTTAAATGCACGTTCATCCATCAATAGGCTGTATGCGGCAGGTGAATGTTCTTGTACCGGTTTACATGGTGCCAATCGACTGGCTTCCAACTCATTGATTGAAGCTATTGTATATGCAGATGCCGCTGCCAAAGATGCAATAAAACAAGTGAATTCTCTTTCTTTTAAAGAAGGTATTCCCGACTGGAACGACGAGGGAACAACTTATCCTGAAGAAATGGTGCTGATCACACAAAGTGTCAGAGAAGTGGAACAAATTATGAATACTTATGTAGGAATTGTTCGTTCCAATCTACGTTTAAAGAGAGCTATGACTCGGCTGGAAATTTTGTTCCGTGAAACAGAAGATTTATTTGACCGCTCAGTTGTTTCACGTCAAATTTGCGAACTAAGAAATATTATTAGTGTCTCTTATCTTATTATAAAACAAGCAACTTTCCGAAAAGAGAGTCGCGGTTTACATTACAACATTGATTATCCATCTCATGCCGATGCAGTGTGAACAACTCGTCTCTTTCTTTTGTTATTAAATAGCAAAAAGAATAGTATCACAGAATGAAACAAGCCTTGTTAATATTATTAGGATGTTTATTTATTCTAAAAATAGAAGCAAATTCCTATTTTCAGGATAAATCTCATTCACTGAATTATCCTCAAAATGTGAAAGTTGATGTAACTTCTCTCAATTGGATGAAATTAAGTAATGATTCCAGCGAAAATGAAAGTTCCCTCACAGGAAATCCTGTAAGTTTTTCAACTACATCTGAAGGAATTTATCTTACTTTGAGAAATGGCAAGTACGACGTTCAGTTGTTTGCTCTGACAGGACAATTATTATGGAGTGGCAATCTTGTTCAAGGACGATTTTTTATTCCAGTTCGTCAAGGAATTTATTTTTTGCGTATCAATGGGAAAAGTTATAAAGTAATATGCAAATAATCAGCACTTTAAATTTAATAAGAAATAATTCAAAATAAGTATTTAGCTTAAAAAATTGATCTATCCAAACCATTAAATTTTTATTTGATTCTCCGCAAAACTACCTATTATTAGAAATTATCTGATTGAAATACTG
>DAOOVG010000020.1:0-29515 GCA_035369865.1 Paludibacteraceae bacterium | reverse complement strand
TTTTGGTTCGCGACGAAAATTGTAATGTGAACGGTGACTTTCAAAATTTTCAGGAGATGATTTAAGTTGCTGACTATCAGCTTCAATGTTATATGTTTGTAGGAAAAAATCCATTGGAGCGTCAAAAGAAGTGGTTGTAAGTGGAAAAGGTTCAGGCAAATCAGTTGGTTCCCAGTTGTCCAAGCCCAATCCAAAAAATTTACTTACTGCTTTTACACTTTGTGCAGCCGCATTAGCTTTACCTTCTATGGAATAACCTGCAATATGAGGGGTTCCCAATATGCATTGTATCAATAATTCTCTGTTAATATTTGGTTCATTTTCCCAGCAATCCATTATCATTCCTGATATTTTTCCTTCTTCGTATGCTTTCAATAAGGCTTCTGTTGAAATAACTTCACCTCGTGCTACATTGATGATAATTGGTTTTTGTTGTAAATCATTAAAAAAATTTTCGTCAGCCAGATGATACGTTTTATCAATGCCTGACATATTGAGCAATGGATGAAAAGTAATAATATCGGCTTTTTCGCACACTTCTTTTAATGAAACAAATTTTTCTGTTTCTTCTCGTCTGGCTCGTGGAGGGTCATTTAATAATACCTGCATTCCAAAAGAAGCTGCCAACTCAGCTACTTTTGAGCCAACCGCTCCAACACCAACTACTCCAATAGTTTGTGATGATAAGTCGAGATGATTTTTTTTTACTAAAAAACTGAGTGCAGAAGCAATATATTGAGTTACTGCCAGCGAATTGCATCCAGGAGCATTGGTCCATTTTATTCCGTGAGCGGAACAATAATCTGCATCAATGTGATCGTAGCCTATGGTAGCAGAAGCAATAAATTTTACACTGGTTCCCTTCAAAAGTTGAGCGTTGCATTTTGTTCTCGTTCTTATAATCAACGCATCGGCATTATGGATGGTTTCATTGGTTATTTGATGATAAGGTAAATAAGCTACTTCAGCTACTTGTTCAAATACATTTCGTATATAAGGTATGTTACTATCTATAACTATTTTCAATTTTTCAATTTTAAAAGTAAATCCACTCTGAAAAGTCTTTCAAAGGTAGTTTATTTATATTTATTGTCATAAAAAAGGACAAAAATACTTGAAAAAGTTTTTTTGAAAATTTGTATATATTATTATATTATATTTCAATATTTTAACAAAATAAAAATGAGGTAAAATATTTAAAAAGTCAAAAACTGACGAACAAAGAGATTTATTTTCTTCTTCTGGTAAACTTATGTAAGGTGCTGCTGCAAACTATTACCAAAAGGAAGATTCTTGGCTTCCTCTCTTCCATAAGGAAATTGTAATGTGTTTACGTGTAGACGACAAATTTTTAAACTCTTTTCCTGCAAGAACAATAAAAACGCTTGCTACCTTAATTCAGAATTGCTATTAAAAAAACAAACACCCTGAGCTAAACAAAAGTAATATTCTGTAAAATGCTATAAATTAAGGCTGTTTACTGTATTTATAAAAATTGCATATTCTTTAATGAATAAGAATTTCTTATTTTTCAGCATCAAAAAACCGTCTCAATTTTGTCAATATAATATATTGTAATTTAAATAATTATAAAACATTTTTTCTAACGACTGCTATTAGAAATTTTTCTTGCTGAAAAAAATTGGATTAAATCCAACCTCGATATTTAAACCAGTTCAAGGTTTCTTCAATGGCTTTTTTTATATCAGTTTGAGGCATTTTTAATTCATTTTTTGCTTTTTCATTGCTATAATATTCCTGGATCATCAATTGTTGAAGATTCATGGTGCAAACATCTGTTTTAATACCCAGCCATCGAAAGAAGTCGCCAATTTTCCCCACTATTTTGAGAAGAACATTGGGTAATTCAATGATTATCTGTGGATAGTTACCCACTTGTTTCTGCAATGTGTAAAATTCTTTAAAAGAAAGATTTACTCCAGCAGCCAGGTAATGTTCGCCATTCCTTCCCATTGTCAAAGCATTACAAATTGCTACTGCCACATTGTGAGCAGCTACAAAATTTTTCCCACCTTTTGGTACAAACATGAATCGTGGTTTATAACCCATCAACAACAATCTGCCTGAACTGGGCTTTGTATCATAAGCTCCAATCATAAAAGTGGGATGAATAATTATCACATGGCAATCATTTTTTTGTAAAGCAAACTCAGAAAAAAGCTCTTCTGCTTCTTTTTTGCTTTGTGCATAAAAAGATTCAGTAAAAGGGAATTGAAAAGGAGATTCTTCATTAGCAGGTTGATCTTTACTTCCATAGCCAATGGTATTAGAAGAGCTGATGTATATTAATGTTTTGATTTGTAGTTCGTTGGCAACTCGAATTACCTGAGCTGAACCTTCTACATTAATTTTTTGATAATCTTCGTAATGAAGCAAATTTGTGGCGGTAATAGCAGCAAGATGAACAATGGCATCACATCCTGTAGCAGCCTTTTTCAATGTTTTATAATTAGTAAAATTGCCAGTAATAACTTCTACTGATTTTAAATCAAAAAAAATATTTTTCCAAGTTCGAACTACGATTTTAACGGTATAATTGCGATCTAATAATTCTTGAACGACCCAATGTCCCAATAAACCATTTGCACCTGTTACTAAAATTGTCATATAAATCTATTTATAAAAAATTGATCAACAAATAAATAAAATTCATCCTGATAAATTTTATCAGAATGAAAGAAGAAAACTATTCAATAAATAGAATTTAAATTTTGTTTAAATGATATTTTAAAGGGATTTAAAAAAATCGTCAAATACTTTTTAAGGGATTCTTGATTTTCTACTCAAGGAATTTTATTCAATTGGAATAGTTCGGCAAATTCTTTGGTCGAGCGAAGTAAGTGTTTCAGTAGCAGCAACTCCTTTTATTTCTTGAATTTTTCCATTCAGTAATTCCATTAAATGTTCATCATTTTTTGCATACAATTTAATCAAAATGGTATAAGGTCCCAAAGTATAATGTGATTCAACGATTTCTGGAATTTTTTCCAATTCCTGAATGACTTTTTTATACATAGAACCACGTTCAAGCGTAATGCCAATATAAACACACATTTGATACCCGAGTTTTTTAGGATTCACTAAATAGCCAGAGCCTGTAATTATCTTCATATCGATCAGTCGTTGAACACGCTGATGTACAGCAGCCCGGGAAACTCCACATTCAGCAGCTACATCCCTAAATGGCAAACGAGCATTTTGGGTAATGATTCTTAAAATTTTTCGATCTAATTCATCAATTTTTTCCATGGTAGCAAGTTTAATTTATACTAACAAAAATATAGAAAAATTTTAATTCTCAAAAAAAATTGATAACATTTTTTCATTTTTGATAATGAAATCATTAGGGTTATCAATAAAAATTACTCTTTTTGATAACATTTTGATAGAAATAATGAAGTTGACCACCGAAGCTGGCAAATTTAAAAATATATAAATTTCTCCTTTAAATTTTTTTCAAAGCTTGTTCAATGTCTTCCTTAATATCTTCCACATTTTCTATTCCTACCGAAAAGCGAAGTAAACCAGGAAGAACACCTGCAGCAATTTTGTCTTCAGGAGATAATTGTTCATGAGTGGTTGTTGCTGGTTGAAGAATTAATGATTTAGCATCACCTACATTTGCTAAATGGCTGATTAGTTTTAAATTATTGATAAATTTATCAGCAGCTTCAGCACCACCTTTTAGTTTGAATGAAAGAACGCCGCCAAATCCTTTTTTCAGATATTTTTTGGCGAGTTCATGATGAGGACTGCTTTCCAAACCGGGATAATTAACAAATTCAACGGATGGTTGCTTCTCCAGCCATTGTGCAATTTCCAGAGCATTCTGTACATGGCGTTCCATTCTTAAAGAAAGGGTTTCCAATCCGAGCAAAAGAAGAAAAGAATTAAAAGGACTAATGGCTGGTCCCCAATCACGAAGTCCTTCCATGCGAGCTCTCATAATAAAAGCAATATTTCCATAAGAGCTCTTGGGACCAAAAGCATCCCAGAATACCAGCCCGTGATAACTTTCAGAAGGTTCAGTAAAAGAAGGAAATTTTCCATTTCCCCAATTGAATTTTCCACTATCAATGATTACCCCACCCAATGAAGTACCGTGTCCACCAATCCATTTGGTAGCACTTTCTACTACAATAGCAGCTCCATGTTCGATGGGACGAAACAAATAACCTCCTGCACCAAAAGTATTATCGACAATTAATGGAATCTTATACTTATCGGCAATTGTAGCAATACCGTCAAAATCAGGTACATTCAAATCAGGATTTCCCATAGTTTCCACATAAATGGCTTTGGTATGGTCATCAATCAGTTTTTCAAAAGTAGCGGGTTTATCATTTTCTGTAAATTTTGCGATAATGCCCATCCTTTTGAATTGATTTTTGAATTGATTATAAGTTCCTCCATATAAATGAGAAGTAGAAACCAGGTTGTCCCCTTCCTGTAAAATATTGTTTAATGCGATAAATTGAGCAGCTTGTCCCGAAGCAGTAGCTAACGCACCGATTCCACCTTCAAGAGCAGCCATTCGTTTTTCGAAAACATCAGTGGTAGGATTTTGTAAACGAGTGTACATGTTCCCAAATTTACGAAGAGCAAATAAGTCCGCACCTTCTGCTGCATCATCAAATACATAAGAACTGGTTTGATAAATAGGAACTGCTCTTGATTTGGTAGTTTTGTCCACTTCTTGTCCGGCATGAACTTGAAGCGTTTCAAATTTTAATTTTTTATTTTCCATATTATAATTATTATCTGATTTATTGAATTTTATAATGGATATTCTTCAAAAGCATAGAGCATTGTTGATAAATAACGTTCACCTGTATCAGGCAAAAGTGCCACGATGGTTTTTCCTTTGTTTTCACGACGTTGTGCCAGAACGGTTGCCGCATAAGCAGCTGCACCAGACGAAATGCCGACTAATAATCCTTCTTGTTGAGCAAGTAATCGAGAAGTAAACATTGCGTCATTATCACTTACTTTAATAATTTCATCAACCACCGCAGGATTGTAATTTTTAGGGATAAAGCCAGCTCCAATTCCTTGAATGGCATGAGCACCAGCCTTACCACCAGAAAGTACAGATGAACTGGCAGGTTCTACAGCAACAATTTTTATATTAGGGTTGTGAGTTTTTAAAGCTTCACCTACGCCACTAATGGTTCCTCCTGTTCCTACACCAGCTACAAATATATCTATTTTGCCATTTGTATCTTGCCAAATTTCTTCTCCTGTTGTTAATCGATGAATTTGAGGATTAATGGGATTTTCAAATTGTTGAGGAATAAATGAGTTGGAATTTTTTTTGTGCAATTCTATTGCTTTGTCAATAGCACCTTGCATCCCCAAAGTTCCAGGCGTTAATACAATATTAGCTCCCAAAGCTTTTAAAAGGTTTCTTCGTTCAATGCTCATCGTTTCAGGCATAGTAAGGGTTAATTTATAGCCTTTTATGGCTGCTACCATCGCCAAGCCAATACCAGTATTTCCGCTGGTTGGTTCGATAATTTCTGAACCGGCTTTTAAAATTCCTCGTTTTTCAGCATCTTCAATCATCGCTTTGGCAACACGATCTTTAACACTACCGCAGGGATTAAATGCTTCAATTTTAACAATTATTTCTGCTTCGAGATTTTTTAATTTACTGTAATTTGAAAGCCGCAATAAAGGAGTATTTCCAATTAAATCTGTTAGGTTATTTGCAATTCTGGACATCTTATTTTTTAAAAGATTAAAAAAGTTATCAATTCACAAAGTTAGAATTTCTCTTTGTAAAACTAACATTTATTTGAACTGTATCGTTCAAAAATTGTCTTAAATTCTTTTTAACGAAAGAAATTATAAAAAAAATCTGTAGAAGTAATTTTTTAAAAAGTTATTAAAAATAGGCTGTGAATAAAAATTCTTATTTGGGGATTTTAAGTTTTTAATTACTTTGAAAATTTTTGTTTCGTTTCAATTGTATCCTCGTTATAAATCGAAATTTTTCCTATCAAAAAATTCTCATTTTTCATATACCAGGCATTTTGTAATTCGCAATTTATATTTCGAACCGCACGTCCTCTATTTCTCTACTCGGAACTTTAAACTCTTGACTATCAGTTGTTTTAAAACTATTTTATTTTTTTAAATTACTTTGTTTTAGCAAGATATAGTTATTCATAAATTTTTCTCAACTCTGTTCCACGAAAATAATGCAGTAAAATACGGTCGTAAGGATAACCTTTTTCGCTCATCATGGCACCTCCAATCTGGCAAAATCCCACACCGTGCCCCCAACCAGCGCCAGTAAGAATAAAACGACCAGGAATCTGTTGATGAAAATTTTCTTTGTCAACTACAAAAGCTGAACTGTATAAGTGGCTTGTCGACAGCCATTTGCGAATTTCTAACTCTTTCCCTACGATCATAGTCTGTTTACTGCCGACAATTTTTAATTCCACAATTCTGCCCGACTTACCTCTTTTCAAAGGTATCAAGTCCAGAATTTTTCCAAAGTCAAATCCAGAACGATGGTAAATAATTTCTGAAATCTCTTCTTGAGTGTAAATCACTTTCCAGCGGTAAAAATCTATTGTTTCTTGATCGTAATTATTTAAAACTTGAGAAAGGACTTTTTTATCTTGTGTATTACAAAAAGCTGGCGGACATTCACGAATCCATTTTTGTGCATTGGATTCAATCGTTAAATCCAGATCAAAACCTTGCGGCGGCAAAGAATTATCTACAATGCTTTCTAAATAAGGATGATTGATAGGCGCCCAGCAATTTTCAAAAGTTTCGGTAACACCACCGCAACATTTAGAAAATCGTGTATCACAAATTTGGTGGTCAAACATTAAAACTTCGCCGCGGGTAGCTTCAATTGCAAGCTGAACAGTTTCAGAAGTGGCTCGTGTAATTCCTTGATAACGCTGACAATGATCGTCGGCACAAACGTCGAAATGCTCGTGTTCCCCTCTTTCGTACCATTTGATATGCCGATTTTCTGTGTCATTTTCCACAGAATTTTGTGGAAAAAAATTCTTTTTATCATTTTGCAAAGGATAAAACAACCAGCTTCTGGAAATTACAGCATGAGCTTTCAATAGTTCAAGCGAAGAAGTTGCACTCATTTCGCTCGAAATCACGCTAACAAGATAATCTTCGGCTTTAATATCGTTAATCGCTGTTAATTGACCCTTTTCAATAATAATTCTCAAACCACCTTTAAATCGTTGATTTTCTTTCCTTTCCCAATGAAAATGAATGCCAATCACTACATCCAATAAATCAAAAGTATTTGATTCGTCTATGGGTTGAAAAAACAGTTCATCACTCGTTTCCCCATCAAAGAATATTTTCCCATTTTTCCATTCTGCTTTTTGTTTTCCTGAATATTTTCTGCCATTCACAGTGACGAAAAATCCATTGAAGATAAATTCTATTTTTTTGGAAGTTAATATTCCAACCTGGATGATGGGTTCAGTCGTTATCATAATAATTAAATGGTTATATTTAATAATAAGTTATTGAAAATCAAATAATTTTATTCATGCTAACCTGTTCAAGAATGTTAACAATGTCTTCTTTCGTAATTTTTTTAAAATGTTCTTCAACGGGTGTAATAAAAATACCGCTCATCTCCACTGTCGCTGGACTTACCAGCAAACGTTTGTCTTCTTCTGCGGAATATTGCCAGGGTCTGAATGCTTGACGCGGAAAAATAAAAACAGTCCATTGATTATTTTCAAATAAGCAAATGAGGTTTATCATGGGTTCTTCACCAACTTGCAACTGGCTACATTTCTGCAAATTATCATATATCTTACTGAATTGATATTGGGCTGCTTCGCTGTCGTCTGCTTCAAAACAATAGACGGTACGAAGATAATTTTTAAAGTAATACAGGCAATAATGATTTCCTTTTTCCAATAATTCTGTATGAGTAGATTTTAATCGTCTATAATCATTTATCAAAGGTAAAAAATCTTTTGTCCCTGCTTGAAAATGCATGTGATCAGGAGCAGAAGCGCCACACTTGGGACCATTGTAAAAAACGATAAATTCGTCAAGCGACTTTGCCAGCTCCAACATATCGCAAAAAAATGGCTTTATTTGTTGTGGAATATGTTCTTGGCGGGGAATGGTGAAATGTTCAGGAAAGATAGGATAAGGATTTACTAATATTGTATAATCGCCAGCTTTCACACCTCTTTGCTGCGGTGGTAAATTTTCCAAGCACAAAAAACATTTTCTTTCCTTGATGGTTTTTTCATCTACTTTTGCTCCCGAGGAAACAATTCGTGCAGGATTAAACTGCACAATGATGTCAAAATCACCAAACGAAAAGGTTTTGACTTGAACATTTTTCAAGCTTTCGTAATTTTTTCTTGCCAAATCCCATTCGGAAATTTGTTCCCGAAACAAGCATCTTACTTTTGCATTTAAATTTTCCATCAAAATATATGTAATTAATTTTATTCGATAACTCACCCATAAGCTTACTCAAACCCTTTCTGGTAAATAAAAAATAGTTCAGAAATTAAAAATGTTACCAAGTCAACCAACATTATAAGTTATTGATATACAGCAACAAAACTGCTGTTTCTCAAGTAGATTTATAAAAAAGAAAAATATCAAATGTTTGGCTTGCTGCATGTAGGGTTATATAGTTGAAGCAAACAATTCCAATTTTGCAAAAACAGACACAAAAATAGTAGCAAAAAAATAAATTTGCAAATAACTGCTTACCGATACTATGCCATAAGTGGTTTATATTCCAATAAAACATATCATTAGCACAATCAATCGGCTCACCAAATAAATTTCCTCTCTATGTTTCCATAGGTTAATGAAGCTATTCTATTCAAGAAAAAATAGTGTTCCTTTCTTGTAAAATAATTTCAATACACAATCTCTTTTTTGAAATTTATTCCACCAAATGAATTATTTTTGGGGTAGAATATGTAACTTTGAACCTCTGTTATTGAATTTTTCCACTAAAAAATGAGTGAATTTTTTATCAGACAAGTCTTGAAGCTATTTCGGAACTACCCAATTTTTTCATTTTTAACTGCAAATGTAAGAAATAGTATTTTTCAATTTTATAATAAATCTACTATTTTTGTTTTACTTTTACTAAAGAATTTTTTATGCTCATCAAACATCTTCAGCACGAACAAATTGATTATCAAAAATGGGATCAATGTATTATGAATTCCAAAAATCGATTTATATATGCTGAAACCTGGTTTTTAGATAGTGTTTCTCCTTCGTGGGAAGCACTGGTAGCAAATAATTATGAGTACGTAATGCCTTTGCCTGTAAAAACCAAGTATGGAATTCCTTATTTGGTACAACCTATTTTAACTCAGCAGTTAGGCGTTTTTTCTCCTTCTACTATTGACGAACAAATTGTAGCTGAATTTATAAAAAAAATCCCGTATCCTAGTTATGAACTGAATTTAAATGAAAATAATTATTTCCGAACTGCACCAGCATTTCCTAATTACATTTTAGAACTTAATCAATCTTACGAAGAAATTAGAGCTAAATTTTCAAAAAATACCCGCAGGAATATTGAAAAAGCCAAAAAACATAAATTGAGAATTATAGAAAATTTAGAACAAGAAATTTTTGTGGATTTTTATTATTTACAGGAGAAAAAATTCACTTTGCCCGACCGCACTTTGTTGGAAGCTTTCTTAAAGAGAGGAATTGCAGAAGAGAAAATTAAAATTTTAGGTGTTTTTTCACTAAAAAATGAGTTGATCGCTGCTTTATGCTTGCTTCATTCAGGGAATCGCTATACTTATTTGATCCCAGTATCAAATACGGAAGGGAAAAAATCTTCGGCTATGTTTTTATTGATTGACGAAATGATAAGAAAAAATGCTAGTCAAAAAATAATATTTGACTTTGAAGGTTCTCGTATTGAAGGAATTGCTCGATTTTATAAGGGTTTTGGAGCAAAAAATCGACCCTATTATGTGTTAAAGAAATTTCGTCCGTCTTTTTTAGTCGGAAAAATTTGAAATGAAACAGAATAAAAGAATTGTTTTTTTAAATTGTGCTCATTACTCGCTGGATGACAGGATTTTTTATCATCAAGCAAAAAGTTTGAGCGAAAATGGTTTTGAAGTTTTTATATTTTCTCTCAAAGAAGATTTTCAGCAAACAGACGAAAATATTACGATTAACTCTATTAACGCTCAATCCTTTTCACAAAAAAATAAATTAAAAACCTCCATTTCTTTTCTAACGAGAACAAATCCTCAACTTATAATTTGTGATGCACCTCTGGCTGTCTTTGCTGCGTTTTTTTATCGAATAAAAAATAATTTAAAAGTGAAGGTGCTTTATGATGTGACTGAATGGTATCCTTCGAAAAAAAATGTAAAAAATTTAAAGGGATTTATAAAATTCATCAAGGCGTGTATTTTGCTAATTATTAACATAATGGCAGGTTTGTTATCCTCTGCTTTTATTTTTGGAGAATATTATAAATCATTGCCCTTCAGAATATTATATTTTTGGAAATTACATCAACTAATTCCTTATTATCCTGATCATAAATATATTAAGCAATATCCAAACCTTCGCTCTGACCATATTTTTAAAATTACTTATACAGGTATTATTTCAAGAGAAAAGGGAATAGATCATGTTCTTCATTCTTTAGCTTTGGTAGCGAACGATTTTCCAGATATTGTTTTGAATTTACAAATTATTGCAGATTTTCCAACAGAAAAAGAAAAAGACCATTTTAAAAATTTAATTTCACAACTTCCTTCTAATGTGCTTATTGACGTAAAACCATTTCAACCTTTTCTGGAATTCTGCAAACAAATAGGCGATACTAATGTATTTTTAGATCTAAGAGAGAAAAATTTTGAAAACGATCATTGTCTGCCGATAAAACTATTTTATTATTTAGCTTGTGGCAGACCAGTTATCTATTCTGATTTGAAAGCAATTAAAAAAGAAATTTATCCTTTTAATTTTGGTTATCTGGTATCACCTTCTGAACATCAAATAATTGCAAAATATTTAGAAAAATATCTAATTGATTATCAGCTTTATTATGAACACTCTGCGAATGCTTTGCAGGCAAGTGAAAATAAATTTCGCTGGGATTTTATTAAAAATGATTTTATCAGTTTTATCAAGAATTTTATTAAACTGTAAACGATGAAGATTTAGAAAATAAACAAAATGTACTTTCAACTTATTCAAAAGGGAGGGAAAATTATTTTTTAAAAAATATTTATAAATGATAAAAACACCATTTTGTTGATATTTTTTCTTATTGTGAAATAAAATGAGAATGGACGAGATAAACTTGCAATTTTTGATATATTTGTCATCATCAGACACATAATAAAATCTGCCAGACTTCAAACAAAATACTGAAACAAGCTATCTCTTGGGAAACAATATTCAATTGTACAATGGCTGATATTAATATTTTTTTCAATTGAAATTAAAATATTTGCATAATAACAATTTGGTATTGCCTATCAACATCTTTATAAAACTTTACATTTAGTTAAAAACAATGAATCACATCACTCTTGTTGAATTAACCGAGCAAATTCAGGAAACGATAAATATAAATTTCGACCAACCTGTTTGGGTTGAAGCAGAAATAAGCGAACTGCGAGAAAACCCAAGTGGACATTGTTATTTAGATTTGATTGAAAAAGAAAAAAATTCTGATGTCATTTTAGCGAGGATAAAAGCTAACTGCTGGTCACCTGTTTATCGGATTTTAAAACCTTATTTTGAAGATACAACAGGGCAATCACTTCGTTCGGGACTAAAAATTTTAATCTCTGTAACTGTTGATTATCATCCACTTTATGGTATCAGTTTAACCATCCATGATATTGAGCCTTCGTTTACTATAGGCGAATTGGCATTGAGGCGATTGGAGATTATCCGTCAATTAGAAGAAGAAGGAATAGCTGATATGAATAAACAGTTACCATTTCCACCGCTCCCACAACGTTTAGCAGTGATTTCTTCGCCCACTGCTGCTGGCTATGGTGATTTTTGCGACCAATTAAAGAATAATTCTTATTCATTCGTTTTTTATACTAAATTATTCCCTGCTATCATGCAAGGTGAACAAGCTGCCAATTCCATTATTTCGGCTCTGGAAAAAATTTATCAATATGTTGACTTATTTGATTTGGTTGTGATTATCAGAGGGGGCGGTGCAACGGCTGATTTAAGTTGCTTTGATTCTTATGAGCTTGCTCTTCATTGCGCTCAATTCCCTTTGCCTATTTTAACAGGGATTGGTCATCAACGCGATATTTCAATTTTAGATCTGGTAGCTCATATTAGTTTAAAGACACCAACTGCTGTAGCAGATTTCTTAATTTCAAATTTACAGGAAACTGAAAATCAATTAAAAAATTTAATTTCAAATATCTCATTTTTTGCAAAGCAGAAAGTTGAAATGGGGAAAAATACTTTAAATATAACCCGTTTTCAGTTGAAGCAAACTTTAAAAACTTGGTTGATACAAAAAAATCATGAGCTCGAAAAAGAAGAAAATCGCTTAAAAAATGCAATTCATTTTGCTCTGGCTAAAGAACAAAATAAATTGGGAATGTATGAAAAAATTATTCAAACCCATTCACCTGCTTTTTTGCTGAAATATGGTTATACCATTACCACATTGAAGGGACAGAAAATAACTTCAGTAGAACAGGTAAAAAAGGGAGATTGTATTCAAACTTATGTAATAGACGGGAACTTTGAAAGTGAAGTACTTTAAGCTTATTTAAAAATATAAATTTTTGAAACAAATTATTATGACTAAAATATCCCTCGAAAATATGGAATTTCATGCTTTTCACGGTTGTTTGGAGCATGAACAAAAATTTGGCAATTTTTTTTTCGTAAGTGTAACTATGGAAGTAGATACTTTATTAGCCGACGAATCAGATCAATTGGTAGATACGATTGATTATCAACAGGTGTATAACGTTGTAAAAGAAGAAATGGGAAAGCCTTCCAAACTTTTAGAACATGTTGCTAAAAAGATTATGAATCATTTATTTATGCAATTTCCACAAATTGAATCCTTAGAAGTAAAAGTTTCAAAATTTCTTCCACCATTGGGTGGCAAAGTAGAAAAAGCAACTGTGCAAATGTTTAAAAGTCGCGAATAAAAGTATGTTTTGTTAGTTGTAAAAAATATAAGATTTTTTCAAATTGTTAATTTATAACCATGAAAGGATTTTCTTCGGTTGTTTGAAAAGAAAATTTTACTTGAAATTCGAAAGTTTTTCTTATATTGTTTTTGTAGATATTTATCCTTGCATGCCAAAAGCAAAAATTGCTGCCTATAATGGCAAATATACATCACCCAAAAAATTTCTTTACTGTTAATTAGTCATTCCTTAAAAACGGATTTTCCTTTCAAAAATGGTATATTTTATATATAACAAATTGATTATTACTTGTTTAATATATTTTTTTAAATAATTTCTTGCTTACCATGTAATTATTAGTTGTTTATCACATATTGAATATTGTTTTATTTTTTATAAGCATACAAAAAAATTCAATAAAATAACCTTGTTAGAAGAAAAAAATAGTGTTTTCCTTGCGTACATTAAATTTGCTGGAATGTTCTTAAAATCCGATTAGTATTGGTTCTCAGTTTATTTTTTACAAAATTTGAGAAGGAACATCCGTTATAATATCATGATCAGTTTTGTTGAAAACCTGACTGAACTCTGGTGGTATGGAATATTACCACATACTTTTATTCATTGTATCATTATACGCATTTATACTTTCCTTTAAAAAGGAATTTAAATGATGTTGCAAGCAACCTAATAGATCTGACGAAAGACTTATAATTCTACAAACTAATTTTTCATCATCAAAACGTGCGTTCGCAGGAATAAAATATATAGATAAGGACTAAAGTCAATCGATGATTTTTTTGTTTTAAAAACCGGGATTATAGCTTAATTACTATTCTCTTATTGCTTGAAAAGCTTTACCAATACTTTCTACTACATCACCAGCTATTAATGATTCTGGCGATTGATCTGCCAAAGCTAAATCGCCTGCCAGCCCATGTAAATAAACCCCTATGATTGCTGCCTCTTCTGAAGTATAATTCTGAGCCAGTAAACTTCCTATTATTCCAGTTAATACATCGCCTGTGCCTCCTGTTGCCATTCCGTTGTTTCCTGTACTGTTGAAAAAAATATTTCCATCAGGCATTCCAATTATAGTATAAGCTCCTTTTAAAACAATGATAATCTTCAACTCTTTCGTTAAACGCTGTATTTTGAGCATCCGATCAAAAGAATTTTCATCTCTACCAAATAACCTTTCAAATTCTTTGGGATGCGGAGTCAAAATGCTTTTGTAAGGAATGAAAAGCAATAACTCATTGTTTTTCTTATTTATACTAATGATATTCAAAACATCAGCATCAAAAACACAAGGTTTATTGACATGCACAATAAAGTCTTTCACAAAATCAATGACTTCCTGTTGTAAACCGATTCCAGGACCTATGACTAAAGAATTAAATTTTTTCAAGTCGCTGATTTGTGTAATCCAGTTTTCATTTTTATCCGATTCAAAAAGTGCTTCTGGAACCTTTGTTTGCAAAATAATTCTGTTGCAGGCTGGTCCATGCATCGTTACCAGTCCTACACCACTTCGAAGAGCTGCTTTTGAAGCTAAAACAGCAGCTCCAGCCATTCCTTTGCTTCCAGCAATTATCAACAAATGACCATAAGTTCCTTTATGAGAAAATTTTTTCCTTTCGTGAAGCAAATTTTTTATTTCTGATTTTTCTAAAAAATAGTAATTCGTTTCAGTTTGTACAATGCCATCCGGATGAATACCAATATCCAGTATTTCCCATTTCCCCACAAAAGGTTCATTTTCAGGGAAAAAGAAAGAAAGTTTTGGAAATTGAAAAGAAAAAGTATAATTTGCCCTTACAATAGGCTTCGACAAATCCCTGTTTTCTTCTCCTGCTAATCCCGAAGGAATATCTATTGCTATGACGGTTTTTCCAGATGCATTTATCCATTGAACAGCCTTAGCATAAATTCCACTTAAAGGTCGAGATAAACCCGAACCGAAAAGTCCATCGATTATTATGGTGTTTTCTGAAACATCAGGTGGAGAAAATAAAGAAGTTATTTCCTGTAAACAGTCAGGAAATTTTTTTATTAATCTTTCCTTGTTTTGTTGACAGTCAGCCGATAAATTTCCTGTATGCAATAAAAAAACCTTTACGGAATAATTTTTTTCTAACAACATTCGAGACAAAGCCAACGCATCACCACCATTGTTTCCCGGTCCGGCTAAAACACAGAAAGAAGAAAATCTGAAATATTCTAATATTTTATTACAGAGCGAACAAGCAGCTCTTTCCATCAAGTCAATTGAAACAATAGGTTCATGCTGAATAGTGTATTCATCAAGTTCTCTTATTAAAGAGGTAGGAAAAATTTTCATAAAAAATATTTTTTACAAAAGTAAAAAATAAATATCATCTAAATTAATAATCTATTACTATTTCTAACATTATATTTAATTTTTCAATGATTGTAAGAAGAATTCAAGATTTCAATTTTTAAAACAATGTTATGCGTGTAGCTATTAATAAAAAAATAAAATTTAAAAGAAAAAAATGTTCCAAATGTTTTTTAATCAGAATAAAAGAGATATATTTGCAATTCCATTTGAATTTAATATCAATTAAATAAATAATTTATTAACTTCATTTAAAAATATTACTACAATGACAAAAGCAGAAATTGTAAATGAAATTGCCAAAACTACTGGAATTGATAAAAGCATGGTTTTGGCCATTGTCGAAGCTTTTATGGAAACAGTAAAAGATTCGTTAGCAAGAAATGAGAATGTTTATCTCAGAGGATTTGGAAGTTTTATCGTGAAAAAAAGAGCTAAAAAAACAGCTCGCAATATTTCAAAAAACACGACCATTATTATTCCAGAACACAACATTCCTGCATTTAAGCCTGCAAAAGCTTTTATGAACGTTGTAAAATAAAAATTTAACAATAAAAGCAATATTAATAATGCCAAGCGGGAAAAAAAGGAAAAGACATAAAATGTCTACCCATAAACGAAAAAAAAGACTGAGAAAAAATAGACATAAGAAAAAATAAGACCTTGGTCTTTAGTCATTAAAGTCCAAAAAACAAACTTAAAAGCAAAAGGGCTTTAAGTTTGTTTTTTGTTATATTATTATCAAAATAAATTAAGAAAGTGAATAGTGAATTAGTAATCGATGTGAAACCATCGGAAATTTCTATTGCGCTGCTTGAAGACAAACACCTGGTAGAATTAACTCATGAATCGCGAGAAGAACAATTTTCAGTAGGAAATATCTATTTAGGAAAGGTGAAAAAAATTATGCCTGGTTTAAACGCAGCGTTTGTCGATATCGGTTACGAGAAAGATGCTTTTATTCATTATCTTGATTTAGGTCCAAATTTCAATACCCTTTCTCATTACACGACTCAATTACTAAATGAAAGGAAAAAATTCCCTTTTTTACAGAAAATAAAAGTCCTCCCAGAAATTGAAAAAAATGGTTCTATTAATGATGTTCTTAAACCGGGACAAGAGATATTAGTTCAGATTTCAAAAGAACCTATTTCAACAAAAGGACCAAGATTAACTTCAGAAATCTCTATTGCAGGACGTTTTCTAGTATTAATTCCTTTTAATGATAAAGTAATGATTTCTCAAAAAATCAAATCAGAAAACGAAAGAGCGCGCTTAAAGCAATTGATTCAGAGCATAAAACCAAAAGGGTTTGGCGTAATTGTAAGAACTGTTTCTGAAGAAAAAAAAGTAGCTGAGCTCAATAATGAATTAAATATTTTAGTAAAACGTTGGGAAGAAATTGTAAATAAGCTACAACAATCTAAGGGAGTTACGTTGTTGTCAGAAGAATTAGGTCGAGCAGTTGGAATAATTAGAGATTTATTCAGTCCAAATTTTAATAACATATATGTAAATGATCCTGAAGTTTTTAATGAGATACGTGATTATATTGAACTTATAGCGCCTGAACAAAAAGATATAGTCAAACTTTACAAAGGTGAGCTTCCAATATTTGACAATTTTGGAATAACTAAACAAATTAAATCTTCCTTTGGAAAAACAGTTTCGCTTAAAAATGGAGCTTATCTCATTATTGAACATACAGAAGCATTGCACGTTATTGACGTAAATAGCGGAAATCGGTCGAAAGCAGGTAGTGATCAAGAAGCAAATGCACTGGAAGTAAATTTGGCTGCTGTTGATGAAATTGCCCGTCAATTACGACTACGAGATATGGGAGGAATTATTGTCATCGATTTCATTGATTTACACAATGCTGAAAATAGGCAAAAAGTATATGAAAGGATGCAAGAAATGCTTGCTAATGATAGAGCTAAACATAATATCCTTCCATTAAGCAAATTTGGTTTAATGCAAATTACAAGGCAACGTGTAAGACCTGAAACACATATAGACATTGAAGAAACGTGTCCTACTTGTTTTGGTACAGGGAAAATTAAACCTTCCATTTTATTTACTGATCAATTAGAAAGTAAAATCGACTATTTAGTTAACAAGCTAAATATCAAAGAATTTACTCTTCACGTCCACCCTTATGTGGAAGCTTATATTTCAAAAGGACTATTTCCTTTAAAATGGAAATGGAAACAAAAATATGGCAAAGGTTGTAAAATAATTGCTTCACAAAATCTGGGTTTTTTACAATATAAATTTTTCGATAAAAAAGGGAATGAAATTGACCTTCATGAAGAATATGAAAAATTTTCGTAACAAGTAAAAAAATAAGAAACAGGATGATTGAAAAAAATATCCTGTTTTTTATTTTAGCCTTCTAAATCATTGAACTGAATTTCAGTCTAAATATTTGAATTGGGTTAATGATAGATAAAAAATATTGAGTATTACGCCTAATTTTGAGCATAAATTGTTTAATTTTTACCGAGAAAAAGAAATTAAAAAAATTGTCTAAGGATAAAGGAAGAGGGAAATTTTTTAGAGCTTTTAGTAGATGAAGAAGCATTGGAAAAAATGTAATATGGATGTTGTTATGGGATAAAAAGAAATTTCAGGTAAAACTCTAACCATTACTAAAATCCAATCCTTATTAAAATTGTTTGGTGACCAGGAAGAAAAGTTATACCTTTGTAAAAAGATATAAGGAAATAAATTTTGCGGTTGTGGCGTAATTGGTAGCCGCGCCAGACTTAGGATCTGGTGCCGAAAGGCGTGGGGGTTCGAGTCCCTTCAGCCGCACAAAGAAGTCTTTCAAGTTTTTATGCCTGAAAGATTTTGTTTTTTTAATACCTAACCGCTATTATAATTTTTTATGCTTTTTATCTATAAATCATAGGTTACAATCCTTAAAAACATACAGTCTTATTATTTTTTGATAATAAAAACTATGATACTATCCCAAAAAATGCGGAAAAAACAGGAAAAAAGGGGAAAAATACATTGTCAGTTCCATTGAAGATCCGGATAATGTTAATAAAAGAAGAGCTGAAATTGGATTGGGACCAATTTCGGATTATGTTAAAAATTGGGGGATAATTTGGAACCTGGAAGAATATAAAAAGGAGCAATTACAGGAGGAAAAATAAAAAACGTATGCTCACAAGCAGTATAAAACATCTCGATTATAATGGGTTTGCAAGCGATTCGTCCCCTATCAAAGTTTATTCTAAATCAGGGAAAATAAAGATCGGAAAATTTCTTTTTCCCTTTTAAATAATATTCTACCACAATACTTTTTGGATAAATCGTTGGCAAATCAGAAACGGTAGAATACAAAATATTTTCCTTTCGTTTCCCTTCAAAACGGTTTTTCATTCGTTTAAAATCTTTTCTTGCACGCAAAACACTTTGTGCATTTTTAAATTTTCCTGATATAAACAATTGAAAAGCAGCCAGATAATCAAAAATTGTTCGTCGTTGCATAACGCTTTGTAACTGATGATTGGGCAAATTTTTATATAAAAGCAATAAATTGTTCCTAAAATTCAAATAGGTTTTATGCGGATGTTCAGCATTTAACGTTCCACCCCCAATATGATAAACCACACTTTGTGGAACACAAACTACCCGATAACCTCGACTATTGAACCGCCAACATAAATCAATTTCTTCCATATGAGCAAAAAATTCATCATCAAATCCGCCAACCTTCGAGAAAAGTTCTGCCCTTACCATCATGCAGGCACCTGAAGCCCAAAAAATATCTGTAATGTCATCATATTGCCCTCTGTCTTCTTCTACTTTTCCAAAAATTCGTCCTCGACAAAAAGCAAAACCATAAGGATCTATGAATCCTCCGGCAGCTCCCGCATGCTCAAAATAAGAGCGCCGAAAATAAGAATGAATTTTAGGTTGACAAGCAGCAATATTTTCATGTTCCTTCATATATTCAAACATCGGCTGTAACCAATTGTCAGTCACTTCCATATCAGAATTCAATAGTACGAAATAATCGCTTTGTAGTTGATTTAAAGCTTTATTGTATCCCCCAGCAAATCCGTAATTTTTATCAAACAAGAGTAGCTTAACTGATGGAAATTTTTCCTGCAATAATTTTACAGAATTATCTGTTGAACCATTATCTGCTACCACAATTTCTGCGTCAGATAATTGTGTTTTTTCAATTAAAACAGGCAAAAATTGCGATAAATATTTTTCTCCGTTCCAGTTCAAAATAACAATGGAAACTTGCATAAACATCTAATTTTTAAATGATAAGTTAAGATTCACTTATTGGAAGCTGATTCGTTCTTTGATGTTTCCAGCGTCTGTGTGTCCATAACCAATATTGCGGATGGGAAAGAATATCTTCCTCAAGCAAATGCATGAAACGCTGCGAAATTTCATTTTCAGAAGTTTTTTGCGGTTCTAAGGCTATAGGAATAATCTGACACTGATAATACCCTCGTTGGGGACGACTAACTCTTGCATAAAAAACGGGATAATTAAATTTGCGTGCTAATTCTTCAGCTCCTGGCAAAATAGCTGTTTCTTGATGCAAAAAAGTTGTCCAGTTTTGAATATTTTTCCCGCCAGGACTTTGATCCGCAATTATTCCATAAGCTCCTAATTTTCCTTCTTTTGCCCAGCGAATCATGTTTCGCAATAGACTTCGTTTCTCCACCATTACTGCCCCTCGTTTGGTACGCAAATTTAACATAAATTGATCAAATTTTTTGTTCTTCAAACGTTTATAAACTGTAAAAGCAGAAGTGTTTTTCGGCATTAATAAGCTCATACTCAATATCCACTCCCAATTACCATAATGCCCCAACATCAACAGAGGATACCTGCCTTGACTGCAAAGTTCAAAAAATCGTTCGGTGTCCACAAAAGTAACTCGTTTATTCAACTCTTCATTGCTCATGTGAATGAGCTTAACGATTTCCACCAATAATTCAGAAAAAAAATGATAAAAATTTTTTTCCACCTTGATTAGGTCAGGCAATGATTTATCTGGGAAAGAATGAAGAAGATTTGCTCGAACTACTTTTCGCCTGTATCTGACTACATAATAAATAAAAAAATAAAGAGGCTTTGCCACACAATACAAAAAATTTAGTGGCAATAACGAAAGCAGCCAGAAAAAAGGATAAACAAGATAAAACATAATATCATTAAAAAACAAAAAAGTACAAAAGATAAAAAAACACCAAGAAAGAATAAAAATCCTGGTGCTTTCAAAATTTAAAAAAAGAATAAGATGATCTGCTAATTTTTATTCCTCTTCTTTATAAATGCCGATTGATTTCCCATATTCAAATTCAGCATCCAAAATTAGCTCAATATCTTCTCCAGTAAGATTAATTTTATCTTTCTTAGCTGCCTTTAAAATATATTCAAACAATTCTTCTTCGTCAATGAAACCCTCCGTTACCTCTTCATCTTCTTCATCCAAAAGACCTTTTTCGTCATAAAAATCATATACTACATCCAGTACATAATTAATGGTGTCCTTATCAATTCGTTTTTTAGCTTCTTCAGGCAAGCGGTTAAAAATAAAATTTACTGCTTCATCTTCACTGTATTCTAACAAATTTTCTTCTGTTTCTTTCATAATTGTTTCATTTTTTAAATAAAAATTCAATTTTCTTTTTTGTCTTTCAAAAGTAATAATTTTAAAATTATAAATACTTAGGAATTAAATATTTTTCAAGAAATTAAACTAAATAATATTTTTGCTAAGTGTTTAAATAAGATCTGGTAGAAATAAAAATAGATAAAAACATCTATAGAGGTAATTTATTTTCATTTGCGTCCATTTGAATTTATAGTTTTTTACATTTTTTCGATTGTTCTTTCACCAAAGAATTTATAACCTTGCTGCTTGATAAACGACTTTTTAAGAATTAACTACTTAACTCTTCCATTTGCTCCTGGGAAAGTTTTGAAGGTCTTCCTTTTTTGGCTTTCTTCTTAATCCTTCTATTCCTTTTTTCTCAAACCTATGAACCTAATTGGTTACCTGCTTAAAACTAATATTAAACAAACTCGCTACCTCCCGACTGGATTTACCAAGAGAAACTTGATATATTACAAATAGCTTAACCCATACAAGTATATACATCTTCTTTCTTAATCAGAACTTTTATTTGTTTTAGACCATACTACTAACTTTTAATGTTTTTCTTCCCATAATTCAGTTTTTCTCAAAATCACTGAATTATTTGTTGTGTATTTACAAATTAGAATTTATATAAAACGAAATATATTGATTCTTCACTTATCGACAAAAAAGAGAGTGACTTTTTATGAACACTCTCTAAGATTCTAAATTTCTGTTAAATATATAATTTTTTCAGGGTATTTATCAAAACGTTATTTTCGTCAGGTGTTCCTACTGTGATACGCAAGCAGTTAGTACAAAGAGGCATATTGTGTCGATTCCGTACTACTATTCCTTTTTTGATCAAATACTGATAGATCATGTTTGCATCTTTGACTTTTACCAGCAAAAAATTTGCATCGCTTGGGAATATTTCTTCTACAATGGCTAATTTACTTAATTCATTTCGTAGTTTTTCACGTTCTTCCAACAGTATGCTTACCCATTTTTTCATTTGAAAAGGATCTTGAAGGACTTTTAGAGCATGTTGCTGAGTAAGAAAATTAACATTATAAGGATATTTGATTTTGTTTAGCACCTGAATTATTTCTTCTGAGGCAAAAGCCATTCCTAATCTTATGGCAGCATTGCCCCAGGCTTTTGACATGGTTTGAAGAATAACAAGTTGAGGATATTGAGAGATTTCTTTTAGAAAACTTTCTTTATTAGAAAAATCAATGTATGCTTCATCAATTACCACTATTCCACGAAACCATTTAAGAATTTTTCTTATTTCTTCAGCCTCCAGACTGTTGCCTGTAGGATTATTGGGAGAACATAACCAGATAATTTTTGTCCGTTCATTAGTAGCGTCCATTAATTTATATGCTTCAATGTCAAACTTTTTATTTAGAAGAACTTTTCGAAATTCAACATCATTTATCTCAGCACAAACTCTATACATTCCATAAGTTGGTTCGATAGCAACTACGTTATCAATGCGAGGCTCGCAAAAAGTACGATAAAGTAAATCAATAGCTTCATCACTACCGTTTCCTAAAAAAATATTAGCAGGAGGAATATTTTTTACTTTTGAAATCTGTCCTTTTAATTCTGTTTGCAAAGGATCGGGATAACGATTATATGGAGCATTAAATGGATTTTCATTGGCATCAAAATAGAATGAAGCTTCGCCTTTAAAATCATTTCTTGCACATGAATAAGGTTCAAGTTTCTTTATGTTTTCTCTTAATAATTCATTGATATTCATAGTTTATATTTTATAAATCTAATCATTAAAGCATTTTTTAAAAATTCAAATTATTTTCATCTAAACGAACTTTTACGGCATTGCTGTGTGCGTCAAGTCCTTCGTTTTCAGCCATTAAAATAATAGCGTTTCTTAAATTTACCAAACCATTTCTGGTAAGATATTGAAAAGTGATTTTTCTTAAAAAACTATCTAAGTTTACACCATTATAACTTTTTGCATAACCATTGGTAGGAAGTGTATGATTTGTGCCTGAGGCATAATCACCTGCACTTTCGGGAGCATAATTACCTAAAAAGACAGAACCTGCATTAACAATATTTAAAGATACTTCTTGTGGAAAACGAGTAGCAATAATTAAATGTTCAGGTGCATATTCATTAATCATATTAATAGCATCTTCTATTGATTTTACCAGAATAATTCTGGCATTTTCCAATGATTGTTGGATGATATCTTTTCTAAGAAGTTGTTTTGTTTGCCGTTCAATTTCATCTAAAACAGGCTGAATTAATTTTTCTGAAGTGGTAATCAAAACGCATTGGCTGTCAACACTATGCTCGGCTTGCGATAGTAAATCAGCAGCGACAAAAACAGGATTTGCACTTTCGTCGGCAATAATGGCAACTTCAGAAGGACCTGCAGGCATATCGATAGCTACTCCTTCTATCGAAACTAACTGCTTAGCTGCGGTGACATACTGATTGCCAGGTCCAAAAATTTTATAAACTTTCGGTACTGTTTCTGTTCCATAAGCCATGGCTGCAATTGCTTGAACTCCACCAATCTTGAAGATCCGATGAATGCCCACCACTTTTGCTGCGTACAAAACAGAAGGATAAATTTTCCCGTTTGATGCAGGAGGTGAACAAAGTATGATTTCCTTACATTCGGCTATTCTGGCTGGAATACCCAGCATTAAAACCGTTGAGAATAAAGGAGCTGTGCCAGCAGGGATATATAAACCAACTTTTTCAATAGGTAAAGCTTTTTGCCAGCAGTTAACACCTGGGGAAGTTTGTATTTCTTTAAAAACTGTCTGCTGAGCAGAATGGAACTTCCAGATATTTCTGCGTGCCATTTCAATAGCTTCCTTTAATTCTTTTGGAATCAGCTTTTCTGCTTCATTTATTTCTTCTTTTGTCACTTCTAAAGTATCGAGAGAAACTTTATCAAACAAAGCAGTATATTCTTTTACAGCATTATCACCATCTTTGTGCACTTTGTTTAAAATTTTCTGAACAGTTTCAAACAAAGCTCTTCGATCACTTACTGGACGAGATAATATAACTGTCCACTTTTCTTGTTCAGGATATTTGAATATTTTCATAACCAAACTTAAAAATAAATTACAAATTAAATAATTTTTTGTCAGAAATGAGCAACAAATTCTAAGGCTAATTTATTATCCTGATTTTCAAATTGTTTTTATATGATTTCCGACGAATAGCATTTTTAAACGGTTTGTAAAGGCAGGCAGTGAGATCTCTCTATAATTCTTAACTATACCGTAACTGCCGACATTTTTACAACTTATAATTGTCGGTTGTACCATCAAAAAAAATTTGGTTGTGAAATATTCAAATCATCACTTATAAAAAACAAAAAACTTTTTGTATCTTCAAATACTTAAAAGTGAATAATTTTTGTAAAATATCTCCAATTAACATACTATTTGTTAAAATCAACACAACCACCGACATCATCTAAATTTATTTGTAATCCTTTGAGATGAATGGAATTAAAATTTAACTGAAATTTATTATTAAGAATAATCTATTCATCTTATATAAAGTTTAAAAATTGATTGCCCAAATGGTTATTCTTTTTTTAAATTAAGATTAGGAAATGTCATAATATTCGAATGGTTTTTATGCCTTTTAAAAAAAGTTTGTGTATTTACAAATTAGAATCTATATAAAAAAATTTGGTTAAGATAAAATATAAATTTACTAATTTGATTTTTTACAAAATAAAAAAGTCCGTTGTAGTTAAAAAAACGGACTTACTATTACAGAACTACTTTTGTTCCTAATTATTACATAGGAGCTACCGTAGTGTCAACAGTTGTAGTGTCAATACTTTCAACAATAGTATCAACTGGAGCAACTATACTTGTGGTGTCGGTTTCTGTGCTTTCTTGAGTAGCTTTTTTCCCACAAGCAACAAATGCAAAAACTACAGCAAATAACAATACTAATTTTTTCATTTTTTTTTATTTTTAATTCAACATGTTAATGTTATATTCTAAAACGATGCAAAGTTACATCTTTTTTTTTTATTTTATTAAATAAATATCATTTTTTTAATTAAACTTCGAAAAGTTAATTATTCGATACAAAATTTATTTCCTAAAAATTGAACTTTTGAACATTGAATCCTCTATACAAATGACTTCTTTATTTTTTTATAGGCTGAACAATTATTCAAATGGAGTTGCCATAGTATCAATAACATTCGTTGTGTCTATTTGTGATGCTATGGTATCTACAATTACTATAGAATCTTCACTTTCAGCTTTTTCTTCATTGGCTTTTGGAGCACATGCAGCAAATGTAAAAATTACTGCACACAATAAAAATACTTTTTTCATTTTTTACAATTTTTTAAAAGATTAATTTTTTAGGCAACTCTTCAAAAAACGATGCAAATATACAACTTTTTTATATATGTTGTTCATAAAACTTATTTTTTAGAACTTTTTTGTCGTTTTGTTATAAAAAAAATGATTTTAATCATTTTATATTATAATTCAACGGATTGACAAACCATTTATTTTATTATTTAGAACAAAAGATAAAAAATGAAATGGAAATAAATGTTAATTAATAATAATAATAATAATATATTTCAAATGAATTGGGAAATGCAGGAATTTATTTTTGAGACTACTCTTAAAAAACCTATTTCGTTAATTTCTTTTTAAAATTCAATATTATTATTAATTTTTTGAATTTTTATACAAATTCAACGATTGTAATTCCAGAACCACCGAATTCGACATGTTCATCATGAAAATTTTTTATTTGTGGAACAGTAGCAAGATATTGACGAATCAACTGCCGCAATATTCCACTACCTGTTCCATGTAAAATACGCACAGAATTGGCTCCCACCATAATGGCATCGTCAATAAAATAACTTACTACTTGCACAGCTTCTTCTCCTCTCATTCCACGAACATCGATTTCTGTTTTGAATTTTAGTTTTCTGTTCCTTATTTCTTCGTTTTTTAATTCAATAGATTGTTGAATTTTGTTAGTTTCTATTTTTAGTTGTGTGCGATTGATAAGTTCGAGTTTAGAAAGTTCTATTGTTGATTTCATTTGACCAAAAGCTACAATGGCTTGTTTTTCACTGATTTCGATAATTCTTCCAACAAGAGATTGGTCTTTTATTTTTACATAATTACCTGCTTGGAAAGTGGATTTTGATAAATTTTCCGAAGCAACTCTTTTTGATTTTTTCTTTTTTAATTGAATGGAAGGTTCTATTGGTTTGGCTAAGATTTTTGATTCAAGTTTTTCTTTCTTAAAAGTTTCCAGTTCTTTTCTTATCTCCTTTGTTTTTTCTTTTTCTGCTTGAGCTTCCTTAATTTGGCGAATGGTATTTTCAATTTTTGCATTAGCTTCGTTCAATAATTGGATGGCTTCAGTTTTTGTATCTTGAATGATTTCTTTTCGTTCTTTCTCAATATTATTTAATGTTGTTTCATATTGCTCGATAATTTTTTCGAGAGATTTTTCTCGTTGACGGATTTTTTTTCGCTTATTTTCCCAGTAACGTTTATTCCGAATAATTTCATGCAAATGCTTTTCGTAATCAAAATGTTCTTTCCCAACCTTTTGAGCAGCTTCTTCAATAATATCGTTAGGCAAACCTATTTTTCGAGCTATTTCAATCGCAAAAGAACTTCCTGGAAAACCAATTTGCAGTTGAAAAAGTGGTTGCAATCGTCCGCGATCGAACAACATGGCTCCATTTACTACTCCTTCAGTATTTTCGGCAAAATATTTTAAATTTGTATAATGAGTGGTAATTACACCAAAAGCTTTCTGCTGATTAATTCTTTCCAAAACAGCTTCAGCAATGGCACCGCCAATTTGAGGCTCAGTACCAGAGCCAAATTCGTCAATCATAATCAGCGTTTTTTCATTGCTGTGTTGAATAAAAAATTTCATGTTCAGCAAATGAGAACTATAAGTAGAAAGGTCATTTTCAATAGATTGTTCATCGCCAATATCAATAAAAAGATTTTCAAAAACTCCTATTTGGCTACTTTCATCCAGTGGAATTAACAAACCACACTGAAGCATGTATTGAAGTAGTCCAACAGTTTTTAAGCAAACAGACTTTCCGCCAGCATTTGGTCCTGAAATAATCAAAATTCGCTGATTTTCATTTAAAACGATATCTAATGGAACAATATTTTTACCTTGTTTTTGCAAAGAAAGGTATAAAAGCGGATGGATGGCTTTGTTCCATTGAATGATACATTTATTTTCAACATTCGGACGAATAGCTTTAATATCAACGGCAAAAAGAGCTTTTGAGTGTAGGAAATCTATTTCACCTAAAAAATTTTGAAGCTCAAGCAAATCTGGAATAAAAGGACGAATATAATTTGTAATATCTGTTAAAATTCTAATAATTTCACGCCGTTCTTCTCCTTCCAGTTCTCGAATTCTATTGTTCAATTCTATTACTTCAGTAGGTTCAATATAAACTGTTTTTCCACTGGCTGATTCATCATGAACAATACCATTGATTTTTCGTTTAAACGGTTGTGAAACAGGTATAACCAGCCTCCCCTCTCGTAAAGTAGGCAAAGTATCCTTTTCTACATAGCCATTCGAGAGAGCCCGCTGTAATATCTCGTTTAAAGTTCGGGAAATATTATTCTGTGTAGTTAAAATATTTTTCCTAATTTTTTCTAATTGTATTGAAGCATTGTCTTTTATGTCGCCATGTTTTGTAAGAATTTTGTTTATCTGATCAATCAGGAAAGAAAAGGATTTTACAGCTTTAGATAGACGTGACAATTGGGGATAAAAAGCAGAATTTAATTTAGAAAAATAAGTCGTTAAAAGTTGTGCATTTTCAAGGTTTGTACGAAGACAATATAATTCATTTTCACTTAAATATAAACCATCTACATGAATTTTATGTAATGATGGACGAATATCATAAATATTGCTCAAAGGCAATTCATTAGTTTCAGTAGTCAGGATTTGAAGCATCTCATTTGTTTGATCCAATTGTTGAATGATTTCGTAAAAATCAGACGAAAAATGTATGCTGTCAATTTTTTCTTTTCCTAAGGTGCTGATACTTTTTTCTTTTAATAATTGCCGAATATTCCCAAAATCAATTTTTTGTTCGAAATTTTGCGGATAAACCATATTTTAAAATTTCATTTGGATTCTAATTTTTTTGCTTCGTCCCATATTTCGTCCATTTCCTGCAAAGTCATTTGTTTCAAATCTTTTCCTTGAGAAATAGTTTTGGATTCCAGATAATTAAAACGACTGATAAATTTTCGATTGGTACGTTCCAACGCATTTTCGGGATTAATGTCGTAAAGCCTTCCCGCATTTATTAAACTAAAAAGAAGATCCCCAAATTCTTCTTCTATTTTATCTTTGTCCATTGATTTGATTTCTTGTTGCAATTCTAAAAATTCTTCTTTTACTTTTTCCCATACTTGTTCTTTTTCTTCCCAATCAAAACCTACATATCTTGCTTTGTCCTGAATCCTATGAGCTTTAATCAAAGCTGGTAATGAATCAGGAACACCACCTAATACTGTTTTATTACCATTTTTTTCTTTTAGTTTGAGTTTTTCCCAGTTTTGAACTACTGCCTCGGTAGAATCGGACTTAACATTAGAAAAAACATGAGGATGTCTGTAAATGAGTTTTTCATTCAATGCTTTACAAACTTCATAGATATCAAAATCATTATTTTCATTTGCCATTTGAGCGTAAAAAACAATATGAAGCAATAAATCTCCTAATTCTTTTTTAATTTCTTCCATGTCTTTTTTCATGATAGCATCTGACAACTCGTAAGTTTCTTCAATGGTTTGCACCCTTAGACTGTCGAAAGTTTGTTCTTTATCCCAGGGACATTTCTGACGAAGTTCATTCATTATTTCCACAAGTCTGCCAAATTCTTCTTTGATTTCATCAAGTGTATGTTCTTTATCTTTCATAAATTATTTTAAAAATCACTATTATCCGATAAAAAATAAAAAAGGAGGACAATTTTTAAGTTTGCCTTCAGTAGAGTGTTTTGTAGATTTATATTTTCTATAAAATAAATACTATTATACATATATACAATAACACTATCATGAACAAAAATACACATTTTTTTGGATAATCAGTTTTTCGGACAGCTGATTTCTTTGATAGATAACAATATTATCATACGAAACAGTCGAAAACATAAAGCAGATTATTATATAAAGCGATTGTCCGCAAAGTGTCCTACTTTAAAAGGGATAAATTAGGGCATATTTTTCAAAAATAGTTATAAAAAAATTTGTATAATTCACTGATATTCATTATCTTTATACC
>DAOOVG010000019.1:0-29556 GCA_035369865.1 Paludibacteraceae bacterium | reverse complement strand
ATTAGATATAATGCTGATATGATTGCTTTAACAAGCAAACCACCGATTACAAATCGGCGGGAGCAAAGGGTAACGCATGGAGAATTATTCACTATCGGAAATTTTCTTTAAAGAGATGCAAATTATTTCTAATTTAAATATTAAAGAAGCAATTGATGATAGAGTCTTGTGTTTATTTTTTTATAAAAAAATTATTTTATCGAATATATTTTGTATTTTTATCGAAAATAAACGTCTTTAATGATGCGCACGCTGTTGAGAAACGTGTTAGCTGATTTAAGGGTGTTTATTATTTGTAAGGATGTTCAATCATATGGATGCTCTTCTTTGTTAATTACCTCCATATTTTTGGCTCACCTGCAAAAATTTGCGTTTAATCATAGATATTGGTTGATCTGAAAAGAAAGAAATTAATAAAAGAGTTTGCTTTAAAAAGCTACTCTATTAAAGAAAAAGAAAAATCCAATATAACAATACAAGGTTCTGAACTTAATGCAGGTATGTACCTTTATGCTTTAATAGCTGATGGTAAAGTCATTGATACTAAACGAATGATATTAACTAAATAAGACTATGGCAATGAAAGCAAAATTAATAATTGTTCTTTTTATTTTGATAGCAAACATATCAAAAGCTCAAAGCTATTTTGGGAATGACGCATGTTGGACAGAATTCTGGGTAAATTCAAATACAGAAATAATAGAAGGTAAAAGTCAATATTATTTAAGTGGCGATACCATATTAAATAACGTGACATATAGAAAAGTAATTGGAAGATCACCCAATAATTTGGGACAACCAACTTACTATATAGGAGCTATTCGAGAAGAAGCAGGGAAAGTTTTCAAACAATATACCGATTACGAAACAATGATTATAACAGAATTCTTACTTTACGATTTTACCGTAGAAGTAGGTGACACCATTTATTCAACTGCTCCTTCAGGTGAATTATCTAGAAACCCCGTTGTGTTAAAAATTGACACAATTGAATTACTCAATGGAGAGAAAAGGAAACGATTTTCTTTTGATAGAGCATCCGAATGGATAGAAGGCATAGGAAGTATCAATGGCTTTTTTACTCCATCCGAGGAATTGGCAATAGGTTATTCAATTCCATATCTGGTTTGTTATAAACAAGATGGAATTGAATATTATAAAAACAATAATCTTTGTCCAGATGGAACATGTTGTGATGCAATCTCAGGTTTAGAGAACCACAAACAGATAGATCAAACAATCTCGTTATCACCTAACCCGACCAATCGATTTATTCAATTTAATTTCCCTGAGTATATTCAACAATGTAAATCAATAAAATTGTACGATTCATTAGGAAATCTTTTACAAAAATCCATAAAAATAAATAATAATTTGGTCTTGGATTTATCGAATTATAGTAGTGGGCTATATTTTGTAGTTATTGAATTTGATAAAAATTATGAACTCCATAAAATTATTAAACTATGAAAACAAAAATTTCACTTTTACTCCTGCTCTTTATGGGGAGTTTGTGTTTGCACGGACAAAATGTTTGGCAACGTATTGAAAGTCTAAATGATACATATCTATACAAAGTATATGCTACAACACCTGATACACTTTTTGTAACAGGGTAAAGTTTAATTGCAAAATCAACCGATTATGGTAATACATGGCATAAAACAATAATTCAAGAAAATGTATTAATTCGAAATATCATTTTTGTTGATAAAAATACTGGATTTGCGGTAGGAGACAATGGAGCAATATACAAAACGGCAAATGGCGGTATAACATGGGATATTAAACCAACCAACGTAACAGCTAATCTTAATGCTATAGCTTACACATCTTGAGAAGACATTTGGGCAGTTGGAAACGCCGGGACAGTATTAATTTCTAATAACGGTGGAGAAACATGGGCGCTTAGAAACTTTTCTACGGAAAAAGATTTAAATGATATAAAATTTTATGGATTAGAAGGATATATAGTAGGTAAAAGTCTGTCGCTTTACAAAACAATAAATGCTGGTAACAATTGGGATAAAGAACCTGTGGTCATTGATCAAAATGATTTCTATTCTGTTCAAAAAACTCCAAATAACTTGTATGTATTAGCAGGAGATGCAACAAGCCCGTATGCCTCATATAAGAAAGACAATTCAGGGAGTTGGAATATAAAAACAGGTGGTACAGGACTTTATATGATAAATGATGGCATGGGTTATAGTTTGAGTGCTGGGATATTAACAAACGGTGGAGAAAATATTATGATACTCTATACAATAGAGAATGATGCGAAAGTGAGTGATAATACTATATTTCGTTCTTGGACATATTGTATTGACATCAATCATTCGGATATTTCCATTGTAAATGACACAATGATTTATGCTTTGTCAGGAAAAGTTTTACTAAAAAGTTCTCCTGGCATAACAGATAATGTAAAAGAAATATCACAGAATCGAAATTCATTAACCATAAAAAATAATTTAGATGGTAATCTGATATTCAAGACAGATTATCCTTTTGTTGGTTATGAAATAATGGATATTTCTGGAAACATAATATATTCAATAAACTTACATTTAGAAATTAAAGAGGCAAAAGTAAATGTATTTAATATTCCAGCAGGAATATATTTAATAAAGGTTATATTTTCGGATAAAAGAACTGAAATTTACAAATGGATAAAATATTAATACTATACATTATTTCGATTAACATTATATAGCATTGTTATTCAGTGTAATTTTTGCAATGGAGTTATTAAAGGATTTGATATTGAAAGACAATCTTGATCTTCTGAAAGGCGTACAGAGTGATAATAAGAATAGTTCGTTAGAAAAAATTAGCTATTACGCAACTTTAATGCCGAAATACAGAAGTTCTTCGACAAGGTGGTGACTTTTTGAAGAGGTATATTATACCTGCCTGAAAAGTATCCGCTTACCTAATCAAAGTACAGATAAAACACTCACATTGATATATTTATCTTCCGTTTAAGAAATGAGTTCAGATAAACTTGTTAAGTAAAAAAACTTTAATCGAAAGAATTCCTCGAGGCTTGCCTCGAGGTGAATCCCATAGAAACCAAAAGTTTCTAAATATAAAGATTTATCTTTATGTGAATGGAAGACGAACATATTTATAAGCGTATAATAAGACATTATTACTTTATCACATGGCTTATGTTTCAAATCAGGGAAATGAAAAGAAATATAAAAAATTGTATGATTGGTAACTTACATTATTCGATTAACAAGATACCTTGAGGCTTGCCTCGAGGTTATTCATTATCTTATCCCGAGAGGTCTTGTAAAGCGCACCAAGAGTGCAAGATCGGCATCGATGTTGTTTTCGCTTTGCAAGAAGTCAGCAGAAAACATAGTATTCCGGAGCAGGAACAGCACAGAAGAAGGTCTAAATCTTTTAATTTAAGGAGCAGTTAGTTCAAAATTTGTTTTATGGGGCAACTGCAAGTCATAACACACCAATAAGACCTGTTTAAAGAGACGGTAGAGGATGTTATCGCCCTTTCGTTCCAAGTGAAACTGTAAGTAGAGCTCAAACGATAAAAGTGTTGCAAATAAAAGAAGCAGGCGAACAGGAACAAGCCTTAACCCACCATTTACGAGAGGTTAAACCATTAAAAAAAACCACCGTGTGCGAAAGCATGCACGGTGATGTGAGAGGGCGGGGGAGTAATCTCTCTACCTACTCGATTTTTGAGACTTGATATATTATTATCGCTTTATATAAATTTTTAGTTAGCGAACTCTTATTTTCTCTCCTGGTCTTAATATTTTTCGAGAAGAAATTCTATTCAATTTACATAATTTATTTACAGTAGTATTGTAACGAGCTGCAATGAAACTGAGTGTATCTCCTTTAATAACACGATGATATTTAGCTAAGGTTACTTGCGGTATTCTTTCTTTTTGATATCTGAAAGTTTTATTTTTAGCAATCAAAAAGGTTTGATTATATAATTCACCCTTTCCAAAATCAATAATTTCAGCAGGATTAATAGCATGCCCTAAATATCGTGTTTCAAAATGCAGGTGAGGTCCTGTCGATCTACCTGTGTTTCCTCCTAATGCAATCATTTCTCCTGCACTCACATCCTGATTCACTTCTACCAACACTTTTGATAAATGAGCATAAACAGTTTCTAAACCATTATCATGACGGATTACCACATAATTACCATATCCTCCTGGTTCATAATCTATAATGCGAACTTTCCCTCCAAAAGCAGTCTTTACCGAATCACCAACATTTAAACGCAAATCAATTCCATAATGGTAACGATAACGACGGGGACCAAATTTTGATGTTACTTTCCCTGCTATTGGGAGAACAAAATTGCTACAATCAATCAGAACGGAGTCAGGCAAACTGTCGATAGACAAATTGTAAGGATTGATTCTCTCATGCGACCAGATGTTGTTATAAATATCGTCTGCTGGGTGATTTTCCATTAAGTCGTCCGAATCATCATTAAACATTTGTTTATAAATATTGGTTGTGTCTTTTAAAGAACCAACAGCACTTAAAGCCATATCAAAACTTTGTGATTTGGCTTTCCCACTTACTAAAAGTAAAAAGAGAATCAATAGTGCTAAATAAATGTTTGGAGAATCAGTTAATACATTCATAACTCAGCAATTATTTTTCATCATTTGCATATATAAAAGGCAAATTATTTTGTTTAAAATCAAAAATTTCGTCTTCTTTGAAAAAACGAGCAATTTCTATTTTTGCAGTTTCAACACTATCAGATGCATGGATAATATTTTCTTGAATACTCATACTAAAATCTCCACGAATTGTTCCAGCTTGTGCTTCTCGTCCATTTGTTACGCCAACTATTGTTCGCACTACTTTTACCGCTTCTACTCCTTCCCAACAACAAACGATAATAGGAGTAACCATCATAGAATTTTTTATTCTGTCAAAAAAGGGAAGATCAGCCAAATGGGCATAATGTTCAGAAACAATGTCATCGGTTAGTTGCATCATCTTTATGCCACATAAGTGTAAACCTTTTCGTTCCAATCTGGTTATCACTTCACCAATCAACTCTCGCTGAATGGCTCCCGGCTTAATGATGACAAGCGTTTTTTCCATTTAAAAAAGTTGTTAAACTTCTCTTTTTATAGAAATCATTTCAAAAGTAAAAAAATGAAATTTTAAATCCAAAATAATTTAAGGTTTTTTAACTAATTATACCCCAATTGATGGAATTATTTTTCATTTTTTTCAGTTGCTTCAACAAAACTTTATTTTCTGGCTTTTCCAAGTTGGAGTCAACTTCCAAAATTTCTATAGCTGTTTGCCGAGCAATTTCCAACATTTTGCCATCTTGAGCTAAATTTGCGATTTTCAATTCAAAAGGCAAACCACTTTGTTGGGTTCCTTCCAGATCACCAGGTCCTCTTAATTGTAGATCAGTTTCAGCAATTTCAAAGCCATCGTTAGTTCTAACCATCACTTCAATGCGTTTGCGAGTAGTAGCTGATAATTTATAATTGGTCAATAAAATACAATAGGATTGTTCTGCTCCACGACCTACTCGTCCCCGTAACTGATGCAATTGTGACAAACCAAATCGTTCGGCATTTTCTATAATCATCACAGAAGCATTTGGAACATTAACACCTACTTCGATGACAGTAGTTGACACCATAATTTGAGTTTCTCCTGAAACAAATTTATTCATTTGAAGTTCTTTTTCGTCTGATTTCATTTTCCCATGCATCATACTAATTTTATATTGGGGAAATGTTTCGCACAACTGACAATAGCCTTCTTCTAAATTTTTTAAATCTAATACTTCCGATTCTTGAATAAGCGGATAAACCACATAGATTTGTCTCCCAGCTTCAACTTGCTGCCTAATAAATTTGTTTAGTTGAGCCCTTTTGTTTTCATAAAAATGAAAAGTTTGAATAGGTTTTCTGCCGGGTGGCAATTCATCAATGGAAGAAATATTTAAGTCTCCATAAAGCGTCATTGCCAACGTACGTGGAATAGGAGTGGCAGTCATGACAAGTATATGAGGGGGTTGCTGATTTTTAGTCCAAAGTTTTGCTCGCTGAGCAACTCCAAAACGATGCTGTTCATCAATGACTACCAAACCCAAATTTTTGAATTGAACAGTTTCTTCAATCAAAGCATGTGTGCCAATTAAAATATGAATTTCACCGTTTTGTAATTTTTGATGGATAATTTTTCGTTCACTTTGACGTGTAGAGCCAGTTAATAAAGACACTTCAACACCTAAATCGCCCAATAATTCCTTAATGCTGGTATAATGTTGTTGAGCCAAAATTTCGGTAGGGACCATCATACAAGCCTGAAAATCATTGTCGGCAGCCATAAGCATTGCCATTAAAGCAACCAGCGTTTTTCCACTTCCTACATCGCCTTGTAAAAGACGATTCATTTGTTTGCCTGAACCAACATCTTTTCTGATTTCATGAATAACTCGTTTTTGAGCATTGGTCAGGGAGAAAGGTAAGTATTTATGATAAAAAGTATTGAAAAAATATCCAATATGTTTGAAAATGAATCCATTAAATTTTTGTTCTCTCCATTTTTGCTGACGAACGATACTTAGCTGAATATAAAACAATTCTTCAAATTTCAATCGCTGACGGGCTTTGTTGAGTAAATGTGAGTTTTGAGGAAAATGAATGTTTCTAATGGCTTCCGTAATATTTAAGAGCTTGAATCGTTGTAAAAGATACGAAGGAAGTGTCTCTGGGATGCTGTTTTGTAAAGTTGGCAATAGGGAATAAATAATTTTTTGGATAGCTTTTGAATTCAATGAATGGGATTTCATTTTTTCAGTTGTATTGTAAAAAGGTTGCATTCCCATTTGTTCAGGCGGTGGTAACTTCGAAGGAAGATCTATTTCAGGATGGATAATACTGATTTTGCCATTAAAGAAAGTTGGCTTCCCAAAAACTACATATTCTATATTGGTTTTATATTTATCTTGAACAAACTTTAATCCATTGAACCAAATCAGTTCCATTATGCCGAAGCCATCAGTAAAAGTAGCTATTAATCGTTGCTTCCGTCCTTCTCCTGCTTTTTCAAAGCTTAAAATTTTACCTTTTAATTGAATAAAAGGCATATTTTCCGAAATCTCATTTAAAAAATAAAAACGGCTTCGATCCACGTATTTATAAGGATAATGTCTCAATAAATCTTCAACGGTGAAAATGTTGAGTTCTTTATTCAGTAATTCGGCACGTTTGGGACCGACCCCTTTTACATATTGAATATCTTGATTAAAAAAATCCAATTCGATCAAAAAATTTGCCTGTTACTTGATTCGTTTCTGCTTAGGAAAAATTCAGCTAATTCCAAATCAAAAGAAGTAGTAATTTTAATATTTTCGGAATTACCTTCTACCAAATGAATATTAACACCCATAGCTTCCACAACAGAAGCATCATCAGTGAAAAAAGGAGAATATTGCTGTTGATAAGCTTTTTGCAAAAGTGAAAATTCAAATACCTGCGGAGTTTGAATCAATCTATAATTTCTTCTTTCTTCAGCTTCATTTCCTTGAAGTGAAACTTTTCTTATGCTGTCAGTCAACTCAACGGCTGGAACGGCATTCCCTTCCTTTTCAGCTTCTTCAAAACATCTATCGATGGTGTCTGTACTAACAAAAGGACGAACACCATCATGTATAGCAACTAAAATAACATTTTTTTTATTCGTAATTTTCTTATTCTTTTGAAGTTGATGAGAAATAGCTTCTATACCTTTCTTTACAGAATGAAAACGTGTTTCACCACCGTTGACTATCTGATGAGGCATATCGAAATGATGTTGTTGACAAAGCAACTTCCAGAGGTCAATTTGTTCAGTTGGAAGTACAACAAAAAAAGATAAAGCAGGATCATAACGAAAAAAAACATTCATGGTGTGCATAAGCACAGGTTTCCCTTGCAGTTCGATAAATTGTTTGGGAATAGAAGTTTTCATTCGTTCGCCTTTTCCACCAGCTACTATCAAAGCAATCCTGCTAATATTCATAAAAATTGTTCTGTTATCTTTAAACAAAAATAAAAAAATTTTCAGGAAAAACTCTTAAAATTATATTGAGATTTGTCAAAGATAAAGAAATTAATCTTAATGGTAGTTATAAAAGAAACATTTTGTAACTTTGCAACCTTATATCATTTCAATAAAAATGCACCAACTATTCCAGATATTTACAGTAACATTGTTATTCTCTCTTCCTATTTTTTCTTTAAGCGGCCAGCAAAAAGAAAACATTTTTGAAGTACTTTCAAAAAACGACAGCACCGGAGGAACTGTTGTTTTTCATCAAGACGAACGTATCGAAACTCTTTTAACAGAAAAGAGAATTTCTACTATTCCTGCTAAAACTACTATTGCCAATGGTTACCGTGTTCAGGTTTTTTCAAGTAATGAGCCTCGAACGGCTAAAAATGAAGCTTTTAATATTGAAAGGTTAATTAATGAAACTTTCCCGGAGTATGATGTTTATGTTACTTATTCTTCACCTTTCTGGAAAGTGCGTGTGGGTGATTTTGCCTCCATGGAAGAAGCTCAGACTTTTAAAAATGAATTAATTGAGGTTTTTCCTCAGTTGCGAAATCAGACTTATGTAGTTAGAGATCAAATTAATAAGTAATTTTTCAAATAAATTTAGATGGATAGTGAGTTAAATGGTGGTAAAATTTTTGATGAAAAGAAAACCAACGAAATTGCTCAACATTATAAAAATATTATCAGTCTTTTAGGAGAAAATCCTGAACGGCCAGGATTAGTACAAACTCCTGAAAGAGTTGCCCGAGCTATGCAATTTTTTTTGCAAGGTTATGAAGAAGATCCAGAAAAAATAATCCGAGAGGCAATATTTACTGAAAATTACCGTCAAATGGTAATTGTAAAAGACATTGATTTCTATTCATTATGTGAACATCATTTGTTGCCATTTTTTGGAAGAGCTCACGTAGCATATATTCCTAATAAAAAAATAACCGGTTTGAGTAAAATAGCTCGTGTAGTCGAAATTTATGCCCGTCGTTTACAGGTTCAGGAACGAATGACTACCCAAATTAAACAATGTATTCAAAACACACTGGAACCAATGGGTGTAATGGTCATTATTGAAGCACAGCATTTGTGTATGCAAATGAGAGGAGTACAAAAGCTTAATTCCATTACCACCACTTCAGATTTTACGGGTGTGTTTCAGGAAGCCAGAACAAGAGAAGAGTTTATGAATCTGATTAAAAACAGGTAAAGAACTTAATTATTTTCCTTAAAAATCTACAAGATGTCTTTGATAACGGTCAAGTATGAGCTTATCTCTTGGATGAATAAAAATTTAATTTTTCAAATTCAATATTTCAGGATTTTTTTCAATGTAATTATTGGTTGATTTATAACCTTCTTCATAAATTTTTTGGTAGGCATCAAAACTAAACCCATGATATTTTTTAATTGCCATTGGTTCAATCAAAAAATGACAAAGTTTCCTTCCTGGTAACGAATTTTTATGCTCCATAATTCTTACAGACCATGAAAAAGTATCGGTAGGTTTTTTCAATTGAAGCGTTTCAAAATGTGGAATAACATCTACCCCGATAATTTTCTGACAACTCTGTTCAAGAGCTTGAGCTGGGAAATTATTCAATAAACCTCCGTCTACATAAAAACATTTGTTCATCTGCATTGCTTCATAAATGCCTGGAATACTTGCTGAGGCTGCTACCCATTTATCAAGATTTTCGCCTGTATTAACAATTTCCCAATCAGCAATATTCAAATTAGATACACAAACATTCATTTTTTTGGGTAATTTATCAAAACTGTTATGAGGAATTAATTCCCGAATGATTTCCCGTAATGTATCATGCGTTGACAATCCTGAATTAATAGAAGTGAGACGAATACTCATTAATTTAGTTATTCTATAAAGTTTATCTTCTTTTATAATTTGCAACATTTTAAGTGGCGAAATGCCTGCTGCATACAAAGTGCCCACAACAGCTCCCATACTTGAACCTGCCACTTGCAATGGATAAATTCCATGTTCTTCTAGCGATTGCAATACTCCAATGTGAGCAAACCCCAATGCTCCGCCACCACTTAAACATATCCCGACTGCTTTTGTCGAAAAATCATTTTCAAATAATTTTTTCCCCATTTTTTCTGATAATGTTTTGTTTACAAATCAATTTTATATAAAAAATCACTATTGCTTCGTTACTTTATGTAGTAAAAAACAAAACGAAATTTCAATAATCAACAAATTGCTTTATTTTTGTACAATTGATATCAAATTCAATATTTTTTGTTCCACAAAATTGAACAAAAGAAAAGTAGCTATTATTCAAAGTTAATAAATAAATTGAAAATGAAACGTATTTTTTTTAGTTTAATTTTATTTTTCAGCGTACAAATTTCATTTGCCAATCTACTTTATGATATTGTAGATGGCAAATTCAAAGTAAAAGATTTAGTTGTACCATATTCTATGAAAGATGGAGAAAATTATACCTTAATGGTTAATAAAAAAGCCATCGTCAAATTCAATTATAAAACAGGTGGTGTGGTCGATACACTTTTTAGTGTTTCACGATTACAAAACGCTCCTTTTAAGGAAATTGAGGGATATGAATTCAGCCCAAACGAAACTAAATTATTAGTATATACCAATGTAAAAAAACGCTATCGAAGAACATTTACAGCTGATTATTACATTTACGATATAAAAAGAAATGAGATCCAGCCACTTTCTGAATATGGACCGCAGGAATCACCTTTATTTTCTCCTGATAACCGTTATGTCGCTTTTGCAAGAAACAATAATCTATATTTAAAAAAAATAGATTTTAATACTGAATCAGCCATTACCAAAGATGGTGAAAAAAACAAAATCATTAATGGCGTCCCCGATTGGCTTTATGAAGAAGAATTTGGTGCTGTTCGCTGTTTCGAATGGAGCCCTGATAGCAAATTGTTGGCATTTATAAAATTTGATGAAACCGAAGTTCCTGAATTTTCTTACCAACTTTATGCCGACTCTACTAAAATGATAGATGGACTGTCGCTTTATCCGACAACCGTAACTTATAAATACCCCAAAGCAGGTCAAAATATCTCAAAAGTCAGTGTTTGCATTTTCGACGAAAGACAAAAATCAATAAGAACTATTCAGCTAAATACTTTAGATGAAAATTTTTATATACCACGAATTAAATGGACTTCCTCCGTGGATCAATTGGCTATTTTTACCTTAAATCGAAATCAAAATGAAATGAAAATGTTTTTAGCCAATCCTAAATCTACTTTATCAAAATTAATTCTTCAGGAAAAAGACGATAATTATATTGATTATAGAAATTTCAATTTTTATCAATTTTCTTCTGACAATCAATATTTTATTGGTGTAAATGAAAAAAATGGCTACCGACATGTTTATCAATATCAAATAAATGGAACTTTAATTAAACAACTAACTGCTGGGAATTGGGATGTTACTGATGTTTATGGCTTTGATGAAAATACCCAGACACTTTATTATCAATCTGCTGAAACGTCGCCGCTTCAACGCGATGTTTATGCTATTACAACAAAAGGTAAAAAAACAAGATTAACAGATGGGAAAGGAGTTCATCAAGCTGTTTTTAGTAACACATTTACCTATTTTGTTGACAATGCTTCTTCTCTCGAAAATGCAAACACTTTAACAGTACGTAATAATAAAGGAAATTTCATACGTATTTTTCAAAATAATGACTCCATAACCCAAGAATGGGAAAAACTAAATTTACCAAAAAAAGAATTTTTTAGTTTTACTACTTCTGAAAATATAAAATTAAATGGTTGGATATTAAAACCTTCCAATTTTGATACGACAAAAAAATATCCTTTGTTACTTGTTCAATATAGTGGTCCTGATGCTCAGGAAGTTTTAGATGAATGGAATGTAGCTTGGGAATATTATTTAGCCACTCAAAATTACGTAGTGGCTTGGGTGGATGGAAGAGGAACTGGAGCTCGAGGTGTGAAATTTCGCAAATGTACTTATCAACAATTAGGAATTTTAGAAACAAAAGATCAAATCGAGACAGCAAAATTTTTAAGTTCTCAACATTACATTGACAAGGAACGAATAGGAATTTGGGGATGGAGTTATGGAGGTTTCATTACGCTTATGGCAATGAGTAGTCCAGAAAAAATATTTAAAACCGGTATTGCTGTGGCTCCTGTTACAGATTGGAGATTATACAACGCTGCTTATGCAGAACGATATATGCGACGACCACAAGAAAACTTCAAGGGATATGATTTGACCTCTCCCTTATTACATGCCGCTCATTTGAATGGTAATTTATTAATTATTCATGGCACAGCAGATGATAATGTCCATGCACAAAACACTTTATTATATGCCCAACATTTAGAAGAAAATAACAAAAAATTCCAGATGTTACTATATACCGATAAGAATCACAGTATTTTGGGAAAAGAAACCAGAAGACATTTATATCAACAAATGAGCGAATTTTTATTTATGAATTTGTAAACGAATTATAAATCAAAACAAAAATAGTAATTGAGACAAAAAATATGTTGTAAAACATTGTTTATCTGATGTATTTTTTGATGCTCTTTTTAAGAAATTTGACCAAAAAAATGGTACTTTTGTTGTTCTATCTTTTTATTTAAACTGTAAATTTAACATTATTAACTTAATTAATTTCGAAACAATATGGCTACACAGAAAAAAAATGGGAATCTCGTAGCAATTATCACAATGATTTTCCTTTTTGGAATGATTTCATTTGTGACTAATCTTGCAGCTCCTATTGGAGTTATTTGGAAAAATCAGCCACAATTTGAAGGCTCGAATTTCCTGGGTATGTTAGGAAATATGATGAACTTTTTAGCTTATCTGTTTATGGGTATTCCAGCAGGAAAATTGTTAACAAGAATTGGTTATAAAAAAACTGCTCTTGCTGCAATTGCTGTAGGATTTTTTGGCGTTTTAATCCAATATTTATCTGGAATTATTGGAGTGGGTTCTCAGCTTTTTACTCTTCCTGCTAATTTCTTTGTTTACTTATTGGGTGCATTTGTGGCAGGTTTTTCGGTATGTATGTTGAATGCCGTTGTTAATCCTATGTTAAATCTTCTTGGTGGAGGTGGCAACAAAGGGAATCAATTAATCCAAATTGGAGCAACATTCAATTCTTTGGCTGCTACACTAACACCTATGTTTGTAGGTGCCTTTTGGTGATATTACAAAAGACCGCGTTTTATCAGGTGAAATTACTATTAATAGTGTAAATCCTATCCTTTATATTGCTTTAGGTGTTTTTGCAGCTACTTTTCTGATTCTATTATTCATTCCTATTAAAGATCCAGATGAAAATAGAAGTAGAAATACTGAAATTAAATATGAACATAGTCCCTGGAATTTTCGTCATTTTGTATTAGGTGCTATTGCTATTTTTATTTATGTTGGAGTAGAAGTAGGAATTCCAGGTACACTTAATTTTTTCCTTGCAGATGTTTCTGACAAAGGAGCAGCATTGAATCCACAAAAAGCAGCAGCTATTGGAGGATTTGTTGCTGGAACATACTGGTTTTTAATGCTTATTGGTCGTTTCATCGGAAGTCTGATTGGTGGCAAAATTTCCAGTAAAGCTATGTTGACAAGTGTAGCTACAGGAGGGATTATTTTAGTTTTACTTGCAATTTTCTTACCTAAAAATTTAACAACTTCTATGCCTGTATTCACTGGTTCATCATTTGGTATGGTACAAGTTCCTCTTATTGCTTTGTTTTTAGTGCTATGCGGTTTGTGTACTTCAGTTATGTGGGGATGTATTTTTAATCTGGCAGTGGAAGGGCTTGGAAAATATACAGCAGCAGCCTCAGGAATATTTATGATGATGGTTGTTGGAGGTGGTATTTTACCATTATTGCAAAATTGGATTGCAGATATTTCTACTTATCAAACCAGTTATTGGGTAATTTTTGTTGGATTGCTGTATATCCTGTTTTATGCTGTAATTGGCTCAAAAAATGTAAATAAAAATATTCCTGTTGAAATTTGAACGACAAAATAAAAAATCTAATTATGGAAAAACCTTATGTAATAGGCATTGACATGGGAGGAACAAATACTGTTTTTGGTATTGTAGATGTTCGGGGAAATGTATTAACCAAAAGTGCTATAAAAACAACTGCACATAGTGATGTAAATCTTTATATAGACGACCTTTATAATGAATTAATGAAATTAATTGTTGCTGAAGGTGGCATAGAAAAAATTAGAGGAATTGGAGTTGGTGCACCAAATGGAAATTTTTATACAGGTAACATTGAATTTGCTCCTAATCTTCCATGGAAAGGAGTTATTCCTTTTTCCTCACTTCTCCGTGAGAAATTTGGGATACCAGTGGCTTTGACAAACGATGCAAATGCTGCTGCGATCGGAGAAATGACGTATGGTATAGCTCGCGGCATGAAAGATTTTATCATGATTACTTTAGGTACAGGTGTAGGGAGCGGTATCGTTATTGATGGAAAATTAGTTTATGGTCACGATGGCTTTGCTGGAGAATTAGGACACGTAACTGCCATAAGAAATGGTCGTTTGTGTGGATGTGGGAAAAATGGTTGTCTTGAGGCTTACGCATCAGCTACTGGAGTTGCTCGGACAGCAAGGGAAATCCTTGAAACAACCAATCAAGAGAGTATTTTACGGAATATCCCTTTAGCTGATATTACTTCAAAAGATGTTTATGATGCGGCGAAAGAAGGCGACGAAGTAGCTATTGAAATTTTTAATTTTACAGGAAAAATTTTAGGAGAATTATTTGCTGATTTTGTTGCTTTCAGCGCCCCTGAGGCTATTATTCTTTTTGGAGGTTTATCAAAAGCAGGTGAATTTATATTAGGTCCTATTAGGGAAAACATGGAAAAAAATCTTCTCCCTATCTGGAAAGGAAAAATTAAAATTCTATTCTCAATTCTTAAAGAATCGGATGCAGCCATTTTAGGGGCAAGTGCCTTAGCTTGGGAACTTCAATAGAAATCTTAATTCATTGATTGTAAAAAACCAAAGGTTACAATTTTTCTTATTGTCATCTTTGGTTTTTTTGTAAAATTTTACTATATCTTTATCATTGTAATAAACCATTCATTTTCACAAAATTACACAGAAAATTTTTTTATAAGAAATTTTTAATTTGCCATGAAATAAAAATAAAAAATAAAAAAGCACTTTTGGATTTTCTCTATTATAAAAGTAGGAATTTGCTCTTAAATTTGATTTTTAAAAGTTGACTGCTAAAAAAGATATTCAATTATTTGAGTAACTTTGCAAAAATTGTTCTTCAATTAAGTAAAAAATTCGATTTTAATTATTTATCAAAATATCGGATGCCAACAGAAGATTATTTACTGAAATATCTTGAAAAGTTGAATTATGCCATTGCAGCTATGTTGGGATTGCGTGAAAAAGGTTTCCCAGAAGACGCTCTGAAAATGGCAGATGAAACCTATCGCGAATTATTACATTATGATTTGAAGGAATTGACTGTTATGCCCATTGAAAAATTCATTGAAACCATCCGCCAGAGAAATTATAATATTTCTATTTTAAATTTATTGTCACAAATAACTCACGAAACAGCAACCTCATTCGAAGCTGATCATCAAACAAAGACAGCAAAGATTTTTTATTTAAAGTCGCTGGAATTGTATCATTTACTGAATGAAAAGGACAAAACTTTTTCCTTTGAACGGGAAATAAGAATAGAAGAACTCAAAAATAAACTTTCTTAATTAAATTATTTGAAAACAAATATTTAAGTTGATAAAAATTTTATGATAAACCAATATAAAACCAAACGCCGTCCTGAAAAAGAAATGATTTTTGGAGTAAGAGCCGTTATTGAAGCCATTCAAAGTGGGAAGGAAATTGACAAAATCCTGTTGAGGAAAAATATCAGTAACGAAACAAGAAGGCAACTTTTTCAGGCAATAAAAGATTTACAAATTCCTGTCCAATTTGTGCTAGAAGAAAAATTAAATACCATTACCAATAAAAATCATCAGGGCGTAATTGCTTATATTTCACCCATTTCCTATCAATCCATTGAAAATATCATTCCTCAAATTTATGAAGAAGGAAGAATGCCTTTTGTAGTTGTGTTAGACGAAATTACTGACGTTCGTAACTTTGGTGCCATTGCTCGAACTTGTGAAGGTGGGAAAGTTGACGCTATTATCATTCCTGCCAGAGGCAGCGCTTCCATCAATGCAGATGCCATCAAAACTTCTGCGGGAGCATTGTTTTCCATACCTATTTGTAGAGAAAATAATTTGGAAAATACGTTGAAGTTTTTGTTGGATTCGGGACTTAAACTTGTCGCTGTAACAGAAAAAGCTGATAAAAATTATACCGAAGTTTCTTACAAAGAACCGATAACATTGGTGATGGGAGCAGAAGATAAAGGTATCCATCCAGAACTTTTATCTTTATGTGAGGAAAAGGTGCGAATTCCTATGCTGGGGAAAATCGAATCTTTAAATGTTTCAGTTGCGGCTGGTATTTTGATTTATGAAGTAGTTCGTCAACGAAATTTGAACAGCATTTAAGTGGTATTTACATAACATTTAAATCTAATGGAAATTTTATACGAAGATAATCATCTCATTGCCATAAACAAAACCAATTCCGACATTGTGCAGGGCGACAAAACAGGTGATGAGCCACTTTCAGAAAAAGTAAAAAAATATTTGAAGGAAAAATACAATAAGCCGGGAGCGGTTTTTCTAGGTGTTCCTCATCGGTTGGATAGGCCAGTGAGTGGCGTCGTTTTGTTTGCAAAAACAAGCAAAGCTTTATCTCGCTTCAATGTTATGTTTCAGAATCAGGAAGTTAAAAAAACTTATTGGGCAATTGTCAGGCAAAAACCACCTTATAGGGAAGAACAATTAGAACATTTCTTAGTAAGAAATGAAAAATTAAACAGAACCTTTGCCTATGATGAACCTGTCAACGACAGCAAAAAGGCGATTCTCTCATATAAAATCCTTGCCACTTCTGATTATTATTATTTACTGGAAATTCATCCCAAAACTGGCAAGCATCATCAAATTCGCTGTCAATTGGCAAAAATTGGTTCACCTATCAAAGGAGATTTAAAATATGGTTATCCGCGTTCCGACAAAAATGGTGGTATAAGTCTTCATGCCAGAAAAATTGAATTTGTTCATCCTGTCACCAAGCAACTCATTCAAATTACGGCACCTGTTCCTCAAAATGACAATTTATGGCTCTATTTTGAAAATTCGCAAAAAAATAAATAAATATTTTATGAACAATTTACAAAAGCCCGATTGGATTAGAACGCGATTGACAAGTACTTCCAATTTTTCAAATGTCCATCAAACTATCCAGCAACATCAACTTCACACCATTTGTGAAAGCGGAAAATGTCCAAATTTGAGTGAATGCTGGAATAGGGGAACCGCTACTTTTATGATATTGGGCGAAATTTGTACACGTTCCTGTAAATTTTGCAATACCGCAACAGGTCGTCCTCTTCCACCAGATCCAGCAGAAAGTCAAGCAATTGCCGAAGCCGTTTACTCCTTAAAACTGAAACATGTCGTGATTACTTCCGTAGATAGAGACGATTTGCATGATAAAGGTGCTTCCTTTTGGGCAAAAACCATTCGTGCCATTCAAGTAAAAAATCCCAATACAACAATAGAAGTACTTATTCCCGACTTTGACGGACAACACGATTTGCTAGATATAATTATTCAGGAAAAGCCAAACATCATCTCTCACAATATGGAAACAGTCCGTCGATTAACGCCATTGATTCGTTCAAAAGCTCGATATGAAACCAGTTTAGCAGTTTTAAATTATGTGGCTTCGCAAGGAATTATTACCAAATCCGGAATAATGGTTGGCTTGGGCGAAACGGAAGAAGAAGTACTGGATTTGATGGAAGATGTACTGAAAGCGGGTTGCTCTATTTTGACAATTGGACAATATTTACAACCTTCTAAAAAAAATATTCCTGTATCAGCTTATATTTCACCACAACAGTTTGAAAAATACAAAGAAATCGGATTACAAAAAGGTTTTAAATATGTAGAAAGTGCTCCTTTTGTTCGTTCTTCTTATTTTGCTGAAAAACATATTTTATAACTCAGGTATTTTTCTGATAATCACTGAATTTTTTAATCTCGTCCAAAAAGATAAATGAGAAAAATACCTGCCAAAATAAAGATAATCTGGATGAGACCTTCTTTGAAAGAAGTTTTCCGATGCATTTCAGGAATCAAATCAGCTAATGCAATATATAAAAAACTGGCTGCTGAAAAAGCCAGTGCATAAGGAATCAGTGATTTAGCAAAACTTAACGAAAAATAAGCTATAATTCCTAATACCAAAGCAGTAGAACCTGAAAGTGCATTATAAAACAAAGCTTTAGAACGACTCATCCCACTTCGCAATAAAACGCCAAAATCGCCCAACTCTTGAGGAACTTCATGAAAAACAACCGACAAAGTAACTACCCAACCAAAGCTATTGGAAGTTAAAAATGCAGAAGCAATAATCACTCCATCAATGGCATTGTGGAAAGCATCGCCAAATAAAACCATTGGAGCTGCAGCCAATAAATTTCTTTCGCAGGAAGCGTCGGCACAAATTCTCCATAAAATGATTTTTTCCAACACAAAGAAAAAAACAAGTCCTCCTAATAAAACATTCAGTACAATTTCAGGTTTCAATACAGCGAGTGCTTCTGGAATCATTCCCACCAAAGCAGAACCTAACAATGTGCCTCCTGCTAAATAAGTTAAAAAACGCGTAATCTGCTGTAGCCTCTTTTCCTTTAATAACAAAATTAATCCTGCCAGTAATACGCTACCAACACTCCCTAAAAATAAAGCCAATATAGTAAAAATAAGACTTTGCGTCATAAATTTTTATTTTTTGGTAATTGAGTATTGTAAACGACAAAACTTCCCTTTTCTACACCAAGCAATTGTGCAATCACATCACATTTTGCTACTAATAAAAAGAAAATTCTTGGATCATTTTGATATATTAACCCTTCCAGATTTCCCTGACCTTTTGAAATAATTAAATCCGCATGTTGGAAAATTTCCTGAAATTCAGAACTGCATTCTTTTACAATTGTAGAAGCTACATCATTCCCATTGGAAATTACTCTGGCAACTTTGTCTATTCCAACCTGGTAAGCATCTTCGAGTGTAACATCATTCAGTGCTGGAGCACCACGAACAGCAAAAGTTACATTGGGATGTTTCATTGTTTCAATAAATAATTTGTCAAAAACAATTTCGCCTGCATTGTCACCAAGATACAGAATTTTTTTAGCTGTTTTAATTCGATTGTGTAATTCTGCTGAATGATCAATGGCAAATTGAATAGTAAAAGCCTTTTCAATAGTGCTATGTACATCAAAATGTGCAGTGGGACCATAATCCATAATGTTTCCAGCAATAGCGAGTCGCAACGCCAACTGAAAAGGATTTTCAGACTTTTCAACAATCTGTTTTAAATCATTATATAATTCAAGGGCAATTTCATTACTTTTACGTTTTTCTTCGGCAAAGGGATCAGAAAGCCCACTCAATTTCAAAAAATCCTTGTTTAATTCACGATAAATTTCAGGCATCAGTTTGCCATCGCTTTCACGTAAAATTTTCTGATATTGTTGTCTAAATTTTTTTTTATCGTTTTCATTTATGAGAAACTTCTCAATCAATCTTTCAAAATTTTGTACAAAGCAAAATTTGCATTGTTCATTAATTCCACTTTCTTGCATTTTTATTAATATATTATGTTTTTTAATTGTAAATCAGTTAATTACTTATTAGTTAGTAAAGGCAATAAATTTTCTTTTTCCTCTTCATTGATATGAACGTGCGTTTCCTTATTATTCACTAATTTAAAACAATGTTTGCAGCGAAACCATTGCTGATCAAATTCCACATTACCTCCTTCAATTACAATTGTTTTTCCTTCTACCATTGCTTTTGCTATAGTTTTGCGTGCATTTTCGTAAATCCGTGTTAAAGTTGGTCTTGAAATCTGCATACGTTTTGCAGCTTCTATTTGTTGAAATCCTTCATAATCCAGCAAACGAATAGCTTCATATTCGTCAAAATGTAAAACTATTTTCTCTGATTTTTTAGGAAAAATTCCAAAAGGCTGATAACCCATCATAAGCGGTGGTGAAGCCATTTTACGTTGATGTTGAGGACGAGCCATAATCTTTTTCGATTTTTAAAAACAAGGCAAAATTACAAAAAAATTTTGAACTTATGTTCATTATTTAAAAAAATCTCTATGTAATAAAAATAATTTGGCTTTAACTATAGAATACGCTTCGTGAAATGTTTCTACTCCAAATTCCAAATTTTTGATTGTCAGCTAAATCCAGCACCTTGTACCTCGTATCTCGTACCTCGAATTTCCAAACTCCAAACTCTTTGTATTAGCAATAAATTGATCTTTATTTATCAATGCGAAATTGAAAATTATCACGTAACTTTGTAATCGGAAGCAACAATCATGTAAAAGTTTACAAATCAAAATGGTAAATTCTTTATTACAAAATTTATACACACGACAAGACATAGAGATTACTGCTCCAGCCGGTTCGTGGGAAAGTTTAATGGCAGCCGTCAAGGCAGGAGCTGATTCGGTTTACTTCGGAATTGAAAAATTAAACATGAGAAGCAAATCGAGTAACAACTTTACTACCGAAGATTTACCTCATTTAGTAAATATCTGCAAAGAAAATAAAGTAAAAAGTTATTTAACTGTTAATACCATTTTATATGACAGCGATTTGGAATTAATGAGAAAAATCATTGATCTTGCTAAAAAAGAAAATGTAGATGCCATTATTGCTTCCGATGTAGCCGCAATGATGTATGCAAATAGTATTGGAATGGAAGTACATTTGTCCACCCAATTAAATATTTCCAACATAGAAGCATTAAAGTTTTATGCACAATTTGCCGATGTCGTGGTGTTGGCACGCGAACTGAATTTGAATCAAGTGTCAGAAATTTATCAAACGATTCAAAAAGAAAAAATTTGTGGACGGAATGGGAAACTAATTCGTATTGAAATGTTTTGTCACGGAGCACTTTGTATGGCAGTATCGGGGAAATGTTATCTGAGTTTGCACGAAAAAAATCTTTCTGCTAATCGTGGAGAATGCAATCAAATTTGTCGGCGAGGCTATTTGGTAAAAGATAAAGATTCCGAAATAGAATTGGAAATTGACAACGAGTATATTATGTCACCAAAAGATTTAAAAACTATCAGTTTTATAGATCAAATGCTTGAAGCAGGTGTCAGAGTATTTAAAATAGAAGGAAGAGCAAGAAGTGCTGAATACGTAAAAACAGTGGTGTCGTGTTATAAGGAAGCCATTGAATCTTGTCTGGATGGCACGTACAACAAAGAAAAAATAAAAGATTGGGACAGAAGGTTAAGCAGAGTATTCAATCGCGGTTTCTGGAATGGCTATTATCTGGGACAAAGATTGGGTGAATGGAATAAAAATTATGGCTCGGCAGCAACTCACAAAAAAATATACATTGGCAAAGTGACAAACTATTTCAGTAAAATTGGTGTTGCAGAATTTTTACTGGAAGCTCAAAGTTTATCGGTTGGCGACGAAATACTAATTACAGGCGAAACAACTGGAGCTTATGAAGATATGGTTACAGAAATCAGAGTAGAAGATGTTCCAGTAGAAAAAGTAGAAAAAGGTACTTATTTCTCCATGAAAACCAACGAATTGGTGCGTCGAAACGACAAACTTTTCAAAATTGTTCCGACAGAACATGGGAAAGAAGAAAGAAAATAGAATTTTGAATGAAATATTTTTTATGTAGCTATTTCTTAAATCAAATTTAAGAGCAGATTCCTATTTATAATTGAGAGAGCCTAAAAATGTTTTCTTTTTTTATGTTGTAACAAAATCAAAGTTTTTTGTAAAATTTTTTACACATAATTTTATGACTTCTTTCAGAAATTTTTGAAAATAAATAGGTAGTATTTTATTACACTGAAAACATAGGAATTTTTCTATTACTTCTGCATCCAAACGTTTCATGAACGTCTCTGCTCTAAACGTCTGACTATCAACTAAATATTTAAAACTTTACAAAACTCAGAACTTTAAACTCGCATCTTTCACCACATATCTCGAAACTCGTAAACTCAAAAATTCTTCAATAATTTTTTTTGAAAAACATAACTTTCTCCCGAAATTGACGCATTTTTCAAATAGATAAATTATTTTTGTATTATCAACGTTTAAGAAAGATATTTTAAAAATTCTTCCCTTTATTTTTAGTAAAAAAATTCTGAGATTGAAATATATTGATGTTATATTACCTTTGCCGCTAACCAATACTTTTACCTATGCGGTTCCTGATGAATGGGATGAATTGGTTCAACCGGGTATGCGAGTAGTAGTGCCGTTCGGCAAGAAAAAAATGTATTCGGCTATTATTTATTTGGTACATAATATAAAGCCCAATTTACCTTATGAGATCAAGGAAATAATTTGTTTTCTGGATGAAAAACCAGTAATTCGACCGCTGCAAATTAAATTTTGGGAATGGATTGCCAATTATTATTTGTCTTCATTAGGTGAAGTTTATCAATCAGCAATACCTTCAGGACTGAAACTGGAAAGCGAAACACGTATTTGTATCAATTCTTCTTTTGAAATAGATGATTCTTTTTCAAAACGTGAAATGAAAATTTTAGAAGCACTTTCTGATAAAAAAGAAATTACTATTTCTCAACTCATAAAAAAAACAGGTATCAATAATATTCTTCCTTTACTCAATTCATTATTAGAAAAAAATGCTATTGAAATAAAAGAAGCATTGTCCGAAAAAATTCGTCCCAAAACTGAAATTTTTGTCCGATTGAATCCATCAGTTCAAAATGAAGAACAGTTGCATCATATTTTTGATTCGCTTGCCCGTGCAAAGAAGCAATTGGATTTATTAATGACTTATGTCGAACTTTCAAAATGTTTGTCACCGCAGCCAGTCGAGGTTTCAAAAAAAATATTACTGGAAAAATCAGGTGTCTCTGCTACTACTTTGGATGCATTGGTCAAACGAAAGATATTAGAAACCTACATCAAAGAAATTGACCGATTGAATCACAGTGCATTGCCAGTGAATGATTTGTATCCATTGAATAGTTTTCAGCAAAAAGCTTTGTTGGAAATTGAAGAGCAATTTCTTCGAAAAAATGTAGTTTTACTTCATGGAGTAACTTCCAGCGGCAAAACGGAACTTTATCTTCATTTAATCCAAAAAACACTCAACGAAGGCAAACAAGTGCTTTATCTTGTTCCTGAAATAGCTTTGACTACTCAACTTACTTCTCGATTGAAGCGTGTGTTTGGAAATAAACTGGGAGTTTATCATTCCAGATTTTCTGATGCTGAACGTGTTGAAATTTGGAATAATGTTTTGAATAATAAAGGATATGAAGTTATTATTGGGGCTCGTTCTTCTATTTTTCTTCCTTTCCGACAATTAGGATTAATTATTGTGGACGAAGAGCAGGAAACCAGCTACAAACAATTTGATCCAGCTCCTCGCTATCATGCACGTAATGCAGCTATTGTTCTAACTTCACTGCACGAGGCAAAAACTCTTTTAGGAACAGCTACTCCTGCCATCGAAAGTTATTATAATGCTCAAATTGGAAAATATGGACTGGTAGAGCTGAATCAACGTTATCTTGAACTTTCCATGCCTGAAATTTTAGTTGCCGATTTGAAGGAAGCTTACCGCAAGAGACAAATAGAAGGACACTTTACACCCTTGTTGCTGGAAAAAATGAAAAATGCCCTTGAAAATAGGGAACAAATCATATTATTTCAAAATCGACGTGGTTATGCACGTTATCTTGAATGTAAAATGTGTGCTTATGTACCAAAATGTAAAAACTGTGACGTAAGCCTTACCTTTCATAAAACTTCAAACACGCTAATTTGTCATTATTGTGGTTACAGCGAACCTATTTCGACAGTTTGTCCAGCTTGCGGAACGCCACATGGACTTTCCAACAAAGGTTTTGGTACAGAAAAAATTGAAGATGAAATTAGAAAATTTTTCCCTGAAGCACGAATTGCCCGGATGGACTTGGATACGACCAAAAGTAGAAAATCCTATGAAAAAATTATTGCTGACTTTGAACAGTATAAAATTGACATACTTATTGGTACTCAAATGGTTACAAAGGGTTTGGATTTCGACAGAGTAAGTTTAGTAGGAATTCTGAATGCGGATAATCTTTTTCACTTTCCAGATTTCAGAGCTTATGAAAGAGCTTTCCAGCTACTAGCACAGGTGAGTGGCAGAGCAGGAAGAAAAAACAAACAAGGCACCGTCATATTGCAGACTTTTGAACCTCAACATCCAATTATTCAGCAAGTGATCAACAACGATTATTTGTCAATGTACCATATGCAATGTAAAGAACGGAAACAATTCAAATATCCTCCCTATTATCGATTGATAGAAATTTCACTTCGTCATCGGAAATTGGAACTATTAGAACAAGCCTCACAACAAATGGTAAATGAATTGCAATTTGTATTTGGTAAACGTGTTTTAGGACCCAATACTCCTCTTATCCCTCGTATTCAAAATCAGTATATCAAAAACATTCTACTTAAAATGGAAATCGGTGCTTCCATTGAAAAAACCAAGAAATTGGTGATGGAAGTTATTAACAATATTTCTTCACTTCCTCCTTACAAATCGTTACGTATTCAAATTGATGTGGATCCTTTATGAAAAAGTAAGTTAGTTGGATATACATTTATTTGACAATCCATCTTGCTTAATTTTGTCCATTTATTCATAAAGAAATGGGTAAAAACCTGTTTTATTTTCAGCCACTTTTTATAGTTTAAAAAATTTTTAATACAATCCACTGATTTGTAATAATTTAATAAAAATAAAATATTTTCTATTTATTATTGTCAATTAGAATTAATATATTATTTTTGCACGTTTTTATGAAAGATCGAAATCTATTTTAGTTAGATGAGAAAATTTCAATCAATCTAATTTACTTACATTAAATAGAAAAGGAAAGAAGAATGAAAAATAAGTATGTTGATCTCATTGAACAAACTTTTGAGTTCCCTAACGAAGAATTTAATGTTATCGACAATGAATTATATTGGTGTGGCATCCCTTTGATGGATGTAATAGAGCAATATGGCACTCCATTAAGAATTGCTTATCTTCCAAAAATTGGAGAAAACATTCAGAAAGCTCGTAGGATGTTTAATGTTGCTATGGCTAAAGTAGACTATAAAAGTAATTATTATTATTGCTATTGTACCAAAAGTTCTCATTTTTCTTTTATTATGGAAGAAGTGCTGAAGCATGATGTTCATCTGGAAACTTCTTCAGCTTTTGATATCAATATTATGGAATCATTGTTTGAAAGAGGATTACTCTCGCAAGATAAGTATATTCTTTGCAATGGCTTTAAAAGACCTCAATATATAGAAAACATTCAAAATTTAAGGCGAATGGGATTTGCTAATATAGTCCCTGTTCTGGATAATAAATTTGAATTAGATTTATTGCTGAAAAATTTTGATTTGAAATTTAAAATTGGTATTCGCATTGCTGCTGAAGAGGAGCCGAAATTTGATTTTTATACTTCGCGTTTAGGAATTCGTTATAACGACATCATACCCTATTACCTGAAACACATTGCCAACAATCCGCAAGTAGAGCTGAAACTTTTGCATTTTTTTATCAACACAGGTGTTAAAGATACAGCCTATTACTGGAACGAATTAAACAAAGCAGTAAATCTCTACTGTGAATTAAAGAAAAAATGTCCTGAGCTTGATGGTCTTAATATTGGTGGAGGATTTCCTATTCAAACCCATCTGGACATGATGTATGATTATGAATATATGGCGGAAGAAATTATAGCTCAAATAAAAAATATTTGTACGCAAAATGGTGTGCCAGAGCCAAATATTTTCACTGAATTTGGTTCTTATACGGTTGGCGAAAGTGGTGCAATGCTATATTCTATTGTGAATCAAAAAAAACAAAACGATCGTGAATTATGGGATATGATTGACAGTTCGTTTATGACAACCTTACCAGACACTTGGGCTATTAATCAACGATTTATATTTCTGGCTATCAACAATTGGGATTCAGAATATGAACGAGTGAATTTGGGTGGATTGACCTGCGACAGTGAAGATTTCTATAATGCTGAAATTCATTCCAATGCTATTTTTTTACCTAAAATTCAAGAAGACCAGCAACAATACATTGGATTTTTCCATACAGGTGCTTATCAAGAAGCTTTAAGTGGTTATGGCGGAATTCAACATTGCCTCATTCCTGCACCTAAAATGGTGATTATCGACAAAGATGAAGATGGTGAATATTTCACCAAACTTTTTGCAAAAGAGCAAAGTTATAAGTCGATGCTAAAAATTTTGGGATATTAATAACTAAAGTTTTGCAATTAAAAAGTGCTGAAAATAAAGTAAAAGAAGTAGCATATTTTATCTAATATCTCATTAAAAACGAGCATATTAGCTGTATGATTACAAAAAACAGAAAAATATGCTACCAAACAAAATTAGAAAAAAATTCTGAAATTAAGGCGGATTTCAATGAAAACGAATTAGAGAATGTAAATATTTTGAAGGATTTCAAGGACATTTACTCTTTTGCTACAGGAAGAGGTTTGAAGAAAAAATATATTAATGATTAGATGGAAAATAATTAAACCGCACTTCATTATTTTCTATTTTTCAAATCATTAAATAGCAGTCCGAAACATAAGTAAATATTAAATATTTTTTATAATTACAACCAATTAGCAATTTTCTACTCACTTTTTTGTCAATATTTTTCTATAATATTTTTTTAGTCATTAATAAATAATCAGTACCTTTGTGCTCAAAAATTGCAATGTCTACATTACAAAATGAGTCAAACAATAGAACATTCAGGTATTGTTGAACAAATTGATGGCGATCAAATAAAAGTGCTGATTATGCAGCAATCGGCATGCAGCGAATGTCATGCTAAAAGTTTATGCTCTGTTGCTGATAAAAAAGAAAAAATTATTGAAGTAATCAGTTCTGATCCTACTTTAAAAGTGGGTGACAGAGTTATTATTTATGGAGAAAGTTCAATAGGACTTCAAGCAGTATTATTGGCTTTTATCATACCTTTCGTATTAATTTTTTTAGCTTTGCTTATATTTCAACATTTCATTGAAAATGAATTAATGGCAGGAATTTTGGCCCTTCTGGTGCTTGTTCCTTATTATCTTATTCTTTTTTTATCGAATAAACGATTAAATAAAAAGTTTCAATTTAAAATTAAAAAAGAAGATACAATTTAAGGAAGTAAAAAAAAAATTTTTTGAACAACTTTAAACTCAAGAGATAAATCAAAATGAACGTAATATTAATTTCAGTACTTTCTTTAGGAGGAATCGGAGCATTATCAGCTCTGATTTTATATTTTGTGGCACAAAAATTTCAGATTTTCGAAGATCCGCGAATTGACGAAGTAGAAGCAGTTTTACCTGCCGCTAATTGCGGAGGCTGTGGTTATCCAGGGTGTAGAGCTTTTGCAACTGCTTGTGTTAAAGCTGAGTCGTTAGACAATCTGGTTTGTCCAGTTGGTGGAGCTCCCGTAATGGAAAAAGTAGCTTCTATTTTAGGAAAAGCAGCAACAACCATTACTCCAACAATTGCTGTAGTGCGATGTGGTGGGAGTTGTGAATATCGTCCTCGCGTCAATATTTATGACGGAGTAAAAACCTGTGCCATTGTTCATCAACTTTATCAAGGAGAAACACTTTGCAGTTGGGGATGTTTAGGTTTTGGTGATTGTGTAACAGCATGTACTTTTGATGCCATTCATATCAATCCACAGACCCTTTTGCCTGAAGTTGATGAAGAAAAATGTACTTCATGTGGACTTTGCGTAAAAGCTTGTCCGCGAAATATTATTGAGCTTCGTCAGAAAGGTCCAAAGTCAAGAAGAATTTACGTAAATTGTGTCAATCAAGATAAAGGAGCTGTTAATAAAAAAGTTTGTACGGTTGCTTGCATTGGTTGTTCAAAATGTCAGCAAGTTTGTAATTATGATGCAATAACAATTGCGAATAATTTAGCATACATTGATGACGAAAAATGTAAATTGTGTAGAAAATGCGTGGATGTTTGCCCTACTAATTCAATAGTGGAAATAAATTTTCCTCCACGCAAAACAAAAACAGAAACATCTTCAAATATTTCTATTACAGAACAATAATAAAATTTTTCAATTTTTACAAGAAAAATAAAATTTACTTAACCATCAATGAAAACTTTCAAAATAGGAGGAATTTATATAGAAGAGTATAAATTATCAGCAGGGGAAAGAACTAAAGTTATTACATTACCTCAACAAGTGGTAGTGCCTTTACGACATTATGCAGGCAAGCCCAGTATTCCACAAGTAAAACGAGGCGATTTTGTAAAAGTAGGACAATTAATTGGTTTAGCTGATGGCTTTGTGTCAGCAAATGTCCATTCGCCAGTTTCAGGTAAAGTTGCGAAAATTGATAATGCTTTAGATGCGTATGGCTACAAATATCCATCCGTATTTATTGATGTAATTGGCGATGATTGGCTTGAAACGATTGATTTAACCCCTGAAGTAAATCATACATGTGAATTGACTTCTTCTGAAATCATAAAAAAAATTGCGGAATCTGGAATTGTTGGATTGGGTGGTGCCACTTTTCCTACCCATGTAAAACTTACAATACCTGCTGGAAAAAAAGCGGAAGTGCTTATTATTAATGGTGCAGAATGTGAACCTTTTCTTACTTGCGATCATCAGTTAATGCTTGAAAAAGGTGAAGAAATCATTGTGGGTGTCACCATTTTAATGAAAGCTCTTAATGTTAAAAAAGCCCTCATTGGAATTGAATGTAATAAAAATGATGCAATCATTAATATAAAAAAATGGGCAAAAACGGAAGAAGGAATTGAAGTAGTTCCGCTACAAACAAAATATCCTCAAGGTTGTGAGAAACAGTTAATTGAAGCCTTGACAGGACGTCGAGTTCCCAGAGGAGGTCTTCCTGTGGATGTTGGTGCAGTGGTTCAAAATGTAGCTACAACTTTTGCCGTATATGAAGCTGTTCAGAAAAACAAACCATTGATAGAGAGAATAATTACAGTTACGGGAAAATCGATGTCGAAACCAGGAAATTTTTGGGTACGAATCGGAACTCCATTAAGTCACGTAGTTGAGCAAGTTGGCGGTATTCCAGAAGATACAGGAAAAATTGTAGCAGGTGGACCGATGATGGGACGTGCTTTATTTTCGCTGGAAGTAGCTGTTGCTAAAGGCACATCAGGCTTGCTTTTCATCCCTTCGGCT
>DAOOVG010000018.1:0-29735 GCA_035369865.1 Paludibacteraceae bacterium | reverse complement strand
ATCCGATTATTTTGCTTTTTTTGAAAATATATTACCTAATTTTGGAGGGTTTGGGTTTGAATAACAGACCAAAAAAATTTTTCTTAACACCAAATGAATTTTTATTGCGAAATTTGTCTAACCAAAAAGTTATATTTGTGACTTGAAATCAGCCTTTTAAAATTTGTAATGTAATAAAAATCGAATGTCTGATTTTCGATTTCCTTGAATGAGCTCATATCCACTGCCAATAGTAGTTCTTCCATCTGCATAAACAGTTTGAGCAAACTTTAACCAGCAAGAAAGTTGATGATTGAACTTATACCTTAGGTTCAAATAGTATCTGCTTCCCAAACCATAATTCATAGGAATAGAAAAAGCATACAATACATCTTTTTCATAAGCATAAACGCGATTTTCGTAAGAAGTTGCATCAAAAAACTGATACCTAAAATCAAACCTTAAAGGAAAAGAACGAAATTCATAACTCAAATCCTGATAAGCTGTTAAACCATAAGTCCAATTTGCTTCTTCACTTTTTTGAGCAAGATTGCCTTCCAAAACAGTGCGAAAACTAAAATTTCCAACAGCATAATTTAGCTGATAACGTAAAGAGGCTTTTTTTAAAGGTACAACAAAAGACATTATTGAAGTATCCTGAGATAAATTTTCTTGTTTTTCTTCATATCTCAATCGCCAAAACATGTTAACCATACGAGAAGGATTAAAATCAACCTGAAGCAAATAATCATTTCCAAATGAAGGTGCATCAACCCGATATTTAACCCACGAGAAACGATAACTATCTGCATAGGCAGAAAATTTCCAATTTTTTATCGGACGTAATTCGGCTCCCAAATACATTCCTTTCTCATTATTGATTCGCGTAGATTCCGAAAAAGCATTGGCATAAAACATGTCATAATCAGGAGAATAATTGCGATATAAAACCACTATATCCAGCAAAGAAAAAGGAGAAAAGAAACAGCCATTTAAAGTTGCCCATGAAAAATGATTGCTAAGAGCAGTTTCTCCAAAAAAATTTAATTTTTTCCACAGGAAACGGTAATTTATTCCACCAGTAGTTTGTTGATTCCCAGAAAAATAAAAATGATTATAGGTGGTCTCTTCTGGTTCTAAAAAATGATTGAACAAAGTATGAACTACTGTTGCACCAATTTGTAAATGCGGAAAATAATAAGTCAAATTCCCTCCTACAACCTGTTGATTAACCGTTTTTTTCTTATTGAATTCATTACTTGTTCTATGATAACCTGTTTTGTAAATACTTGAAAAACAACCTTGAACAGTATCGCCATCTATTTGTTTATTGGAATAAAAAGCCGAAATTTCTGTCTTCCCTAATTGCAAAGTTGTTCCCAATCCGCGAAAAAAATTATATTCATCAGTAGAACTGTATTTTTTTAATCCTGATCCACGTGGAATTACATTCATTACATAAGATGATTTCCCCATACTAAATTCTTGACGTAAAACAAGACCTTGACCAAAATTGGCTCTAAAATCACCCAAAATAATAGTTTTAAATTTGCCAATATTATTCAATTGTAAATAAGCTGAAAGAAAATCATAATTTGTTTGAATTTTATCTAAAAATGGTTCTCCTGGGTCTTTTTCGGTGGTAAAACCAAGATAAATTTTATCCTGAAAATGATAACGATATTTTATTGAATTATAGAATGGATCTCCTAAATATGGTTTTGAGCTAACATCTGAAGTATTTTCTGGTGAAATTGACAGATATCCTCTATTGGTTTCGAGCTTTCTATCCAAACGGATATATAAATCATTTTTCCCATAATTCAAAAAATCGTGCCAGTATAATTTTGGATTTTCCTTTTTGCGTGAATGAACTACTACAAAAGGCAACATTCGTCTAATGTCTGTCATATCCAGACCTTCTATGAGTTGCATCTCGTAAATGGTTTGCATAGGACCAAACTGATACAGATAATAAAGAATATTTTCAATTTGTATATCCGACAGGAAAGGCAATTTTTCCAGTTCTTCTCGTGTAGCACGGTTTAAATCGATTGGATTTTCAGCCACAAACAATAAATCTTCTAAAAAATTGTTGAAATCCAATTCTTCTTCTACTTCCTGCTGATATTGTTCAAAAATATCCGCTATCGTTTGTTCAATGGTTGACAAAGCGTCTTGTGCTTTCCCTTTTATTTGCATCACAGCCAATAAAATAATTACCATATAAAATCTGAATCGTTTCATAAATTTATTTCCTGAAACTGTGACGTAAAGCAACAAATGAATTTAAACCTAAGAGTGGGTGTAATTCAGCATTTAAATCGAGCTTAAAATTTCCAAAATTTAATCCTATTCCCAGACAAGGAACGAGATAACCAGCCGTATAAGCACCTATTTTAACCGAAAGGACTTTTAGCATTTGGTATTCAAAACCCGTTGCAATTCGGTAATTACTACTAATTTCCTTATCTAGTTGTGTCAGCCAAATCAGTTCTGGAGTAAAATAATATTCACTTCCCATGCTAAAAACAGAAGGAATTTGTTTTTCAGCAGTTTCTGTTTTGATATTCATTTGAAAAGGATTAAAAGCACTGCATCCAATACTGAAATTGAGTGTAAACCGATAAGAAAAGCCAAGATGAGGAAATAAAATTCCGCGGTAAGAGTTGGAAGCAGAAAAATAAGCGGTATAATAATTGAAACGAAGTCCTAACGAAAATTTATCGGAAAAATTTCTACCAAAACCAACAGCTCCGATAATTTCATGATAAAGTGAATAACCAAAATAGGAAAGCGAAATATCAGTATTTACAACAGGTGTAGCAATCAAAGCTTGAAAAGAGCTCGTAGAAATTTGGGAAAGGAGAAAACGATTTTCATACTGAAGTCCGATTTCTGAATTTTCACTGTAACCCAACATAGCCGGATTTTGGAATCCTGTCCACTCGTGAGTGTTTGAAACAGAAGTATTTGCAATAGATGAAGAAGAAGGGATTATATAGGAAATCTGTGAAAAAACAAATGGACTTGATAAGAGAACAAAAAACAAACATAAGTGTTTTTTCATAACAGATGATTTGTAATCAAATATTCAAAAAAATTCAAGTAAAATTCAAAAGTATAAAAAATATAATATTCTTCAATAATAATTCTTAATTTGAGTCCTTTTCTCGACTTTTATTTTTACGTACATTTGCAATTATGAAACGGTTATTTTGTCTGATTTCCTTTTTTGTCTTTGTTTTTGCAGCTACTTATTCTCAGGAAGAAACAATTCCTCGTGGTGGAGCGCGTCTTCAAGTCAAAATTGAAGGAAATGACACTATTTTTCTGGCTTATCTTCCCGATTTATGGGTATTCCCAAGTTTTAAAGATAGAAAACAGGAACAATATTATTGGAAGTTGGTTCGCGATGTAAAACGAACTTTGCCATATGCAAAAATTGTGGCAAAAGAGTTATCAGAAACCAATAAATTACTAATGCAGATGCCAAATGACAAAGAACGGAAAAAATATTTAGCACAATATGAAAAGGATATTTATAAAAAATATGAACCTGAGCTGCGAAAATTAACCCTCAGTCAGGGGAAACTATTAATAAAACTCATTGATAGAGAATGTAATAACACTTCCTATGATTTAATTAAAATGTACAGAGGAAGCATTCGTGCCTTTTTTTATCAAGGATTTGCCCGCATTTTTGGAGCAAATTTAAAATCAAAATATGATGCCTACAAAGAAGATAAAATTCTTGAAAGAGTTATTATTTTAGTAGAAGCTGGGCAAATATAAAAATGAAAATTAAATGATAATTTATTTGTCAAAAGATAATATTTCCTTTTTTGAGAAAAATGTTAGACGAAAAGCAACAAATCAGAGTTCATATCCGCCAACTTCTTAAATCATTGCCTGATAGCGAAAAAGCGAAGAATGCGGAGAAAGTGTTTTCTATTATAGAAAACATGCCTGAATTTCAGCAAGCAGAAAAAATTTTGCTGTATTGGTCTTTGCCTGATGAATTACCAACTCATTTTTTCATTGAAAAATGGAGTAAAGAAAAACAAATTTTCTTGCCTTCAATAAAGGATTCTGAAGTTGTTATTAAGTTGTTCATTAATACCCAACAAATGAAACCAGGTTTATTCAACATTGCAGAACCTGATAACGAATATAAATTTAATGATGATATTAATTTAATTATTGTGCCAGGAATAGCATTTGATAAGGCTAAAAATCGTTTGGGTAGAGGAAAAGGTTACTACGATCGTTTCCTTTCACGCACAAAAGCAATAAAATGGGGAGTAGGTTTCGACTGTCAGTTATTAGAAAAAATTCCTTCAAATCATTTTGATATAAAAATGGATAAAATTATTGTTCCTTCGACGATCATTGAATAATAACAGCTTAGTTTTCCTCGTTGGAAGTCAATTTTTCCTCACCTTTTCGATAATAATAAATCAGTCCATATTCTTTACATTTCTGATAGCGTGCATAAGGTTTTTCTTCTTTAAAAGCAGCTTCTACATGATCCCAAATTTCAACAATTAGTTGATCAGCTTTCGGGCGAAGAGCCACTAATTCTTCCCAGTTTCGGCGAGTAGTTTCCTGATAGAATTTCTGGTTTAATTTGTTTTCTTTAAAAATATCATAATAAACTTTTACTTTTGCGATGCTGGGATTATAAATAGGAAATCCTCCTGCTCGAACGCGTTCATTTTCACCTTCGATGATACATTTTCCCCAATGAAGCAAAGCTTTTTCACTGTTTAAAGCAGGTACATTTTCAGAATCAGGATTTAGTTGATACAATTGTTTTTGTTCTTTTTTTATTTCTCCACGAACGACTGCCAAATTCAATACTTGAATAAAATGTGAAATGTATAAACGTGCTATTGCCATATTTTTTTGATATTGTTTGCTCGCGGTGGTTTGATTATGAAATGCATTCCGATATTGAAGAAGTTGGGTTTCAAAAACATTTAAAAAACTTTTTGCATTATGCACTGTCTTAAAAGGAACAATTTGATGAGTAAAATTCTGATCTTTCAGCTTTTCAATTGCGGTTTTTAAAGCTTTTAATCTTGCTTGGTCTGTGTTAGGTAATCGGCGATAGGGCATTTTCAATTGAATTTATTTATTAAAAATTTATTCGTTTCTAAGCACAAGCTGACGAGTCAATCTTAATAATTCACTTTTTTTATTTTCAGAAATAGAAATTTGATGAAGTTTTTCAATGGCTTTATCTGAGAAAAATTGAATTTCCTTCTCGCATATTTCTTTTATTCCCAATCGATTATAAATATCCGTTATAGCTTTCACTTTTTCTTCTCCCCTATTTTCATCTTCTTGCAGCCATTTTTTTAATATTTTTTCTTCTTCACCTCTGGCTAAATTTAAAGCTTGAATGAGTAAAAAGGTTTTTTTGTTGCAAAGAATATCACCTCCAATTTTTTTTCCAAACTCTGCCGAATTGCCATAAACGTCCAACAAATCATCTTTCAACTGAAAAGCAATTCCCATGTTGATGCCTGCTTCATATAAAGTTTGAGCATCTTCTTCAGCAGCTCCTCCTATCCAAGCACCTATTTTCATCGAGGCTCCCAATAAAACTGCTGTTTTGAGACGAATCATTTCAAGATATTCTTCGGGAAGTACTTCTTGTCGTTTTTCAAATTCCATATCATATTGCTGACCTTCACATACTTCAATGGCTGTTTGTGAAAATAAATCCAAACATTTTTTTAAACATGCTGAAGGTGCTTTGGTCATTAATTGAAAAGCAATGGTTTGCATCACATCGCCAGAAAGAATAGCTATATTTTCATTCCATTTTTTATGTACGGTAACGTGCCCACGTCGTAAGTCTGCTTTATCCATCAAATCATCATGCAACAAAGTGAAAGAATGAAAAATTTCTATTCCCAAAGCAGGTGGAATAGCCTCACTGATATTTTCAGAAAATAAATTACATGACAGTAGCAAAAGTGTAGGACGAAGACGTTTGCCGCCTAATGAAAGAACATATTCAATGGGTTCATAAAGTCCGTATGGATTTTTATTCCAGTTAAAATGTTGCAGTTCTTTGTTGATAAGTTGAATAATTTCTTCGTGGCTGAACATATTTTTACTGATTATTTAATTCATTTTCAATAATTTCCGTCAAAACATCTGTCATATTTAATCCTGCAGCTTTTACTTGTTGTGGAATAAAACTGGTTTCTGTCATACCAGGCGTTGTGTTTATTTCCAACAAATAAATAGCACCTTCGTTAGAAATAATATAATCCATTCGTACAATTCCTTTACAATTTAAAATATCATAAACTTTTGCAGTTAATTGTTGGATTTGTTCTGCTGTTTGTTGTTGAATTCGTGCAGGAGTAATTTCCTGTACTTGTCCATTGTATTTAGCATTGTAATCAAAAAAGTCATTTTTGGGGACCACTTCAGTAATAGGCAAAATTACTGTCTTTTGTTTTGTTTTGTAAATGCCACAAGTCACTTCCGTTCCTTCAATAAACTTTTCCACCATTACTTCATCTCCTTCAGTAAAAGCTCTATCCAAAGCAAGCTGAATTTGATTTTCACTTTTTACTTTTGTAATTCCAAAACTGCTTCCACTTGCATTAGGCTTTACAAAACAAGGATATCCAATTTTTTTGTTAATTTCTTCAATGGAAATAGGTGCTCCTTTTCTGAAAAGTAACGATTCAGCAACAAGAATATCGAAATTTTTCAAGAAGCGATTACAGTAAAATTTATTGAAAGTAAGTGCAGCAGGCAATACATCACAGCAAGAAAAGGGCAAACCAATTAAATTGAAATATCCTTGCAAAAGTCCATTCTCGCCTGGTGTACCATGAATAGTAACATAGGCAAAATCAAATTTTATTTTTTTCTCTTGTTGAATAAAACTGAAATCATTTTTATCAATTTCTCTTTTTTCTCCGTTCAAGCATTGCACTTGCCAATTTTTTCCTATTAAGGTTACAATCCAAACATTATATCGTTCTTTGTCTATAAATGAATATAGTCCTTTAGCACTTTTGAGAGATATGCCAACTTCCGACGAATCACCACCTGCAACAATCGCTATATTTTTTTTCATAACATTATCAACATAAAATAAATTTATCCTATTTTTTAATTCTACAAGATAAAAATGCCACTACAAAAATAAGTATTTTTTAGAGGCAATAAAATGTAAAAGAGAGAAAGAAATATAAAATTTAAAACAACCGATTCGAACGTTAAGATATATTACCAGAGTAAATCGAACTCCTCTTCTCCCATATTCCCTTCCAAAGAATCGCGTACCGTTTCCCGTCCATACTTGTTCAGGGTTCTTCCATAAATAAGAGCGACTAACTTGTTGGCATTACATTCGCTGTTGATAAGCGATTCTACCGCTTTTTGTGACTTTTCCCGTCTGTGTTCGACACGTAGTTGTTGATGAGGATATTACATCTTTGCAGAATCATATTAAACATTGTGCCAAGGGCATATTTATTTTCTATTAAACAATACGGGCCTTGATTTTTATTGGCGCGTGTATAAATCTCGACTTTTTTATTTAAGTTTGTAATAACTTAGTGTTGCAAAATTCATATTGGTTAAGAATGGTATGTTTTGAGGGGTGAGGTGGATCGAAACTCATTACTCAGAACCATTAATCGTAACTCGTAATTATCTACTCAGAACTATAAATTCAGAACCATCCTTAATCATATTATGAATAAACCAACGAACTCAAACAAGAAAACATAATCTTATTGGAAGCAAGATGAAAATTTTAGTTGTTTGCAGTGGAAACACAGAAAATTTTTCGTTAGAAAAAAATCAAGCATTTATTTTTGATCAAATAAAAGCTATTGAAGGTTTATATCATGATGTTCATTTTGAAGTTTTTGCATTGAAAAAGAAAGGTATAATTGGTTATATACATGAATTTGGAAAATTGAAGCATGCTATACGTAATTTTCAACCTGATATAATCCATACGCATGGTGGCCACACAGGTTTTTTGAGCATATTACAGAGAAAAATACCAGTAGTTATTACTTTTCATGGGTCAGATATCAATAGAATTCCAAACAGATATATATCATTAATAGCAGCTTTATTTTCAGCTTCTTGCATTTTTGTATCAAAAGATTTAAAGAAAAAATTGTTCTTTATAAAAGGCCAAATAGTTCCTTGTGGAGTAGATTTATCAATTTTTTATCCAATAGATTCAATAGACGCTAAAAAACAGTTGGGAATGAACCCTACTCAAAAATATATCTTGTTCCCTTCTTCTTTTGATAACAAAATAAAAAATTTTCCTCTTGCTCAATCAGTTATACATAATTTCCCGGATTACCAATTAATGGGAATTTCCAATCGAACAAGAGGAGAAGTAAATTTGTTGCTTAATGGAGCAGATGCTTTATTAATGACCTCTTTTTCTGAAGGTTCACCACAAACTATTAAGGAAGCGTTAGCTTGTAATGTCCGAATTGTTTCGGTAGACGTCGGAGATATAAGTGAACAATTGGAAGGAGTTGATGCTTGTTTTTGTTGCTCCTACAAACCGGAAGAACTAATAGAAAAACTTAAAAAGTCGCTTGCATGTCCTCGACCACAAAAAGGAAGAAAAAAAGCAGAAAATTATAATAATCTAAAAATAGCCGAAACTATAGTCGCCATATATAATCAAGTGCTTAAAAAATAAAAGAAGTACTAATTTTTAAAATATGTGAATTGTGTACTTCGTTTCTTCACAACGTATATCGTAAGAATTATTTGAAATTTTTATTAATATTTTCCACATATTGAAGCAGTTCTTTCCTACCCAATTGTTTTAAGGAAGAAGTTAAAAATACAGGTGGTAATTCTTCCCACTGTTGGAGTAAAATATTTTGATAATTTTGAATCTTTTCGTTTACCTGGCTAATTGATAATTTATCAATCTTTGTAAATATCAATGAGAAAGGGACTTTGTTTTTCCCAAGCCATTCAATAAATGCGATGTCGATTTTTTGAGGGTCGAGTCGAACATCGAGTAATACAAATAAATTTACTAATTGTTCACGATAAAGAATATAGTCTTCAATCATTTTTGAAAGTTTTTTTTGCTTTTCTTTCTGCAACGATGAGTAACCATATCCTGGCAAATCGACAAAATAGAATTGATTGTTAATTAAAAAATGATTAATCAACAAAGTTTTTCCTGGTTTTGAAGAAGTCATAGTTAATTTTTTTCGATGTGTCAACATGTTAATTAAGGATGATTTACCTACATTAGAACGTCCAATGAAAGCATATTCAGGTAAATTTCCTTCAGGACATTTTAAGTAATTTTCACTACTTTTTATATATATTGCCGATTTAATTTCCACGTTTTTTAATCAAACAATAAAAAATTTGTCGATCACTTCTTTTTAATTTCTATAGGATCGGGATTTAAAAGCTTTATCTCTTTATCATTCTGAATCCTAAACAACCACATACCTACAAAAGTTAACAAACCATTTATTATAAGTAATTCATAACCAAAAGTATAAGACATATATCGCATGCTAATATAATTCATTGCTCCACAAATTAAGGGAGATAAAATAGCAATATAAGGAATAGCTTTATCTTTTACTTTCAATTTGGTAAAAAGTCCAAAAGCATACATTCCCAGCAAAGGACCATAGGTATAAGAGGCGATGGTATAAATCGCATCGATGACACTTTTATTATTAATAGCTTTGAAAATAATAATAATCAAAGCAAACACAATAGAAATTCCAATATGAATAATTCTTCTTGTACGAATAGCTTTTTCCTCTTCTTGATGCTGAACACCTAAAATATCCACTGAAAAAGAGGTGGTAAGAGCAGCCAACGCTGAATCGGCACTCGAAAATGCCGCAGCTACAATCCCAATAATAAATAAAGTTAAAACTGTATTACCTAAATAATTAGCAGCAAACATGGGTAGTATTTCATCGCCTAAAACAGGTAAAACAATATTATTCTGTTCTGCAAGCATTAACAACATAGCACCTAAAACTAAAAATAAAAAATTAACTGGAACAAATGAAATTCCATACCAATACATATTTTTTTGAGCATCACGTAAATTTCGACACGTTAAATTCTTTTGCATCATATCTTGATCGAGTCCCGTCATAACAATAGCAATAAAAATACCGCTGAAAAATTGTTTGAAAAAATTCTGTTTGGTATGCCAATCATCAAAAACAAAAATCTGTGTTTTTTCACTATTAATTAATTGAGAAACAATGCCATCAAATCCCATGTTCAATTGTTTTGAAACCTCTACAATAATTAATACCAATGCTGTTATTAAAATAATGGTTTGAAGTGTATCTGTCCATACAATAGTTTTAATTCCACTTTTTTGAGTATACAACCAAATCATAAAGATAATACCACAAACAGTCAATTCAAAAGGTATATGCCATGCTTCAAAAACAAAATTTTGCAAAATTAAAGCTACAATATATAAGCGAGCCGCAGCTCCAACAGTTTTCGATAATAAGAAAAAAGAAGCTCCTGTTTTATAAGAATGTTTACCAAAACGTTCTTCTAAATAGGTATAGATAGTAGTCAAGTTTAATTTATAATACAAAGGTAAAAGCACTTTTGCAATGATCAGATAACCAAAAAAGAAACCAAAAACGGTTTGCATATAAGTAAAATTGATACTTGGCACCATTCCAGGAACAGAAACAAAACTAACCCCTGAAATTGATGAACCTACCATTCCAATAGCAATTATCCACCAGGGTGATTTTCGGTTTGCTAAAAAGAAAGCATCATTATTGGTGCTTTTTCTACTGACAATAAAGGAAATAAGTAATAAAACTGAAAAATAAGCAGCAATAATAAACAAAATAGTAAAACCTGACATTTTTAAATTCTATTTATTAATTAAATTTTGAATTTGGCAAAATTAGTGAAAAAAACTGAAGGATTAAATCTGTAGGATTATTGATTCTCTAAATAATTTTTTATAAATTTGCAATTATAACTGTATTTATAATTGATTATGAGACAAGAGCAATTCCCTTCAGCATTACTGGAAAATGCCATATCTCAATTTGCTAAATTACCAGGCATAGGGAAAAAAACAGCTCTCAGGCTGACTCTTTATCTTCTTCAGCAACCTGAAGAAGTAGTAGAATTTTTTGGCGAAACATTGATTCGCTTGCGTAAAGAAATTCTTTACTGCAAAGTTTGTCACAATATTTCAGATACGGAAATTTGTTCTATTTGCGATAATCCAGCCAGAGACCATCAAACCATTTGTGTAGTAGAAAACATTAAAGATGTGATGGCAATCGAGAATACCCAGCAATATAAAGGAGTTTATCACGTATTGGGCGGTATTATTTCACCGATGGACGGTATCGGACCAAACGACCTGGAAATTGATAGCTTGATTCAAAGAGTTAAAGAAGAAAATATTAAGGAAATTATTCTAGCACTAAGTACTACAATGGAAGGTGATACCACCAATTTTTATATTTATCGTAAATTAGTCCCCTTAAAAATAAAAATCACTACTTTAGCACGTGGAGTTGCCATCGGAGATGAATTGGAATATGCGGATGAATTGACATTAGGACGATCCATTCTAAATCGTGTTGAATTTAATCCAACCCTTAAATAAGTTATTTTTACACTCATTTTAACAGTCAAAAAAATGGTCGAAAAAATTATCAAAAAATTACTATATATATACTATGGAATTTTTGTTGGTGGAGTTATAATAGCCTTGCTTGGTTTTATTTTTTCCCAGAACCACTCCTCTATTCCATCTCAAAGTAATGCAGGAATTACTTTATCCAGCTTATTGATTATATTTGTTATTGGATCCATTCCTCTAACTTTGTATTTTTTCAATAAAAAATTAAGGAAATGGTCAATTCTTGAAAATGAAGAACTTAAACTAAAGAAATACGAAAAAGGGGCTCAATTAAGGTTGTTCATTGTTGGTGCAGGATTTATAATTGGTATCTTATTTTTTTATTTACTTCGTTCGCAATCAATGATTTTCTGTGCTGCTATTGCTGCTATTGCTCTTATTTTTTGCAAACCTCATCAGCAACAAATGAGGAACGATTTAAAATTAGAAGATAAAGAATAACTTTATCGATTTTTTTATTTAACTACTGAGAGAATTTTTTAAAAAACAAACTAATGATTATTGCAGTCGATTTTGATGGTACCATTGTTACTCACGCCTATCCCAAAATTGGCACAGAAATTCCTTTTGCCATAGAGACACTCAAACGTCTGCAAACTGAATATCAGCATCGAATTATTTTATGGACAGTTCGCCAGGGAAAAGAACTGGAAGAAGCAGTTGAGTATTGTCGTAAACGCGGATTAGAATTTTATGCGGTCAATAAAAATTATCCTGAAGAGACAGAAAACGACTCTCAATCGAGAAAAATCAGAGCCGACATTTATATTGATGATCGCAATTTAGGAGGATTGCCCGATTGGGGAGTGATTTACCAAATGATTGTTACAAATACTTTTTTGGAACCTTATTTTCCAAAAAAAATAGAATATAAAAAACCTTCAAGAAAAAATATCAAATCAATTTTTGGGAAAAATAAAGAATAACGTAAAAAATTTTTTTATTTCAATATAAAAAAACCATTATAAATTGGTTGTATTTTTTGTTTATACAAAACCAACTTATAATGGTTTTACTTTCAATAGAATTTTTTAAATCAGAGTCTTATCTTTTTAAATTCATCTTTCATGAGTTGAATATCTTTTATCCAATCTTCAATATCATTCTCATGTTCAAGCTCTTGATTTAAAATAGTAATTGCCATTTGATGAGTAACGAAATCCTTTCCATCTGTAAAACTAGCAATTTCTTGATAACGCTTTATAGCACAACGTTCTCCCCTTAAATTTTGTTCCAAAATTACTTCAATATAAGGATCAGTTGGTGCTTCGTAAACACACCGTGCTAATTTTGCCCAATCCATTGGATTTAAAACTGGGGTACCACCCAACTGAATAATTCTGTCAACGATTAATTCTGCATGACTTAATTCTTCATTCGCATGAATTAAAAGTTCAGGTTCAACTTCGCTTCTCATTGGACCTTCCATAAGTCGGGCACCAATCCAGTATTGATAATACGCCAACCATTCTTCAGAAAGTGCGGCATTTAACATTTCAAGTAACTTGCTGACATCTACTGATGCAACTTTTATAGCTTCTTTTCCCATAACAATTTTTTTAATAGTTAATAAATTTTTTGAAAATAAAATTATTCATTCAATGATAGACAAAAATAACAATTTTTAATCAATTTGAAAATTATTTTTGCGTAAAAACTGTGAAATTCTTTGAAAGAAAAACAAATTTTAAATTATACATATTTTATGCTAATTTTTATGTAAATTTGCGTGCAATAATTTTCATAGAATGTTTTAAAAAACATTTTTCAAAAACTGTAAAAAATTAAAGCTATGTCATTTATTGCAGAAAAAATTCAATTTGAAGGTCTAACCTTCGATGATGTATTATTAATTCCTTCTTATTCGGAAGTTCTACCGCGCGAAGTTGATTTGTCTACTCGTTTTTCCCGTCATATAGAACTAAAAAATCCTATTGTTTCTGCTGCGATGGACACTGTTACGGAATCGAAAATGGCAATTGCCATAGCTCGAGAAGGCGGTATCGGAGTGATCCACAAAAACATGACCATTGCTGAACAGGTAAAACAAGTTGAAATTGTCAAACGTGCAGAAAATGCAATGATTTCTAATCCTATCACCATTCTTCAAGGAGCAACAGTAGGCGATGCGTTGAAAATAATGAACGAATATAAAATTGGAGGAATACCTGTTATTGATGCTGAAGGCTATTTGGTGGGAATTGTAACTAATCGCGATTTACGTTTTCAACGAGAATTGAATAAAAAAATCGATGAAGTAATGACCAAAGAAAATCTTATCACTACTTCACGAACTACCACATTAGAGGAAGCTGCCGATATTCTCCAACAATATAAAATTGAAAAACTTCCAGTTGTAGATGAAAACAACAAATTAATTGGATTAATAACTTACAAAGATATTACTAAAGCAAAAGATAAGCCAATGGCTTCGAAAGATACAGAAGGAAGATTACGCGTGGCTGCTGCTGTGGGAGTAACCCCTGATGTATTTGATCGAATCAAAGCCCTCGTAGCGGCTGAAGTTGATGCCATTGTGATTGATACAGCTCATGGACATTCAAAGGGGGTGATTGAAACTTTTAAAAAAATGCGTCACTTATTTCCTGATATTGATATAATTGTAGGTAATATTGCCACTGCTGAAGCTGCCAGTGATTTGGTGAAAGCCGGTGCTGATGCAGTAAAAGTCGGTATTGGACCAGGTTCTATTTGTACTACCCGAATTATTGCAGGAGTAGGAGTCCCCCAATTATCTGCTATTTATGAAGTTTCTAAAGCATTAAAAAATACCAATGTCCCCTTAATTGCAGATGGAGGAATCAGGTATTCAGGTGATATTGTAAAAGCTCTGGCTGCTGGTGCTGATACTATTATGACTGGCTCATTATTTGCAGGTGTTGAAGAATCGCCTGGTGAAACCATAATTTTCAATGGACGTAAATTCAAGACTTATCGTGGAATGGGATCTTTGGAAGCAATGGAAAAAGGTTCAAAAGACAGATACTTTCAGGACATGGAAGATGATATCAAAAAATTAGTTCCTGAGGGAATTACTGGGCGAGTCCCCTATAAAGGTTCACTTTACGAAGTAATTTATCAGTTAATCGGCGGGTTGCGAGCGGGAATGGGTTATTGTGGAGCCAAAACTATTGCTGAACTTCATAATGCCAAATTTACTCGAATTACAAATGCTGGTATCAACGAAAGTCATCCACACGATGTAACCATTACCAGTGAAGCACCAAACTACAGCAGACCAGAATAAAATAAAGCTTCAAACGATGAAAAAATCTTTCCGATATTACAACATAATGAATAATAGTACGTTTATCAAAATAAAGAAAAAAACTCTTTGATATAGGTATTAATTATAAATTACCTTACGAAAGAACCATAACCAATAAATTAAAAAAATGTGCCAATGAAATTATCTTTTTATAAATGTGCCCTTCTTCTCTTGATTTCAAGCAGTTTAGTTGCACAAGTGAACGATCCAGTCTTGATGATTATAAATGGTAATCCAATTTATAAATCAGAATTTGAGTATATTTATAATAAAAATAACTCGAATAATCTTTTAGATAAAAAAACACTGGATGAATATGTAGATTTGTTTATTAATTTCAAATTGAAAGTTGAAGAAGCAAAAGCTCAAGGAATTGATACTACTACTGCCTTTATCAACGAATTAAAAGGTTACCGAGCCCAACTGGCAAAACCTTATCTGACAGATCAAAAGTTGGAAGAAGCTCTAATAAAGGAAGCTTACGACCGTATGAAAGAAGACGTGGAAGTAAGTCATATACTGGTCAGAATTCCTCAAAATGCTACTCCTGCTGATACATTGACAGCATGGAACAAAATAAAATTGATTCAAAAACAATTAGAAAAAGAAGATTTTGCAAAAGTTGCCAGAGAAATGTCGGAAGACGAAATGGCTGAGAAAACAGGTGGCTATATTGGATGGATAACTGCTTTTCAAACGCCTTATTCTTTTGAAAGTATGGCTTATAATACGCCTGTTGGTTCCATTTCAAAGCCTGTCCGTACTTCTTTTGGCTATCATATTATTAAAGTTCATAATCGTAGAAACTCACCAGGCGAAGTACTCGTAGCACATATTATGCGGTTTACTTCCAATGATTCTGAAAAAAATAAGCGTGCCAAAGAAGTGATTGATTCTCTGTATCAAAGAATTTTAGCAGGAGATGATTTTGGGACGTTAGCTAAAAACTATTCTGAAGATAAACCTTCTGCTTCAAGGCAAGGAGAATTACCCTGGTTTGGAACGGGAAGAATGATTCCTGAATTTGAAAAAGCAGCATTTGCTTTAAAAAATATCGGTGATGTTTCAGAACCCATTCAAACGCCTTTTGGTTGGCATATCATAAAATTATTGGACAAGAGAAATTTACCTTCCTTTGAAAAAATAAAACCCGATTTAGAAAGGAGGCTCAAATATGATGAAAGAGGTAAATTACCAAAACAATCATTTCTGAAAAAATTAAAGATTGAATACAATTACCAAGTTATTCCTGAAAGCGTAGAAGAATTTTATAAATTAGCTGAAGGTCACTCTTTAAATGATTCAATCTTTTTGGTTAACATTAGTAAATTAAATAAACCATTGTTTAGTTTTGCTGACAGAAAATATACACAGCAGGATTTAGCTAACTATATCAAAAAAAATCCTTACACTCAAAAAACAATTCCAACAGAAATGATCAATGAAAAATTGAATGAATTCGTTGATAATGAATTGTTAAATTATGAAGATAGCCAATTAGAAAAAAAATACGATGATTTCCGCTTGTTAATGCAGGAATATCATGATGGAATCCTTTTGTTTGAAATCAGTAATCGAGAAGTATGGGAAAAAGCAGTTCAGGATACCATGGGTCTGGCTAATTATTTTAACCAGCATAAATCAGACTATAAATGGTCAAAACCTCATTTTAAAGGACTAGTAATTTACTGTAAGGACAAAAATACTTTTAAAACAGCTAAACTTATTGCAAAACGTTCACCGGAAAAAGAAATAGAAAAGAATTTGCTAAATCGATTAAATGACAGTATTCAATATGTAAAAATTGAAAAAGGTTTGTTTGTTCAAGGTGATAATAAAGCAGTAGATAAATTTATCTTTAAGGTAAAAGATAATTATACTCCTCCAGAAGGTTATCCTTATGTCTTTGTTCATGGACGTTTACTTAAATCTCCAGAAGATTATACGGATGTTCGCGGAGCCATTATAAGTGATTATCAGGATTATCTCGAAAAAGAATGGATCAAAAAGTTAAGGACCAAATATCCTTTTTATGTGGACAAAGATGTTTTGAAAACAGTTAAGGAAAACTAATAAATTTTATCAAAGTTCTTCAAATACAAAATAAGAGCTAACTTGCATAGCTTTTATTTTGTTGTTTATAAGAGTCGGTTTATCTCTTAGTAAAAAACTTCATGAGGTTAATTTATAAAATTTTTATTTTAAATTTAATAGTCTTTTTTTCTTCCTGTGTACATAAAACTCACGAAATAAGTCGTCAGCCTCTTCTTCAGGTTGAAGGAAACTATTTATATCTGGATGAAGTTCAGCAGGCAATTCCTGCTAATGTTGCTAAAACAGACAGTGCTGAAATAGCTAATAACTTCATAAAAAAATGGATAATTGAAACTTTGATGTATGAAAATGCCAAGCGAAATATTAGTAATCAAGAAGAAATTGAAAAGCTGGTAGAAGAATATCGAAAGTCCCTCATGATCCATGAATATCAACAACAATTGATTCAAGAAAGATTATCCAGAAATATACCAGAAGATGAAATTAAGAATTTTTATGAAAAATACAAAGAACAATTAGTTGCCACAGAAAGTTATATACAAGGATTATTGCTAATAGTTCCACCAACAGCTCCTCAAATGGCTATGGTACGGGAATGGGTTAAATCTGGGAATCAGAAAGCACTGGAAAACATTGAAAAATATAGTTTGCGTAATGCTATTGAATATCTCTATTTTGGGAACAAATGGATGCCATTTTCTGAAATTTTGAAGAAAATTCCTTTGCAAATTAACGATCCTGTCAGTTTTTTAGCTTCCAACTCATTTGTTGAGTTATCAGATAGTGCCAAGCATTATTTTTTAAAAATAAGTGCTTTTGTTCCTGCAGGGGAAACGATGCCTTACGAAATAGCAAAAGAAGATATAAGTCATACCCTGCTCCATAAAAAAGAAGCTGATTTTATTTCTCAATTTGAATCAGAATTGTATAATGATGCAATAAAAAAGAAAAAAATTGAATTTTTCAAACAAACAAAATAATTTTATAAAACCCTAATTATTAAAGAAATATTTTATTTAAAAGCTAAAATCGAATCAATTAAAATGAAAAAATTTTTTTGTCTTCTTAATTTTTTATTGTTAATATTTTGCTTACCAAATATAAATGCTCAAAAAAATTTAATTGATGGTATTGTGTGGGTTGTTGGCGATGATGCTATTTTGCGTTCAGAAGTTGAAGAATATAAATTGCGTGCTCAATATGAAGGAACACCCATTCAAGGAGATCCTTATTGTGTCATTCCAGAACAACTTGCTATTCAAAAACTTTTCTTGCACCAGGCTCAACTGGATAGCATCACAGCAAACGAAAGTACTGTCAATAATCAGGTAGAAAATCAAATAAATTATTTTATTTCACAAATAGGTTCCAAAGAAAAAATGGAGGAATACTTTGGAAAAAGTACAATAGAATTGCGTCAAGATCTTCGAGAAATGATTCGCAATCAAATGATTATTCAACAAATGCAGCAAAAATTAATTAGTAACATTAATGTAACCCCTGCTGAAGTTCGACGCTTTTATAATCAATTGCCCGAAGATAGTATTCCTATGGTACCTTCACAAGTTGAGTTGCAAATTATAAGTTATCAACCACCCATTCCTCAACAGGAAATCAACCGTATAAAAGAACGATTATTGGATTTTACAAGACGAGTTAATAATGGCGAAGCAGATTTCTCAGTCCTGGCAAGACTGTATTCTGAAGATATAGAAAGTGCAAAACGTGGAGGTGAATTAGGCTTTTTAGGACGAGGACAATTGGTGCCTGAATTTGCAGAAGTAGCCTTCAATCTCCAAGATCCCAAAAAAGTGTCACGAATTGTAGAAACTGAATTTGGATTTCATATTATTCAATTGATTGAAAAACGAGGCGACCGTATTAATTGTCGGCATATCCTGCTAAAACCACACATTTCTGAAGAAGATAAACAGAAAGCTTTTCATACAATGGATTCAATTGCCAATTTAATTCGTAATGAAAAAATGACTTTTGAACAAGCTGTCATTTATTATTCTCATGATAAAAATACAGCAATGAATGCAGGTTTGATGTTGAATGAGAAAACAGGCACTTCAAAATTTGAATATCAAGATTTACCTTCCGAAATTGCAAAGATTGTTTACAATATGAAAGTGGGTGAAATTTCAGATCCTTTTTTAATGATTGATCCTAAAACCAATAAAGAAGTTGTTGCCATTGTAAAAGTCAAGTCGAAAATTGAAAACCATAAAGCAAATTTACAAGACGATTATTTATTGATAAAAAATTATTACGAAAACAAAAAGAGAGATGAATTCTTGCGCAACTGGATTGCTAAAAAACAAAAGGAGACTTATATTAGAATCGACCCAGCATGGCAAAACTGTGAATTTCAATATCCTGGTTGGATAAAAAGATAAAAAAATAATTTATCCTGCCAAATTTTAATATTTTTACATGATTCCATCCATTTTTAAAAAAATATTTAATTCTTATTTTTCAGCTAACAAAAGAATTGTGTATCAACACTTTGTTGTTCTTTTTTTGTTTTTTATTCCTTTTCTCGCTTTACAAGCTCAAAATAAGCCTAAACAATTAAAAGAAGAAATTTTAAAAGCACAAAAAGAATCAGAGAAGCCAGCAAAAGTCAAAAAGAAAGAATTAACCAAGCCTACAACAACCCTGCCCCCATTAAAGCCAGTAGCTCCGATAGCAAACCCTCTGGAAAATAAAAATGCTACGTTAATTTATCTGGAAAATTCTGAAATAGCCAGTTATGATAAATTTCAGAATCCTGATATTCAGGTTTTAAAAGGAAATGTTATTTTTCGACATGAAAATGCATTGATGTATTGCGATAGTGCCTATTTTTATCCCAATTCAAATTCATTGGATGCTTTTGGTAATATTCGCATGGTGCAAGGTGATACTATATTTGTATATGGTAATTTCTTATATTATAACGGCTACACAAAACTTGCACGTTTGAGAAAAAATGTGCGTATGGAAAATCGGAAAACAGTTTTGACTACTGATAGTATGAATTATGATCGGATGACAAATTTGGCTTATTATTATACCGGTGGAAAAATTCAGGACGAATTAAATACTTTAACTTCTATTTGGGGACAATATTCACCTGTCACCAATGAAGCTCTCTTCAAGGACAAAGTTCATCTGGAAAACAAAAATTTTGTGATGGATGCTGATACTTTAAAATACAATACCAAAACAAATATTGCCAACATAGTAGGTAAAACGCATGTGATTTACAAGAATGAGACAGATATTTATTCAACCAGAGGATGGTATAATACGGCAAATGATCGTTCTATGCTTTTAGACCGCTCTATAGTGGAACAAAAAAATGGAAAATCACTCATAGGAGATACCATTTTTTATGATAAAAGACAAAAATATGGAGAAGCTTTTCAACATGTTATTTTAAAAGATACAGTAGAAAAAACTTCACTTTTTGGGAATTATGTTTCTTATGATGAAAATTCAGAAAAAGGATTAGCTACCGATTCTGCTTTACTGGTTGACTGGTCATCGAAAGATTCTCTTTTTCTGCATGCTGATACATTAAAAACTTATAAGGATTCAATCTATAACATGGCTAATGGTTATTATCATGTTCGTTTTTTCAGAAATGATCTTCAAGGGGTTTGCGATTCTATATTTTATTCTGGACGCGATTCGATTATTTATTTATATGGAGAACCGATTCTCTGGTCAGAAGATTATCAAATCACGGGCGATTTTATACAAGCTTTTTTGAAAAATAAAAAAATAGATCGAGTACTTATTCAATTGTCTGCAATAGCTATTCAAAAACATGATTCCATTCATTTCAATCAACTTTCAGGAAAAGAAATCATTGCTTATCTTGATAGCAATCAAATTAAAAAAATTGATATCAAAGGGAATGCAGAAACACTTTATTATCCTATTGATAGCAAAGATTCTACCATAATCGGACAGAATAAGACGCAAAGCAGTTATGTAACTGTTTATATGAAAGATAAAAAAGTGGATAGAATTGTGTTGACACCTGCTTCTTCAGGAATAATTTATCCTTTGGAAAAACTTTCAGAAAAAGATTTATATTTGAAAAACTATATTTGGCTACCTCATTTAAGACCATTGACCAACTCTGATGTATTTTTGTCAATTCCTTATGAATCACGTAGAAAATCTCATTCAAGCAGTGCAGAAAAAAATGTTTCTTTTTCCAATGCCCCTAATACAAATTTAGAAAAAAAAGATAATGCTATAAAGGGGAAAAAAGAAACCAGTTTTTAATAATTCTATTGTGCTAAATATCAAAAAAGAATTTTTTATGATAACAATGCCTTTTCTGCTTGATGAACTTTTTCAAAGTTGAATTGTGATAAAACCTCATTTGTGTAAGCAATAATTTTATTATTACATAAATTACCAATACTGCCTTCGTGCGTATGTGAAATCTTTTTTTGAGGTTTAAAATGACCTGATTCAATTTCTTCACCTACTTTTTTATAAGCATCACGAAAAGGCATGCCTTCCAGCACCAAACGATTTACTTCTTCTACGCTAAAAAGATCATCGTAACGTGGATCATCTAATAGGTGGGTATTCGCTTCTATTTTTTCTACCATCATTGTTGCTATTTCCAAACAATTCAACAATTCACTAAAAGCAGGAATAAAAATTTCTTTAATTATTTGGAAATCACGAAAATAGCCCGAAGGTAAATTATTGGTAATGGTCAGAATTTGTTGAGGAAGTGATTGAATTTTATTGCATTTTGCTCTTAATAATTCAAAGACATCTGGATTTTTTTTATGTGGCATGATGCTGGATCCTGTTGTAAATTCGTCTGGCAAATGGATAAATCCAAAATTCTGGGAATTGTATAAGCATACATCGTAAGAAAATTTTGAAAGAGTTGCTGCCACGTTAGCAAGAGCAGAAAGCACAATCCGTTCCATTTTCCCTCTTCCCATTTGAGCATAAATTACATTGTAATTCATACTATCAAATCCTAATAAATCAGTAGTCATTTGCCGATCGATAGGGAAAGAAGTACCATAACCTGCAGCAGAACCAAGCGGATTCCGATTGGTGATTTTCCATGCTGATAGCATAAGCTGTAGGTCATCTGCCAAACTTTCGGCATAAGCTCCAAACCACAAGCCAAAAGAGGAAGGCATGGCAATTTGCAAATGTGTGTAACCTGGCATCAAAACTTCCTTATATTTTTCACTTTGTGCTATAAATGAATCGAATAACTTAACAACAGCGTGTACGTTTTTTTCTATTTCAGCACGAGCAAAAAGTTTCAAATCCAGTAAAATTTGATCATTTCTGGAACGGGCACTGTGAATTTTTTTCCCAACATCTCCAAGTTTGCGAGTCAACATTAATTCTATTTGGGAATGAACATCCTCTATCCCCTCTTCAATCTTAAAGTTTTTTATTTCAATTTCTTGATAAATACTTTTCAACTCTTTTCTTAATAATTCCAATTCTTCTGGCTTAAGTAAACCAACAGCACATAGCATCTGAATATGAGCCAAAGTACCTATCACATCATATTTTGCCAGATAACCATCCCATTTTCGATCCTCTCCAATCGTAAAAGATTCTATTTTGGCATTTAACTGTTTTGAATTTTTATCCCAAAGTTTTGGCATATATAATAATAGTATTACTAAATAACTATAATTAAGTAATTTTGAATAAGTTAATTGTTCACATTTAGTGCTGAACTAATCGTGTCTGCCATCAAATTCACCATTTCTTTCAATTTACTATCCACCATCATTTTAAGCATTAAAGGAATATCAGCTTCGATACTTAATTTCATATTCGTTTCATTTTCTGCAGTTTGGTTTAATCGTATCCAGACATTCGTTTTCACAGGAAAATATTCAGACTGAAACTTAACGATTTCAAAAGGTTTTCTTTCAGTGATTCTAAAGCCAATCTTACCAAAAGTCTCAATGGAAAAATTAAAGCTGTCTGCATCAAATTGTAAATCTTTTAATTTATCTTTTACCACAGATTCGTTACCATCTAACAAACTTTTTAAATTTGTCAGATCACTCAACTGATTAAAAACTTTTTGAATATTTGAAAAAATAGTTTTTACTTCACTTTCGTAGTTTGTCATTCAACTTGTTTTTTATGAAATTAGCCATCATATTTTATTTCCCCAACCGGCCGGATCTTTATGCCAATCTTCCAATATTGCATAATCTTCCTCAGAAATATATTTACTAGTCAAAGCTTGTTGAATAATGGCTTTATAATTGCACAAAGTGGTTAGTTTTACTTTTGCTGCCTTAAATCTATCTTCAACCATTGGGAATCCGTAAGTAAAAATAGAAAATATACCCAACACTTGCGAACCATTATTTCGAATTGCTTCAACAGCTCTTAGACTACTTCCACCGGTAGAAATCAAATCTTCGATTACTACTACTTTCTGACGTGGACGCAAATCTCCTTCAATTAAATTTTCCAAACCGTGATCTTTGGGAGCGGAACGAACATAGATAAAAGGCAAACCCAATTCATCAGCTACCAGCACACCTTGAGCAATGGCTCCAGTAGCTACTCCCGCTATCACTTCAACTTCAGGATACCTTTCCTGAATTAAATGAGTCAATTCAATTTTGATATAATTTCTAACAGAAGGATAAGAAAGTGTTTTACGGTTATCACAATAAATCGGTGATCTCCAGCCAGATGCCCACGTGAATGGATTATGAGGTTGCAATTTGACTGCCTTTATTTGTAAAAGTGCCTCTGCTATGTTTTTTTCTAACGTTTTCATCTCGTATGTATAAGATAATGAAATGATTATAATCCTTTGAAGGGATGATTTTATTTTTTACAAATTTAAGCAAAGTATTTAAGAATTTAAGAGTAAAAAATATTCTTTATAACATATTTTCCAGGAATAAAAAGAAAATAAAGCGTACATTTTTTACAAAGTCTAAAAACGATTTCAAATGAAAAAATAAATTTTACATCGGATAATAAAATTTGTTAAAGATAGTAAAGTTATAAAACAAAATAAATAAGTGAATTGCAATTTATTTTATTGATTAACAATGACTTAATTTTTTTTACATTTATCCAAAATTATTATGTGATAAAAATTCAAAAAAGGTTTGCTTTTAAAAAAGAATGTACCTAAATTTAAAGCGGATAAAAAATATGGCATCCAATAATAATCATTTAAAAATATTTTATTGACATGGAAAAAACAATAACATTTAACGAGCTTCGTAGAATCAAAGATGCTCTTCCCTCTGGTAGCATCACAAAAATTGCAAATGAACTTGGTTTAGAAGAAGAAACTGTTCGGAACTATTTTGGTGGTCATAATTTTAAGAACGGAAAAAGTTGTGGTATTCATATTGAGCCAGGTCCTGATGGTGGAATAGTCATGCTGGATGATACAAAAATTTTAGATATTGCTTTACGCATTTTAGAAGAAAAAAAGGAAAAAAAAAGCAGTGAATAATTTCACTGCTTTTTGTAATAACAAATAGGCATAATCAAGAAAAATATCATTCAATTTTTCCCATCAATAATTTTTTATCTTACCTTTATTTTCATTCTTCCACCGCCAGATTTTACAATATAAATCCCTTTGGCATTGGTGCTTATATCAATATCTTTATCGGAAAAAATTAATAACCATCCACTGATATCAAATACTTGCAAATTTACCTGCTCTGAATTGTGAATTTTGTATCAACCCTTAAATAATTGGACTGGATTAGAAATAAAAAACACTAATTTTGTATTATAATAAAGAGAAAGTAGAATAAAGAAGAATAAGTTTCGATCCTGAGGAAAATCCAAACAGAAGGTATCGTAGAAACTTATTGCAAACATTGCATTTATGTTACAACTCATCGTGATTGAAAAAAGAAGTATGACAAAGAAGGATCAAATGCTTTTTTGTTACGTTATGCCAAGCGGGGAAAGAAAAGGTATTCGAAAGTTAGAATAAGGATTAAACTAATCCTTGTTAGTAAATATTTAGAATTTTATCAACCTAACTTTTTTCTTAATTTTGTATCAAATAAAATAAATCCTCATGGCGTTTAATATTCTCATTATAGGATATATAGCAGGATTTTGTACGGCTATTGCACAATTTCCACAAGCTTACAAAGTTTTCAAAACAAGAGATACCCATAGCATTTCCCTTGCTATGTATCTGATAATGACTTTTGGTGTTTTCCTATGGTTTATTTATGGGCTACTGTTGCCTGATCTTCCTATGATTTTGGCCAATGGCATAGGATTGATTCCTTCTACTTTTACCCTCATTATTACTTTTCAAAATGTGAAACGTTCCAAAAAACAATCGGTATGAAACATATTCAAATTATCAATGGTCCCAATCTTAATCTTCTAGGTGTGCGTGAACCAACTATTTATGGAAACATGAGCTTTGAAACTTATTTTCAGAAATTAAAAGCTCAATTCGCGGACATTGAGCTGGAATTTTATCAATCAAATTGCGAAGGAGATATTATTGACAAGCTTCAACAAGTTAGTTCTTCTTGTGATGGCATTATTTTAAATGCTGGTGCTTACACCCATACTTCTATTGCTATTGCTGATGCCATTCGTTCTATTGCTATTCCTGTGATCGAAGTCCACATTTCCAATGTTTTTCAGCGAGAAAATTTTCGTCATCATTCTTTTCTCTCACCGGTTTGTAAAGGATGTATCATTGGTTTTGGACTGGATTCCTATCGTCTGGCAATTGAAGCACTCTTAAAACTATAAGGTGCGGTTTATCGAGCATTTAATAGTTGAATATTATGACGAAATTTACAAAAATTATAGCTACTATCAGTGATAAAAAGTGCGATGTGGATTTTATCCGTCAACTTTATAATGAAGGAATGAATGTTGTTAGGATGAATTCAGCTCATTTGAATCGCGACGGATTCTTGAAAATTATAAATAATGTTCGCTCTGTAAGTAGTGATATTGCTTTGTTGATAGACACAAAAGGTCCTGAAGTTCGCACTACTATAATTGAAAATGAAGCAATTGACTTACATCGTGGTGATATTATAAAAATTACAGGCAATCCGCAATTGATCTCAAATAAAGAATGTATTGCTGTAAGTTATCCTTTTTTTGTTCGTGATCTCCAAATTGGTGACGATATTTTGTTAGATGATGGAGAAATTGAACTGAAAGTTGAAAAAAAAGATGAGCAATACTTGTATTGTAAAGTTCTGAACGATGGAATTTTAGGTAGCCGTAAAAGTGTAAACGTTCCTGGCGTTCGGATGAATTTACCGTCACTCACAGAACGAGATCGTGAAAATATTCTTTTTGCTATTGAAAATGATTTGGATTTTATTGCCCATTCTTTTGTTCGAAGCAAACAAGATATTCTTGATATTCAGCAAATTTTGGATGAATATAATAGTCCTATCAAAATAATTTCTAAGATTGAAAATCAAGAAGGTGTTGATAATATTGAAGAAATACTGGAATATACCTATGGTGTGATGATTGCTCGTGGTGATTTGGGAATTGAAGTTCCACAAGAAAAAATTCCTGGTATTCAGCGACTGTTGATCAGAAAATGTGTAATGGCAAAAAAACCAGTTATTGTTGCTACCCAAATGCTTCACAGCATGATTAATAATCCCAGACCTACGCGAGCTGAAGTAACAGATGTAGCAAATGCTATTTACTATCGTACAGACGCACTTATGTTAAGTGGTGAAACCGCCAATGGCAAGTATCCGGTGGAAGCTGTCCGTACGATGTCACGTATTATTGAAGAAGCTGAAAAAACCAAACTTACTGAAAATGACATTCCTATTCCTATGATAGACGTGGATGTTACTTCTTTTTTGGCAAATGCAGCAGTTGAAGCTTGTTCCAAACTTGATATTAAGGCAATTATTACTGATGTTTATACAGGACGTACGGCTCGAAATTTAGCAGCTTATCGTGGTACCAAACCTGTTTATGCCATGTGTTATTATGAAAGATTAACGCGTGTATTAGCTTTATCATATGGTATTTTCCCTAACTATCAAAAAGAAACAAGTAGCAGCCAGGAATACTTAATTCAAGCATTAAAGGACTTATTGGATAAAAAATTATTAAATGAAGAAGACAATATTTGTTACTTAAGTGGCAGTTTAGGAGAAGGACATGGAACTACCTTTTTAGAAATTAATCAGATAAAAAAGATTTTTGAAGCGGGAAATAATTATTCATTACTTAATTTCTTTAAATAAATTAGTCAATAAAATCAGACTTCTTAATATGGATGAACAGCAAACTTAACTGGATCGAATTATGAATAAAAATAAAATTTTTATAACGTTCCGCTGTAGAAAACATGAGATAGTGATCTGACCTTTAAGCCTTAGTCTTTTTTTACCTTTGCCAAAGTTATTAACGTTATATTTGTTCTCGTCTTAGCCAATACTCCAATTCAACCGAAAATAAAGGCAAACATTTAATAAAATCGATAAATATAAAAAATTTTATGACCACACAAAACGGACTCGACGTAAAAACGCTCGAAAACTGGTTATGGGAAGCTGCCTGCAAAATTCGTGGACCCATTGACGCTCCCAAATACAAAGATTATATTTTACCGCTCATTTTCCTGAAACGACTTTCCGATGTATTTGAAGACGAAATCAATCGTCTTTCACAAAATTACGGTTCCAAAGAAAGGGTAGAGCAATTTTCGTCTGACGACCACCATCTGGTACGTTTTTATTTGCCACCTGAAACCCGTTGGGAAGCGATAGCCAAACATACTACCGGTGTGGGCGAGTATTTGACCAATGCGGTGAGAAAAATTGCCAAAGAAAATCCCAAACTGCAAAGCGTCATCGACATTGTAGATTTCAATGCTACGGCAGGCGGACAAAGAATTATTAGCGACGAAGTTTTGAAAGACCTTATCAATGTGCTCGGAAAATATCGGTTGGGACTGAACGATGTGGAACCCGATATTCTGGGACGGGCTTACGAATATCTGCTCAGAAAATTTGCTGAAGGTTCGGGTCAAAGTGCCGGCGAGTTTTATACACCGAGCGAAGTAGCCGTTTTGATGTCGTATATTCTCGATCCGAAACCCGGTAACGAAATTTACGATCCCTGTTGCGGTTCGGGAGGTTTGCTCATCAAAATTTTTCTGAGAGGCAAAGAAAAGTTTGGCGATAACCCTTCGCTGGAACCGTTGACCTTTTACGGACAGGAAATTTTACATGCCACTTACGCCATGGCCAAGATGAATGCTTTTATTCACGATATGGAAGCCGAAATAGCTTTGGGCGACACCATGAACCGCCCGGCTTTTTTAACACCAGCAGGCGCCTTGCGAAAATTCGATCTGGTTACTGCCAATCCCATGTGGAATCAGAACTTTTCCCAAACGGTTTATGAAAACGATCCTTACAATCGTTTCACGTTTGGTTTGCCGCCTTCCAATAGTGCCGACTGGGGCTGGATTCAGCACATGTATGCTTCGCTGAACGATGTCGGAAAAATGGCTGTGGTGCTCGATACGGGCGCTGTTTCTCGTGGAAGCGGCAATGCCGGCAGCAACCGCGAACGCGACATACGCAAGGAATTTGTGGAAAACGATTTGGTGGAGGCTGTTATTCTGCTGCCTGAAAATCTTTTCTACAACACCACCGCACCGGGAATTATTCTGGTAATCAACAAAGCCAAACCGGCTGACCGAAAAGAACATTTGTTGCTCATTAATGCATCTCATTTGTTTGAAAAAGGTCGACCGAAAAACTTTTTGCCCGACGAAAATATCAACCACATTGCCGATATTTATTTAAAATGGAAAGAAGAGGAAGGCATCAGCAAAATTATTTCCAACGAAGAAGCCGCCCGAAACGATTACAACCTGAGCCCAAGCCGCTACGTAGCACAAAATGGTGAAGATGATACGCTGCCACTTGAAGATGCGGTGATTCAGTTGCGGGAAGCGGAAGAAGAACGACAAAAAGCAGACGAAAAGCTACAAAAAATTTTAGAAGAATTGGGGGTATGGAAAAAATAGAAAATCACAACATAGAATTCAAAAAGTCTTGGCATGATGAATACTTAAAAACTGTTGCTGCATTTGCAAATACAGATGGTGGTATCATTTATATAGGTTGCAATGACAAGGGTGAGGTGATTGGATTGGAAAAATCCGAAATTAAAAAATTATTGGAGGATTTACCAAACAAAATCAGAAATAAATTGGGAATAACTCCTTTTGTAAGAGAAGAAATTCAGAACGGAAAAAATTTATTGGATATTGAAATTTCTACCTCCTCTTTTCCTATTTCTTATGATGGAAAATTTTATGTTAGAACAGTAAGTACTACACAAGAGCTTTCTGGAATAGAACTGTCTTCATTTCTTTTAGAAAAAACAGGAAATTCATGGGATGAGCTTCCTGCAGATGCAAGCATAGACCAACTTGAGGAAGTTCTTGATAAAGAAAGCATAGAAAAATTTAAAACGCTTGCTCGCCATCGACTTCCCCTCATCGAACAGGATACGACAAAAAATATTTTGCAAAAACTTAACCTGATAACAAAAGATGGACACCTTACCAGAGCTTGTATTTTACTTTTTGGCAGAAATCCACAAAAATATTTTAAATGATTATCCGCATGAATTCCTATTGTAAATTCTTGACTTGAAATCGGT